>JAZBOO010000342.1:0-13884 GCA_036351155.1 Candidatus Krumholzibacteriia bacterium | reverse complement strand
GATTTATACAGGCACCGCTCCTGCTCGGACAGGGTGAGCCCCTGGTACCCCCAGACAAAACTCCAATCCCGCTCAAAGCGGTTGACAGCTACACGCCCTCCCTGTTCATTCCATCCGGGCCCGTCCGTGTAGATCAGGTAGGCATCCCGGTCTGGTCCGGCGCACAGGTGAGGATCTCCCTGGGAGGCATAGTAGCCAACGGCGTTCTGGCCACTGGCCCCGTACATCAAGATCCCGTAGCGGTGCTTGAACTGGACGTAAACCTGTGGCGTTTCGCCATCCCCATAGCCCACCCAGCTGGCCAGGAGACCCTTGTAGTCAAAGGAGACGACCTGGGGACTGAACTGGTCTCCGGGGGAGTTGCAGATCACGGTTTCCTCTTCCGTGGTCCACTGAGTCGAACCGTCCGGCAAGACGTACTGGCCAAAGAGATCCCAACCCGTGTCCCCGCCCTGTTGCGCCCAGGCCAGACAAGCTTCACCCACCAAAGTCCCCGTGTGAAGGCCCAAAGCCCGAGCATCTCCCGTGGTGAACGATGCCAGGGTGCCCGAGCTCCATTGCCGGGTACCGGCCGCATTGAACCGCTGGACGTAGACCGAGTCATTGTTGTCCCCGTCATGGATCCAGGCCACGATGGCGCCGCCTTGCCCATCGGAAACCACCTGGGGTTCAGATTGAACCGTGCCGACCAGAGCAAATTGCTGCATGACAACGCCACCGGTCACCCAGGTCGGATCACCATTCTGGTCGAAGTGCTGGATGCGCGCCAGAGTGCCGGTGGGCGCAGGCTTGCTCCACACCAGGAACATTCCCCCGCTTCCATCGGGGGCAATACACGGGTGCCCGGTGAACATGCTGTCCGCGATGACGACCGCCCCACCATTGCCCCACAGCGGCACACCGTCAGCGTCCAGTTTCTGGGCCACAATCACCTGCCGGTCGTCCCAGTTCTCCCACATGCTGATCACTTCACCGGTGTTTCCCGGCACCGTTTGCATCCATGAGCTGCCAAAGTGGTTGTCCGTGGTGGTCAGGTTGGTGTTGACGGTGGGATCGTGGCTCCACTCAGCCTGGGCCGGACCGGCCAGCGACAGGGTGAAGGCCAAGGTGCCTAGAACGATGAAGGCAGACCAATGGGATGACAGCTTCAAGATGTGATCCTCCGGGGAATTTCAGGAAGAGAACTGGGGACTCAATTTCAACGAGGGACTATTTTAACATATTGTAATAAAAATTAGTAAATTAAAAGTGTTGTTTTTTTGGGACTTCTTGGCGATAAGACCCAGCAGGAGAGTGGGTTATCGCGACCAGCCAAGGAGTCAGAACGATCTACCTGACAAAGAGATTCAAGTCCAGTTTCGCCTGCAAGATGCGCAAAACCGCCCCATCCAGCAGGGCCTGCCGCACCGGGTCCCCCGGGATTGCCTCCACCAGGATGGCCTTCATCTCGATGGCCTTGGCGGGAAACGTGACCATCAGCATGTCGTTCCCGGCGTCGAAGGCCAGCAACACCAGGCGGTGCAGATCCTCCGCAGGGTAGTCCACCTGATCAACCGTATGGGTTCCACTCACCCAGCCGCGCAGCGCGCCTCCCCACAGATCATCGGTCATGACCAGGCGGTCGCTGTACCCACACCGGGCCCGTCCCACCCAGTAGGGATCCAGCACCGCAGGCGTTTCCGAAACGGCGGTGAAGCGGATGCTGCTCATCATCACGCCCATAGCCCGGGGCATGGCCTGGGTGAAGGCCACGATCTGCGCCTCCAGCTCGGCCAGGGACGCCGAGGAAACCGCCAGCTCATGGTCGCTGTTCTGCAGAACGTTATAACCCGGGAAATGCTTGACGATGCAGCCGATTCCGTTGCCTGCCAAGGAACTCATGACGGCGCCTGCCGGCGCAAGGATCTCTTCTGGAGAACTGCCGAACGCCCGCTCCCGCTTACCCATCAGGGTGAGCTCTCCCCCTGGCCCCCGCGCGGGATCCAGCACCGGCGCCAGGTTGGTGTTGATGCCCAGCCGGATCATGGCCTCGGCCCAGGGGTGGGTCACCGCCATAATCCCGGCCGCCTCCATTTCCGCCATCTGCGTTGCCGATGGGGTGTTCTCCAGACCCGGCACCGACTGCAGCCGATTGACCTTGCCCCCCTCCTGATCAATCGCCACCAGCAAAGGGATCTTGCACTGACGCTGGGCCTCGGCCAGCGACGCCTGCAACTCCTCGGGCTTTTTCACCATGGAAGAAAAAATCAGCGAGCCCCCGAAGCCGTGTTCCGCCATGAAGGCCGCCGGACCGTGGTAAACGATGAAAAGCTGCCCTACTTTTTCCTCGAGCGTCAGTGAGGTCAGAATTTCGGCAGGAGATTGGTCATTCCAACGGGTGGGAAAATCCTGCGCCTGGACTGTTCCCGCCAGGATCCAGACCAGCACCAGGCCCCATGCGCGCCGGCCCCTCACCTGACCTTCAAACTGAGCAGGCCCAGGAACCCGAGCACCAGCGCCACCATCCAGAACCGGGTCACCACCTTGGTCTCGGCAATGCCCTGACGCTCGAAGGCGTGGTGGATGGGTGCGCGCAGCAACAATCGGCGGCCCAGGATGGCGAAACCCACCTGCTGCTGCAGCAGCACCGAGGCTCCTTCGGCCACGAAAATACCGCCCACGATGACGAACAGGATCTCCTGCTTCAGCACCAGGATGATCAGCGACAGCAAGCCGCCCAGGGCCATGCTGCCGGTGTCACCCATGAAAACCTCGGCGGGGTACGAGTTGTACCACAGGAAACCCATGCAGGCGCCCAGGACCGCGCCGGCCACCACGGTCAGCTCGCCGCTGCCCAGGATGTAGTCGAACTGCAGGTACCCGCTGTACACCTCGTTGCCGATCACGTAGGCAAACACCGCGTACACCATGTAACTGACGGCCACCGGCACCGTGGCCAGGCCGTCCATGCCGTCGGCAAAGTTCACGCTGTTGGCCACCGCCAGGATGACGAAGGCCATGAAGGGCGCATACAGCCAGCCCAGGTCCAGCACCGGGTTGATGAGGAAGGGCAGGAACAGCTTGGTGCGGATGGGGTCGGGCACCGGGGACCAGCTGGACAGCATCCACCAGACCAGCAACCCCGCCGCCACCACCTGCAACCCCAGCTTGGCCAGCTGCGACAGGCCGTGCTTGCCGCCGCCGCCGCGCACCTTGCCCAGATCGTCGATGAACCCGATGTAACCGAACGCCAGGAACGCGAAGATGGCCGCCCAGGTGAACGGGTTGCTCAGCTCACACCACAGCAGGTAACCCACCATGAAACTGAAAATGATGATGAGCCCCCCCATGGTGGGGGTGCCCCGCTTGGCGCGGATGTCGATGACCCCGAAATCTTCCACCACATCGCGGATCCCGTTGCGGTGCAGCATGCGGATCATGGGCCGCCCGATGATCAGGCTGAACCCGAAGGTGGTCATGGTGGCCATCACCGCGCGAAAGGACAGGTAGTCGAACAGCCGCAGGAAGCCCCAGCCTTCGTTCGCTTCGGCCAACAGCTGCGCCAGCCACAGGATCATGACATGTTCCCTTCGCGAGCCGCCGGCTCTTGTTCATCGATGGCCACGGCCAGGTCGCGCAACCGGGACTTCAACGGGAATTCCGGCGAGAACCAGGTGCTGGTCACCAGCACTTCGCGCAGGATGGGGTCGAGATCGCGCCCCGGCAGGCGGCGCTTCTTGATCTGAGTGATCAGGGCGGTCACCACCCCTTCGCGCACCCGGATGTTGTTGTGGTTCAGCAGGGGCAGGATGGCCTCGCGCCAGTTGTCGGTCACCCCGCGCCGGTCCCAGTAGGAGACCGCGGCCTGAACCTCTTCGAAATTGCCGCTGGCCAGAAACCCCTCGATGCGCGCCACCAGCGGCGCCTCGTGAGCCCGCGGCGACAGCTTGCTCAGGGCCTTGATCGCCTCGACCCGCACTTCCCAGTAGGTGTCGTTCAGCATGGTGGTCAGCTGGGCGATGACCTCGGGGTCCGCCGCGCCGATTTGCCCCAGAGCCGTGGCCAGGTTGCGCCGGATGAAGCCGTTCTGGTAGTGACGCTCCCCCATCATCCGAGCCAGCAGGCCGGGTCGCCGCGGATCCCTTGCGATGTGCAGCAGCAGCGGCAGGGCCTCCCGGTCCCGCAGCACGCCCGCCAGCTTGATGCCGCGATTGCGCCGGGTCCAGCTCTCCGAGGCCAGAGCCGCCCCGTAGCGATAGGCCAGGTAGCGCCGCACCTCGGTCCCGAGGGCCGACTTGCGCGCCAGCCGGATCAGCTCCTCGTCCTCCGCCCTTTCCAGCCGGGCCAGTTCATCGGCCGCCGGCTCGTCTTCCACCGGCTCCAGGGACACGGACCGACCGGCGGCCAGATCCAGCGTCATCTGCACGAAACCGTCCAGCGCCCCGACCATGGACAGCGGCGCACACCGGGCGGCCATGTCGGCCAGGGCCTCGGGATCGCCGATCAGGCTGATGATACGCTGCCGCAGATCGGCCTCGTCCACCTCCTCCTCGAACCCCTGATCCACGGGCCGCGGGCGCTCCAGCACCACCTGGGCGGCCCCGGTTTTTTCGATGAGCCGCGCGTTGGCCACCTGATGGTCCATGGGCAGCCCCATCTTGGGCACCAGAATGGAAGGCAGTCCGCAGGTCACCAGCTCGAAGATGGCTCCGGCACCCGCCCGGGCCAGCACCAGATCGGCCGCCCCGTAGGCCGTGCGAATTTCATGGAGATAGTCGAAAGGTCGGTAGGCCTGATCCATGTGGGCCGCCGTTTGCGGGTCCTGGCGCAACCGGGCCAGGGCCTCCTGATGCTCGGCTCCCGCGTTGTAAGCGCCCTTGGCCACGCCGTAGCCGTGCACCACCTGGATGCCGGCCTCGAGCAGCTGGGGCAAGATTTCATAGAGGGTGCGGTTGATGCAGCGCGCACCCTGGCTGCCGCCAAACACCAGGAGCACGGGTTTCTCGGGGGTCAAGCCGAAGGTGCGGCAGGCCTCCTGGCGCGCCGGTCGATCCTGCAGGTCGCGCCGCACCGGATAGCCGGCAAGATGCACCTGGGCTGCGGGCAGGTAGCGCGCCGACGCCGCAAACGTGAGCGCCACCAGATCGGCCATGCCGGCGGCTTGCCGGTTCATCAACCCCGGCTGGACGTTCTGCTCGTGCACCAGGATGCGGGTTCTCAACAATCCGAGGCGCCGCAGGAAATGTGCGGCAAAAACGGCCGGAGCGCTGGCGTATCCCCCGGTGGCGAACACCAGGTGGGGCCGGAAGCGCAGCAGATGGAACCCGGCCTGCACACAGCCCCAGCCCAGCTTCAAGAGGAAAAGAGGCAGGCGGGGCGATCGCATCCCGGGAAAACCCATGCTGGCGGCGTGCTTCAGGGGCAAGCGAGGGTCGCGGCGTTCTCCGCCCAGGACCTGGTCCTCGGCGCGGCCGCGAATACCCACATACAGAAGTTCATGCGTGGAGTCGGCGGCCAGTTCACGGGCCACCGCCAGGGCGGGATACAGATGTCCGCCGGTGCCACCACCGGTGAACAGAAATTTCATGGGGATGCCCCCTGCCTTCCGTGCCGTGGCTGTTTCCGATCCGTCGGAACGCTGAGCAAGCGTCTAACCCCCATGATAGGGGATGGTCTGGGTCAGACAAACGTGTTTTTTGCTCCGAGGGGCCCTGTGCGTCCGTTTTGGTTGCTGAAACCCTCAACTCCCAGTAATGTGATCGGGTATTCAACCGGGGGTTTTCCATGTCCAGTCACGACCCGACCTTGCCAGGCGACGACCACACTCTTCCCCTCGACCCCGACGCCACCCTGGCCGCTGACCCGACCGCCACATTCACGGGCCCTGTTCTCCCCGAACGCGTGGGGCACTATCGCCCCCTGCGCATTCTCGGGCAAGGCGGCATGGGCGTGGTGTACGAGGCCGAACAGGAAAAGCCCCGGCGGCTGGTGGCCCTCAAGGTGATCCGGCCCGAGATGGCCACGGCCGACCTGCGCCGACGCTTCGCCCACGAATCGGATTTCCTGGGCCGCTTGCAGCATCCCGGCATCGCCCAGATCTACGAAGCCGGCACGGCCGATACCCCCGCCGGACCTGTGCCCTTCATGGCCATGGAGCTGGTGGATGGCGTGCCTTTGAACCAGTGGGTGAAAGATCAACAGCCCGACCGGCGCGCCCGGCTGGAAGTCATGATCCGGCTGTGCGATGCGGTGCAGCATGCGCATCAGCGGGGCATCATCCACCGGGACCTGAAGCCGGGCAACGTGCTTGTCGATGCGCAGGGCCAACCCAAGGTCCTGGACTTTGGCGTGGCCCGTCCCGCCGACACCGATTTCATGTCCACCCTGCTGACCACCCATGGCCAGCTGGTGGGCACCATCGCCTACATGAGCCCCGAACAGCTGGCCGGCGACCCCGACGACCTGGACACCCGCAGCGATGTTTTCGCCCTGGGCGTGATCCTGTATCAGCTGCTGGTGGAACGGCCGCCCCTGGACCTGGTGCAGCGCCCGCTGGAAGAGGCCCTGCGCGCCATCCGTGAGGAAGAGCCGGTCCCGCTGTCCCGCCATGACGCCAGCCTGGACGGCGACCTGACCGTGATCGCCTCGATGGCCATGGCCAAGGATCGGGACCAGCGCTACGCCTCGGCCAACGGGCTGGCCATGGATCTGAAGCGGCACCTGGAGGATCAGCCCATCGCCGCACGCCCCCCGGGCACCATGTACCTGGCCCGGAAGTTCGCCCGTCGTCACCGCCCTCTGGTGATCGGGGCTTTGGGTGTGGCCCTGGCCCTGGTCCTGGGCGTGGTGGGCAGCACCTGGCAGGCGGTGCGGGCCACCCGGGCCGAATCGCTGGCCGAGAACCGGCTGGCTCAAGCGGAAACGGTCACCGGATTTCTGCAGGACATGCTGGCGGCCGTTCAGCCCATGGAGGCCAAGGGGCAGGACGTCACCGTGAAGGAGGTGCTGGACCGTGCGGCGTCCGACCTGGACGGAGGTTCGCTGTTCGAGCAGCCCGCCGTGGAATCGGCCCTGCGCCACACCCTGGGCACCACCTTCCGTAGCCTGGCCGAGCTGGAGGAAAGCGAAAGGCACCTCACCCGCGGGATGGCGCTGGCCGATTCAGTTTTGACGCCGGATGATCCGGCGCGATTGAGGCTGATGCTCGACCTGGCCACCACCATCGTCCAGCGTGGGGACATCATCCGCGGCGAAGATCTGGTGCAAGAGGTGCGGGCTGCCGCGCCCCCGGAGAGCGAACTGGAGGGAGATGCTCTGGTCAGACTGGCGGACATCCGCTACACCCAGGGCCACTGGGCTGAGGCCGACAGCATCCACGCCACCCGTCAGGCCATGGCCCTCAGGCAGGCCCCCGATGATTCGCTGCGCCTGGCCTCCATCCTGATCGACCGGGCCTTCATGGCCGAACAGGGCAACGACTACACACGGGCCGAGGCCATGACCAACCGCGCCTTTGCCATCTACCTCGAGGAGTATGGCCCGTCCGATCCCCGCCTGATCAAGCTGCGCAACAAGCAGGGCGACATCGCCAAGCAGCTCGGGCTCTTTCCCGCTGCTCTGGAATACCACCAGCTGGCCATGGCCATCGCCGACTCGGTGTTTGCCCCGGACCACCTCACTCGGGCCGACATCCTGTGGCGCATGGGGGAAGCCCAGCGCGGTGTTCAGGACCTGGAAGGAGCCCAGGAATCCTACGACGAGGCCCTGCGCATCCGGCGTCTGGCCCTGGGCCCGGTGCACCGGGATATCGCTCTGGTCCTGGTTTCCCTGGGTAGTCTTGCTCAGAATCGGGGACAGATGGACCAGGCCGAGGAGTACTTTCTTGAGGCCCTGGAAATGAGACGGAAGGTCTTTGGTGAAGTCCACTCATCCGTGGCGGCCACCCTGCATGACCTCGGAAATATGGAGAGGGCCCGGAAGGATTTCGACGCGGCCCTGGCCTATTACCACCAGGCCGAGGAACTGCTCAAGCAGATTCCCGAAGCCACCGGGAGCATGCCGGCGAACAACGCCTTCTTCATTGGCATGTCCTACCAGGGGCTGGGGCAGCATGAAGAGGCCGAGGTGCACTTCCGGCGCGAACTGGAATGGACCTCCACCCATTTCACCCCTCCTCATATGAAAATTGCCTACAGCCTGGGCAACGTGGGCGGGTCCATCTTTCGCCAGGGGCGGAAAAGCGAAGCGGCGGATTACTTCGTCCAGGCGCTGGACATGTTCCGGGAAATGGAAGTGCAGGGACGGGGGTTGATGCAGGCCGTGGGCAACGCCGCCTTCCTGCTGGACGATGCCGAGCGCTTTCCCGAAGCCGAGCCCCTGCACCAGGAGTACATTACGCTGGCCGCAGAGCTGGAAGGTGCGCAGAGCCCCGGCCAGACCAATGCCCGCACGCGGTACTTCGAGAATCTGGCCCGTCAGGGCAAGTGGGCAGAGGCGGAGCAGCAGGCTCAGGCCATCGTGGCCTGGCGGGAAGAGCACCTCCCTGCCGAGGATTACCAGCGGGAATCATCCCGGCTGTTTCTGGCCCGGGCCCAGCTGGGTCAGGGCCGGCTCACGGAAGCCGAAGAAAACCTGACCCGCGTGGAAGAAGCTCTGGCTGGTCGGGACGATCTGCCCGCCATTGTGACCGACCGGATGGGGGAGTTGCGCGAGGCGCTGGGGGCGGATCGGGGAGCGGTTTCAACGGAACATACTCCGGAAACCGCCCAGGCTCTTTTTCTCGGTAGGCGTTGAGTTGGAGAGGTAGGGCTCAAAATTCACCGTATAGCAGGCCTGGTCAGAGTCTTCCGTGTCATGAATCCAGGCCCGAATGCTGTCCGGGTTGTCGGTGCCCCAGTAGTTGTTGGTCATGTCAAGGGTTCCGGAATGCAAACACCCAAAGTTATCCTGAACAAAAACGGTCCCAAGTTCCCCTTTGGCCAGGTCGCAATTTGTGACCGTCAATGACCCCATATCAAGGATGTCAAAACTGCATTCGGAAGTGTTTTCTACCACACAATTGATCATAGAAAATTGATTGAACGGAGAGAATGAACGGACAACTCTTCGCTGATTTTTAAAAATGCAATCTTCGAGAGAAATATTCGCACCATCGCCAGGGTACACAGCCGTATTGGACTGACCGTCAAACAGGCAGTTCTGTATTACCAAGGGGCTCCCTTGGGATGAACTAATGGCAGATGTTCCCTCGTATATTTCACAATCGAAAATATCTGCATTGTTCACCCTGGTCAGAGAAATTGCCGTTTGTCCATAAGTAGTATGACTCATCCAAAACACGCACTCTGAGACTGAAAGGCCAACTTGCCCAAATGCGGCAATATACCCCCCCGAATCATTCATACCTCCGAAATTGCAATGCGATACACTCGCTGTTCCATTGGTTCCTAAAAGAAAAAGCGAAATATTATTCCAGCTAAAGGTACAATGGGAGACATTGAGAACGCTGCCATCTTCAAATTCATAGCTTGTATAAATGGCGTCTCTCATGTTGACGAACCAGATGCCCTGCACCCTGAGAATCAAGTTTCCTAACAAGTCCCCACCTACAATCCCTTTGTGGAATCCTTGGCTGGGATCCCAGGGGTCTGGTGGACCGATCACGGTTTCGGGGTAACCGGAACCGATGAGAGTCAACTCCTGCTGAGTCACCAGAACCCTCACCGAATCAGACCAGCCCGGACTGGTCACCCAGGTTTGATCATTGAAGCGACCGGGTCCAATTCTGATCGTATCACCAGAGGAAGCCGCATTCACGGCGTTTTGTATGATCTTGAAGTCTCCTGTTCCGTCTTTCTCCACGAAAAAGGTGCGGCTTTGGGCAGGCAAGGAAACACAAAGGCTCGCTACCAGGACCAGATGAATGACAAAATGTAGTTTTTTAGTGGAATTCATCTGGTCCTCAACTTCTGGGTTGGAGCGCAAAAAGCATTAGGCTTCGAGTCATTACCTGGGTCCTTATCGGATCAGTGTAATTCGCTGTGACATCACCAGTTTCCCCGCTTTCAGCTGGCACAAATACACTCCGCTGGCCACTGCACGGTCATTGCTGTCTCGACCGTTCCAATCCACGCTGTGTGTACCGGCAACCAGAAACTGAGAAACGAGCTCTTTGACGTTATAGCCCCTCAAATCGAATATGGCGAGTTTCACAAAACTGTCTTTTGGCAGCGAATAACTGATTTCAGTTCTGGGATTAAACGGGTTGGGTATGGCTGTTAGACCAGGGACCACCAAGGTTGGAGTGTCCGTCTCTTCAACCTCCTGCCCGATTTGATCGTCCAGATTTAAAACAATAATCTCCCCACTCTTGTTGGTATTCATGATGGGGACAACAGCCATTTGGTAGTCTGCGCTCAGTCGCCCCCAGGCTCCATCCCCAAGAGCTACCCAGCTTTTTATCATCCCATCACCCAGGATGTAGCCGACACCAGCACCCTCACCTTCGGATAAAAAGTCGGCTCCCTCAGGCAGGCGAAAAACGACAAACAGCCCAGGAGAGGCCGAGGCTATGGGTGTTGTAAAAATATACTCACTCCACCCTGGTGACATTCCGGACACATCCTCCCCCACAACCAAAGCTTGCTCCAAAACGGAGGGATATTGAGAACTCCCGGCGACAGCAAGGATTTCCGGAAACGCAACATTTCCATCGTTATTATACCATGAAATCCCATTGATGGACTCATCAGAGTCCAAAGGGACCCAAACCGCCAAAGCTGCATCCTCCAGCACGGGAGAAAGGCCAAAAACACCCGTGACCTCACCCTCTGCGGCAAACCCGGTAACTGACGCAAGGACCGTGAGGTAGACCAAGAAACAGGCGTAATGCTTGGTGTTCATCCTATTTCTCCTTTCGAGAGCTACTGGGACTGTACGCAAAATTTAATGCTTGCTGAGTTCAAATCACTGGTATTCGGAAAACTGGGCTGGGCACTTTCCACAGTGTATGGAATAGCGCACCTCGGAGTACATTCCACTCCGGTGTAGGTCAGGGTATGTAAAAACTTTCCGTCACCCAGTTCGGAAACAACAGTTGTGACAGAATTTAAAGCATCGGACAGCATGCTGTGCTCGGGCCAGCATCGTGTAGGAACGGATTGAAGATCGAAAATGACTTGATCAAGGGATGCGATTCCCTCTCCAAACGTTTCCCAGGAAAAAACCCAATCTTCTACCTCAGAATTAACCTGGAAGTTTCGACTGAATTGAACAGTTGCATTGTCAACCCTGGGAATGTCGCTCAATACTGTATGGTATTGATTGAGCACAGAAAATGTGGCTGTCTGGGAGTGACCATTCGGCCACACGATGTTCACTGCTACTTCGCCAGCGAATTCACCCAGGCCAAATACCAGATCGGCCTGATGTTGGCTAGCCAGGCCCGAACCGCCATCGACAACCTGGGCCTGAAGGGCGGAACCATATTCCACAGTCGCCTTTGTGCCAAGCCCGTTGGAACAGGTCAGCCCGTTATTGGAGATGAGCCGAAGCCCAATCCAATTGTTTTGCGCGTAACCTATTGCAGGCTTGGCTTTGAAAAAGAAAGAGTTGTTGGAGGCTTTGGAAAAATAGATATCCGAAAAACCATCTTGGTTGAAATCAGCAACTGCCATCCCCGCAGACTTGGAATAATCTGCAAGACCAACGGGATTCGTTTCATTCACCAAAACTCGGGTTGAGTTCAGACCTTCTCTGTTGGCGAATAAAACAATATCTGAAGGCACACTTGTCGATTGGATTTCCCCGTAAGTCACCAAAACATCCTGAAATCCATCGAGGTCATAATCCAAAACCGCCAGATCCACTGGAACCCCAATTATGCCAGAAGGCAAATTGTTCTCCCCAAATGAGGAACTTCCCCAAAAGAAACTGGGAAAGTATTGCGGGTTCCCATTTTCGACGACCGACACCGATTGTTCATCTGCAAAAATTACATCAAAATCACCATCGTTATCATAATCGGAGACGGCGGCAATTCGATTTCCAAAATAGTTGTTAAAAATATCTGTGGAAAAATAATGCTCAACGAAAGTCCCGTTGCCTTGATTCAAGTAGGCGACATTCAGGTAAGCTGGCGGATCCTCCCCTACTGCCGTGGGGGCTGACCCGAGAATAACCAAGTCGAGGTCGCCATCATTGTCAAAATCGGCCCAAAGAGGTGACATGCCCACGGAATTACTGGGTATTATGGCCGCCAGGTCAAAAAATCCATTGTTGTTATGGAGCACCAGGAGGGTATTGAAGTCATTTTCTAATCCTCCCTCACTGGCCACAATGGTCAAATCTGGAAATCCATCTCCATCATAGTCCGCCCAAGCCCCACTATGTGCATGTCCCAATACATTTGCCCAGCTGGAATTGGACAACCCGCTTGCACTTGTGATGTCTTCAAAATGATCCCCGTCCACATTCTTGAAAAGACGCCCACCTGATAAATGGTTCGGGGCGAAAAAGTCTACCAGGCCATCATTGTCAAAGTCCGCGGTGATAATTCCATCCGTCTCTAACAAAGGAGGTGAACTCGACTGGAAAACGCTTTGTGTCTCATCCCTCATTTGAGGCGCCCCGCTTAGCCCAATTCCCCGATTTAGGTTGGCAATCGCATTCCCATCGTATTTGGTGATCAAAAGATCCTTGAGACCGTCTCCTGAAAAATCCCAGGCCATTGCGTTTCGGGGTTGGCCGGTGTATGCCAACTGGGTTTCCGTGGATTTGTCTTCGTAAACCACATCGCCACGTACGGGGTAGATTTCTACTCTTCGGATTTCAAATGGTTGATTGCCGACAGTGACAAAACTGATGTCTGCCCTCGGCTCCATCCCATTAATGAAAGCCCAATCATCAAGTTGAATGGAAACAGTGGACCAGGATCCTGGTGTGACGGTTACTGAATGACTGATGATGTTCCCCAAATACCCAACCCCTTTAACGTAGTCGGGATAAGATGATACCACCTGCAATCCTTCAGTCAATGAGGCACATTGGAGGGTGGCAAAATGAACAGAATCCCTCGGTGTGGTGGCCAAAAAACCAGTCTCACAACAGGATTGGTGCCTGATTTGAATTTCATTCCCACTGCAGAAGACCTCAGCTTCAACAATCATTTTTTCATTAGAATATTGGTCCACCCAACTGTCGTTCAGGTCAAAGGCAATGGCCAGAACTTGGCTGCCCAAGGTGCGACTGCTGATGGGATATTCCGTGGTGGAATCCAAAAATTCAAAAGCTGATTCGGTCTCGGGGTTTTCGGGGGTGGGAAAGTACCATTCGATTGGTGAAATCCCAAACATGTCCACTCCATCAGAATTCCCAAAACCAATTGAGCTGCCCAAGCGGAAGTTTTGGTGCTTTTCAGCAGCAGCTTTGTAGAAATCCCACTTTAAATTAGGGGTCAAAGTTGAGTTTTCTTCATTCCAATCAAATAAATTGAACCCTCCTAGACCACCACCGTTCGGGTCGAAAACACAATAAGTCATGGCTCTTTCCACGCCAAAGGATGAAAATACCTCAAGGATATGCTCAGGGAAGGCCCTGGCCCCATTCAGGGTATATTCTGGATACTGCCTACCAGGTAATACCTCAGCCAATTCTCTTCCAAACTCCGTCATCCAAACTGGCTTGGGGTCATAACCCTTTTCGGCACAGACCTCATGGTAGGTATTGAGGACCTCAAAAGCCCTACCGGTATAACTGTGCAACCCAAAGGCATCACAGAGATCGAAAATGCCGTTTTCTTCGTCTAACAAGGCTTCTAAATAGGATCGGAAAACCGGCTGCTTACAAGCCAACCCTGCGGTGGCCACAGGTAAGCTCGGATATTGCGCCTTTATTTCTTGGAAGGCT
>JAZBOO010000341.1:0-2581 GCA_036351155.1 Candidatus Krumholzibacteriia bacterium | reverse complement strand
AGCATAGCGGCACACCATTTCCAGACCCTTGGCCTGGGCGTTGAAGGCGATCAAGCCCACCACTTCCTCGACCATCTCCCGCAGGTTCACCTTCACCGGGTCCAGCTCCAGCTGGCCCGCTTCGATCTTGGAGAGATCCAGGATGTCGTTGATCAAGGCCAGCAGGGAGTTTCCGGACTGGGAAATCATCTCGAGGTACTGGCGCTGGCTGGGCGTGGGGTCCATGTCGCCCAGCAGTTCGCTGATGCCGATGACGCAGTTCATGGGCGTGCGGATCTCGTGGCTCATGTTGGCCAGGAACTCGGACTTGGCGCGGCTGCTGGCCTTGGCTTTTTCCATGGTTTCGGTCAGCTTCTTCTCGGCCTCGATCTTGGACCACACGGTGATGAACAGGTCGGCGATGTTCTGCAACAGGGTGGTTTCGTCCGGGGTCCAGGATCGGGACCGGGCGGTGTTCAGGAGGAGGCTGCCGAACTTCTCGCCGCCCTGCACGATGGGGATGGTCAGGGTGGCGGGCGTTTCCGGGCCATGGTTGTCTTCGTCCGACCATTGAAAGAGGGGTCGCTTGTCATCATCCTGGCGATAGACGGCGCACCGCTGGGCCTGGGCGAACAGGGCCACCTCGCGCAGGATGATCCCCATCTGGGAATCCAGGTTGTCCACGGTGCATCTGAGTAGCTGGCGCAGGACTGAGGTGTAGGTCAATTCGAAGCGCAGGCGGCGGGCCAGCGCCACCTCGGCCTTTTTCTGAGGGGTGATGTCGATCGAAATGCCCAGGACCTGGGGTCCGGAAACCCCTTGCCCGGTCAGGGGAGTCTTGATGGCGTCGATCCACATGGGGTTGCCGTGATGGTCCCTGGTTTCATCTTCGTCCATGGAGGTGGATTTTCCCGCGGCGAGAGCGGCCTGATCTTCGGCCAGCCATTTTTCCCACTGGGTGCGGTCGTGGTGGATTTTCGAGACATGGTGGCCCTCGATTTCCTCGATTCCCTTTCCATAGAAATCGGCCACGGCCTTGTTGACCAGAGTGAAGTTGCCCTGATCGTCACGGGCGAAAATGAAGTGAGGTATGGCGTCGATGACCTGCCGCAGGTAGTGCTTTTCGCTGGCCATTCCCTGGCCGTAGAAGGCGAAGATATAGTCGATGCCGAGGCCCAGGACCGGCAGGAGTATGGCCATCCACCACATGAGCGTGGCCACGTGGAATCCCTGGTGGAAAACCGTCTGGTCGCTGCTGTGTAACCAGAGCAATCCACTGACCAGGGGAATGATCAATGCGATGATTCCCAGGCGGAAAAAATGCAAGGTCTTGGCTGGTCGGGTGGGGCGCAGGGCTACCCCGGTCACCAGCAGCAAACCCATGGCGGCGATCTGAATCTGCTGAGCCCATGGACCTTCGGTGGAAGGGTACCAGGCCATAGCTCCCCAGGTGGCCAGGAGAAGTGTTCCGCAGGAAACCAGGAGTAGACGAAGGTTACGTTGGCCCAGCTGGTAGTGAAGGGCGCCGGCGAGCAAAATCAGTGCAAATCCCAGGTGCCCCCAGGTGGTGGAGATCACCACCTGGCGGGCAAATGTGGTATGGGTCGGAGGGATGATCAGGACAGCCTGGGCCAGACCGCCGGTCAGCAATGCAAAGGCCATCAGGGTGACGAAACGATTGGGGGCCACTCGATGGTAAACGGCCCCCAGGATGCCCAGAAAGAGCAACAGCCCCAGCGCGGGAACATCGAACCTCACCAGGTTCTCGCCAACAGCCAACCCGGCAAAATGTGCACCTGCTCCCCCACGAGAGGCCGGCCCATACTCAACGCCCACGGCGCTGAGGAGTAATGGCATGACGGCGCATACCAGCACGGTGCAGAGGATGATGGTGGATAGGTTCTTGGTTTCCCTGGTCTGGCCCACGATATCCTGTCCGGTAAGAAGGTTGGTTGGATTGTTTTTGGGGTTATCGGTCATTCAGGGAACAACTTGACCCATGATGTCCACCTGGAGGAGAGAGCGGGGGTGGGCGTGTCAACCGAGAGGTGCAGGGGGTGATTGGGGATGGCGCAGAGGGGGCTTTTGCGGGGGGATTGGGCCGGCCTGAAGCTTGCAAATGGGGGCCTGGGAGGCTGCTTGGAACTGCGAGGCGCAGATGGTCGGCCCCGAAACGAGTGAGGGGATGTTGCCCGACAAATGGGGGCTGGACCAGATGGGCGCCACGGGTGACCAGGGATGCTTGAGAGAGCGGCCCGGACTTCGCGAACGGAGTGCGGGCCGCTCTTTGCGGTGGATATGGGGAAAATGAGGGATATGCGGGATATGAGGGATGCAGGGGGTATTTCCGGGGGTAAGGGCGGGCACAGGATTGTATGGCAGATTTCTTGACGACCGGCCCGATAGGATCTATATTCCTCGTCCGCTCAAGGCGCAGGTCTCGTTAAACACGGGTATGGATGGCTGCTGCGAGCCCCAAAATCGAATATGGTTCCTCGGTAGCTCAATGGTAGAGCATGCGGCTGTTAACCGCAGGGTTGTAGGTTCAAGTCCTACCCGAGGAGCCAAATTTTTTTGTCTAACTTGTTGATGCACAGCGGTT
>JAZBOO010000340.1:0-21010 GCA_036351155.1 Candidatus Krumholzibacteriia bacterium | reverse complement strand
CCGTTCATGGGCGTCCGGATTTCGTGGCTCATGGTGGCCAGGAACTGACTCTTGGCCGCATTGGCCGCCTCGGCCGCCTGGGCCATTTCGTTGGCCTGGGCCGCGGTGATCTCCAGCCGGACATTGGCGGCCTCGGCCTCTTCCTTGGCCTCCAGAAGCTGCATGCGGGCGTCCAGGGTGCGTGTGATGTCCTTGTTCACGCCGCGGAAGCCCTTGACCTGGCCGTGGCGATCCAGGATGGGCACGCCGTTGGTCATCACGGCCACTTCCCGGCCGCTGTGGTGCACCACCCAGTGCTCCACGTCCTGAATGGGTTTTTTCTCCTTGAGCGCCAGGAGCATGATCCGCCGGACCCGGCGTTTTTCGGACTCCGGCAGGAAATTCAGATACGATTGCCCGACCAGCTCCTCGGCAGGGCGGCCCAGCGTGGGGCCGAGGTTGCCCGTCACATAGGTGAACACTCCCCGGCGGTCTGTTTCCCAGACCCAGTCCCCCGAGGCCAGGGCGATGTCTGAAAACCGTTTGCTGGTCAGAGCCAGCTGGGCGGCCGCTTCCATCTCACGGCGGCGAATACGGGTCACCGACCGGGTGATATGCCTGGCCATCAGCAGGAACAGAAAACAGAGGGAGACGGCCAGCGCCACCAGGCCGGCCAGGCGCTGACCGGCCAGGTTGGCCAGTGCCTGCTGCTCATGGCGGCTCCTCAGCCGGAGTCCATACTCCAGGTCCTGCAAGGCATAGGATGCCTCGAGGGTCGCAGCCTCCAGCTGGGGCACAAGGGCGTCCAGGTCTTTGCCCAGAAGCAGGCTGCGAAACTGCATCTGATACAAGCCGGAAGCGGGGACAGGGTGAACTTGTCCGAGCAGGATGACTCTGATCTCGGCGGTCCTGGTCTGGATTTCCTCCAGCAATGGTCCCAGGCGGTTCTGGTGACCCACGATCAGGTCCAGATCAGCCCAGTTTCTGGTCAGACCGTCGAGGGCCGGAATCAGCTGTTCCGTGGAGATTCTCTGGGCGGCTTCGGTGGTCCGGGAGGCCAGCAGATCGGAAGTGGCCTCGCGGCTTTCACTGGCCAGAAGAAGCATTTCCCGGACGGGTCCGCTGATCAGGGTGGAACGGGTGGTCAGGTAATCCCGGGTGGCCTCGGCCAGCGGATTCTGGTCGCTCGGATGGGACAGGGTTCCGCTCAGATGTTTTCTGGCCGCCGCATCTTCCAGCAAGAACTGGTCTTCCAGCTGCTTGATGGCAGCCAGCAACTGGAGATTCGCGCGGTGACCTGATTCGGCCTGATCCCGGGCCAGGTAGGCAATTTGCAGATACTGGGCCCGGAGGTCGAGCACCTTCAGGGCCACCATTTCCCAGCCCGTGAGGGCGGTGCTCAGATCATCGAACCTCACACCGAGATCCATCTCTGCACTGAAGGAGTCCAGCTCAAGGAGCAGGGACTGGAGCTGATCTCCCAGCTGGGAGTAGGCCTCCAGGTCGGCAGCGCTCCACTGGTCATCCAGCCGGCTGCGGGCCAGAGAAAGAGCATGGAACAACCTCTGGTCCAGGGCATGGGAAAACCGGCTTTGAAGGTCGTTGGCGGCCAGGAGGCGATGGCGGGCCTCGTCGCGGTTCCGGTTGAGTTGCGCCTCCTGGGCGAAAAAGATGGCTCCCAGGGTGGCCCCGGTTAAAATGCCGGCAACGACCAGGGACCATACCCGGCGTTCCACACCTGAACCAGATTTTGAGCGAAAAAAAGACAAAGCTTTTCCCAGGGTTCTGCCCGCCGGCATTTATCCTCCGCATCGTGTTCTGGAAGGATATATCGGCAGGTTCAAGGCAAAATTGAGCGGGTTGCGTGTCCGACCGGTTGACAGTTGAAGCAAAACGCACTAACCCTGTCGTGATTTAACAATTTCAACAGGTGGAACAGGAGGATCGATACCATGCCCAAGGCTCCCAGTCGTATTCACCACGTGGAATTCGTGGTGGGCAATGCCAAGCAGGCCGCTTTTTTCTATCGCCAGGCCTTCGGATTTGATCAGATTGCCTACCGTGGACCTGAAACCGGGACTCCGGACCGGGCTTCCTATGTGCTGAAACAGGGGGATATCTGGATGATCCTGACCACCCCGCTGCGGCACGATGATCCTCTGAGCACGTGGCTGATGTTGCACGGGGACGGAGTGCGGGACATCGCTTTCGAATGTGAAAACGTGGCCGAGATTTTCGAGCAGACCGTGACGGCGGGCGCACGTGCTTTCCGGGCCCCGGAGACGGTCCAGGATGACCTCGGCAGCATTCAGACCGCTTCCATTCGCACCTACGGGGAAACCCTGCACACCTTCATTCAGCGGGATGGTTACCGAGGTTTCCTGCCCGGCTTCGAAATCCGTGAAATCAAGGGACAGGGTGTGGGCTTGCAGTGCATCGACCATGTGGTCGGCAACGTGGAAGACATGCAGATGGACCGCTGGGTCAACTGGTACCGGGACACCCTGGGTATGGACCGGTTCGTCTCCTATGACGACAAGGACATCAGCACCGAGTTCACCGCCCTGCGCAGTACCGTGGTGGCCTCGGATGATCGGGTCATCAAGTTCCCCATCAACGAACCCGCCGAGGGGCGAAAGCGAAGCCAGATCCAGGAGTACATCGACGCCAACTTGACGGCCGGGGTGCAGCATCTGGCCTTGCGTACCGACGACATCCTGGAAACCATTGCCGCCCTGCGGGCCAACGGCGTGGATTTTCTGCCCGTACCGGAGGGATACTACGAGGTCATTGGCGACCGGATGAACGAGATCATCGAGGACAAGGAACGGGTCAAGGACCTGCGCATCCTGGTGGATCAGGACGACACCGGCTACCTGCTGCAGCTGTTCACCAAGCCGCTGCAGGATCGGCCCACATTCTTCATCGAGATCATCCAGCGTCGGGGCAGTGAAAGCTTCGGCAAGGGAAACTTCAGGGCTCTGTTCGAGACCATCGAACAGGAGCAGGCCAAACGCGGGAATCTCTAGCCTGTAACTGTAGAGAGGGAATATGCCATTCTATCAGCAGCGGGGACGTATCCCCGCCAAGCGTCACGTGGCTTTTCGGGGCGAAAACGGCGCGCTGTATCCCGAGCACCTCATGGGCAACCTGGGCTTCACCGGCTTGCAGTCGTTGCTCTATACGTTGCGCGCTCCCACGGCCATCAAGCACATGGAACAGGCCTGGGTGCAGCCGCGCGTGGGAGAAGATGATCCCGCCCTTCGCATGCGCCATCTGCGGACCCACCGACTGGAAAATGGCGGGTCAAGTCCCGTCAAGGACCGCGCCCTGTTGCTTTTCAACAATGACCTGAGTCTGGCCCTGAGCCGGCCCACGGCCGCAGACAGTTTTTTCTATCGCAATGGTCAGGCCGACGAGATTGTCTACGTGACCCGGGGCTCTGGCGTTCTGGAAAGCCAGTTCGGCAACCTGCCCTATCGCCAGGGGGACTACCTGGTGATCCCTCGGGGTATCATCCATCGCCTGGTGCCTGGCGGTGATCAGCAGATCCACCTGGTGATCGAAAGTCGCGGCCATGTGCGGACTCCCAAGCGCTACCGGAATGCCCACGGCCAGCTGCTCGAGCACAGCCCCTTCTGTGAGCGCGATATCCGTACTCCCGGCGAGCTGGTTGTGCACGACGAGACCGGTGACTTCGAGATCATCACCCGGATGGGTGAGACCTGCCACCGTCTGATCATGGACCACCACCCCTGCGACACGGTGGGCTGGGACGGGTTCTACTACCCCTGGGCCTTCAATATCGACGACTTCGAACCCATCGTGGGGCGTGTGCATCAACCGCCGCCGGTCCATCAGACCTTCGAAGGCGACGGATTCGTGTTGTGCAGCTTCGTGCCGCGGTTGTTCGACTTTCATCCCGAGGCGGTACCGGCGCCGTACAACCACTCGAATGTCATGACCGACGAGGTCCTGTACTACTGCAACGACGAGTTCATGAGCCGCAAGGAAATCGAGCTGGGGTCGGTGACCCTGCACCCGGATGGATTGCCCCACGGGCCTCAGCCGGGCAAGGCCGAGGCCAGCATTGGCGTGGAAAAAACCGAGGAACTGGCGGTCATGGTCGACACCTTCGCTCCCCTGCGGGTGGCCCGGGAAGCGTTGCCCTGCGAGGACCCGGATTACTGGCGCTCCTGGATCGAGGATGGAGAGGGTTGATGGATCACGCCTTCGAACATTTCATGTCGGGGCTGGTGGATTACGCGGGTTTGTTCCCGCCCGCCGCCTTGCCCATGGATCAGGCCGTGGCCAGCTATGCGGCCTACCGGACTCAGGACGAGGCCTGGATGCTGGGGCGCTTCATCGTGCCCGCGGGACGGCTCGAGGAAATGGTGGCGGCTCTGCCGGCGGAGTTTGCCGCGGCCGGACCGTGGCGGTGCTCGGTTCTGGTGGGGCATCCTGGATCCGCGTCCGAGATGTTGGCCCAGCTGCCGGTTCAGCTGGCCGGCATGGCCCAGCTGTACAAGCATCACGCGGGAGATCTGGCCTTTCCCGCGGTGGAAATGCCCATTCCTCTGGACGCCATGGCCGACCTGGACGGATTCTTGACCAGCGTGGCGGCGATCCTCGAGGCCGCGGAACTGGATATTCCGGAAATCTACGGCGAGGTTCCGGCCGGTGGAGATCCGCGGCAGGACCCCGTGGTTCTGGCGGCTCTTTCCCGGATCGGTTTCCGGGGCAAGTTCCGCTGCGGAGGAGTGACACCCGAAGCTTTTCCCACGCCGGAACGCCTGGCCGGGGTCATCCACCAGGCGGCCGCTCTGGGTCTTCCACTGAAATGCACGGCCGGGCTGCATCATCCGGTGCGTCATCAGGCCGATGATCCCCCGGTGATGATGCACGGCTTCCTCAACGTGTTTGGCGCGGGATTGCTGGCGCTGGCGCATGGGCTCGATCTTGATCAGCTGATCGCCTGCCTGCAGGAAACCGATCCGGCCGCCTTCAGTTTTCATCGAGGGTCCTTCCGCTGGCAGGACCATGAAGTGTCTGCCACCGATGTGGCCCGCTGGCGCAGCCGGATGCTCTCCGGCTTCGGCAGCTGCTCCTTTGACGAACCGCGGGACGACCTGCGGAAACTCGGCCTACTTACCTAACCGAAAGGACCATGCCCAGCATGTCTGTCACTTCCGGGTCCATCCAGGACCCCACCTGCGATCCGGCTGCCAGGTCATTCATACCCGTCGATCCGGAATCCCACTTCCCCCTGCAGAATCTGCCCTTCGGGGTGTTTTCGCCCACGCCCCAGGAACAGCCCCGGATCGGAGTGCGCATCGGGGATCTGGTCCTGGACCTGTCGGTGCTCCAGGATTGCGGGCTGCTGGACAGCGCCGACTTGCCCTTGGGCATTTTCAGTGCCCCGGTGCTGAATCCTTTCATGGACATCGATGCTCCCCGGCGGCGTGCCGTACGCCTGCTGGTGCACGGGCTGTTGCGTGAGGAAGAGCCCACGCTGCGGGACGATGAGGTTCTGCGAGGCCGCGCCCTGTTACCTGCCGCATCGGTGACCATGCACATGCCCGTGGCTGTCCGTGATTACACCGACTTCTACAGCTCCAAGGAGCATGCCACCAATGTGGGCATCATGTTCCGCGGCAAGGACAATGCGCTGATGCCCAACTGGCTGCATCTGCCCGTGGGATACCATGGCCGGGCCAGCTCCCTGAACATCTCGGGCACCGATGTGGTGCGCCCCATGGGGCAAACTCTGCCCGCCGAGGACCAGCCTCCGGTGTATGGTCCCTGCCGGCTCATGGACTTTGAACTGGAGATGGGCTTCTTCGTGGGCCAGGGCAATGCTCAGTCCGAAGCGGTGCCTGCGGACCGGGCGCTGGATCACGTGTTTGGCCTGGTGCTGGTCAATGACTGGTCGGCTCGAGATATCCAGAAGTGGGAATACCAGCCCCTGGGACCCTTCAACTCCAAGAATTTCGCCACCACCATTTCTCCCTGGGTGGTGACTCTGGAAGCGCTGGCGCCGTTCCGCTGCCCGGCCCCGGAGCAGGATCCGGTCCCGCTGGAATACCTGCAGGAAAAGGATCGCCACACCTACGACATCAATCTCACTGTGGACATCACCGCCGCTCAGGAGAGCGAGGGTCTGCAGGTGTGCACCAGCAACTTCAAGCATCTGTACTGGACCATGGCCCAGCAGCTGGCCCATCACACGGTGACCGGGTGCAACCTGGACACGGGCGACCTCCTGGCCAGCGGGACCATCAGCGGGCCTGACAAGGGCAGCTTCGGGTCCATGCTGGAGATCACCTGGCGGGGCACCGAACCGGTGACGCTTCCCGGTGGACACGAGCGCAAGTTCCTGGCCGATGGTGACCGGGTCACCATGTCCGGCTGGTGCCAGGGAGACGGCTACCGGGTTGGTTTCGGTGAGGTGACCAGTGCCATCCTGCCCGCGCGGGATCCCCGGTGAAGCCCGGCCACCCGGACAGTCAGGAACACCCTGTTCTGTGGCAACCCTCGGCAGAGCGGATGGCGCGCACGCGGCTGGCGGCGTTCACGACCCAGGTGAACCGGCGCCATGGACTGGGTCTGGCGGATTACGCCGATCTTCACGCCTGGTCCATTGCCCACCCTGCCGCATTCTGGAACGAGGTACGGGAACATGCCGGGCTGGTGAGCGAAGGCGAGTCCGATCCGGTGGTGCAGGACCTCGACCAGATGCCAGGTGCCCGCTGGTTTCCCGGGATGCGCCTGAACTACGCAGAGAATCTTCTGAAGGGAGATCCCGCCGCCGAGGTCCTGATTTTCCGTGGTGAAGATGGCCGGCGCACGGCCTACACCCGTGGTCAATTGACGCAGCTCTCCGGTCGCCTGGCCCATGCGCTGGCCTCAGATGGCGTGGAACCGGGGGACCGCGTGGCGGGTTTCCTGCCCAATATCCCCGAGGCGGTGATCGCCATGCTGGCCTGCGCGCGCCTGGGTGCGGTCTGGTCCAGCTGTTCTCCCGATTTCGGGGTGCAGGGCGTTCTGGATCGATTCGGGCAAATCGCGCCCAAGGTTCTGGTCACCGCCGATGGCTACCGCTACGGAGGCAAGAGTCATGACTCCCTGGCGGTGGTCCGCCAGCTTCAGGAACACCTGCCCGGTTTGACCCGGACGGTGGTGGTTCCTTTTCTGGACCAGGAAGGCAACCTGCCGGAGGGAACGGTGGCGTGGGACGACTACCTGGCGGCGCCTGCGGCGGCGGACCGCGGTTTTTTGCGGGTTCCTTTCGATCATCCCCTGTTCATCATGTTCTCCAGCGGCACCACCGGCCTGCCCAAGTGCATGGTCCATTCGGTGGGTGGGACCCTTCTGCAGCATGTCAAGGAGCATCAGCTGCACTGTGACCTGCGCGCGGGGGACAGGCTGTTTTATTTCACCACCTGCGGCTGGATGATGTGGAACTGGCTGGTGTCGGGCCTGGCATCGGGAGCCTGTGTGGTGCTTTTCGACGGGCACCCCTTGCGCCCCGAAGATGCGCTGTGGCAGCTGGCCGAGGACGAGCAGATCAACGTGTTCGGGGTGAGTGCCAGGTTCCTGGCCTCCTGTGACAAGGCGGGACTGCAACCGGCCCAGGACCACGATCTGAACGCCCTGCGCACCATCCTCTCCACGGGGTCTCCCCTCTTGCCCGAAACGTTTGATTTCGTGTACCGGCGGGTCAAGGGCGACGTGCAGCTGAGCAGCATCTCCGGTGGCACGGATATCATTTCTTGTTTCGCGCTGGGCTGCCCGATCCTGCCCGTCCGGCGTGGGGAGCTACAGTGCCGTGGCCTGGGTATGGCCGTGGCGGTCCACGACCCTGAAGGCCGTGCGGTGCTGGGTGAAAAAGGTGAGCTGGTTTGCACCGCCCCCTTTCCCTCCATGCCCGTCGGCTTCTGGAACGATCCCGAGGGGAAGCGCTATCACCAGGCTTATTTTGCAAGGTTTCCTGGCATCTGGTGCCATGGCGATTTCGCCGAGTTGCGGCCCGAGGGCGGGATGGTCATCCACGGACGCAGCGACACGGTCCTGAACCCGGGAGGGGTGCGGATCGGCACCGCGGAGATCTATCGCGTGGTGGAAAAGATGGCCGAGATCAACGAAAGCCTGGCGGTGGGACAGCAGTGGGAGGGGGATGAGCGAATCGTGCTCTTCGTGGTGCTGGCCCCGGAGACCCCCTGGTCGGATTTGCTGGCCGACGAGATCAAGGCGCGCCTTCGGAAAGAAAAATCCCCCCGTCACGTCCCCGCGGTGATCTGCCCGGTGTCGGCCCTGCCGCGGACCATCAGCGGCAAGCTGGTGGAAAAAGCCGTGGCGTCCATTCTGCATGGCCAGATGGTGGACAACGCCGACGCTCTGGCCAACCCCGAGGTCCTGGACCTCTTTCGGGAGCTGGCCGCCCGCCTTCAGCCGGATGTCACCTGATCAGGTCAGCAGATCGGCAATGGCCGCCAGCATTTCCTGGTTGGTAAAGGGCTTCTTCATGGTGCGATTGGCCCCCAGCAGGCGGGCGCTGTGCAGGTAGTTCTCGGGTTCGCTGCGCCCTCCGCCCGAAATGGCAATGACCTTCAGCCCGGGATTCGCACGGCGAAGGTCCATGATGGTTTCAATGCCGTCCTTTTCGGGCATGATGATGTCGGTCACCACCAGATCGGCTGGCTGGGTGGCAAAGAGCTCCACCCCTTCCTTGCCGTTCTCGGCAGAGATCACCTCGTACCCGGCGCGTGAAATGACGCTTTCCAGATATTCGCGAACCTCGTTGTCGTCCTCGATGATCAATATCCTCGCCATCTTAGACCTTCCCGCCCCACAGGGCCCTCATGGTATGGCCAGCAACTGATTGACCGCTGCCAGCAAGGCGTTTTTTTCGAATGGTTTGTGGAAAATATGCTGGGCACCACAGAGCTGAGCCGCCCTCAGATAATCTCCTTTGCCGTCCCGGTTCCCCCCTGAAATGGCGATAATTTTCAGATCAGGGTATTCCTTGCGGAGATCGATGATGGTCTCGAGCCCTTCTTTGACTGGCATGAACAGGTCGGTGATGATCAGGTCGATTTCATTGTTGCGGTAAGCGTGAATCCCCTGACGGCCGTCCGCGGCTTCGGTCACCAGGTGCCCTTCCCGGCGCAGCAGTTCGGTCAGAAATTCCCGAACCTGGGGATCATCTTCGATGACGAGAATACCGGCCATGAGCGATCAACTCCCTTCCACCGGATTGAACTGGCGCAGGATACTGTCCACCTGCCCCAGGAGGACCTCGCGCCCGAAGGGTTTGCGGATCAACCCTTTGATATTGGGGTGGCCCTGCAGATCCAGAGCCCGCTCCTCGGTCATGCCGGTGATCAGCAGGACCGGAATGGACGGAGCCATATTTTCAAGTTTGCGGGCCAGCTGCAGCCCGGTGATCTGGGGCATGGTCAGATCGGTCACCACCAGATCAAATGCCCCGGGATTCTCCTGGACCAGATCCAGGATGCCCTGGCCATTGTTCCGTGTGGTGACCTGGTAGCCGGCGCGCTGCAGCAGGGCGGCTCCCAGATCGGTGATGTCCTCTTCATCATCCACCAGGGCCACGTGGCGATGGCCATGAGCCTTGGGCCCCACCCCGGGAATGAAGGTGGCCGGGATCTCAGCGCCCGGCCCGGTGGTTGAAAGCTGAGGCAAGAATACCGTAACGGTGGTTCCTGTTTCAAGTTCGCTGTGCACCAGAATCTCCCCGCCGTGGTCCTGCACGATCCCATGGACCATGGACATGCCCAGGCCCGTGCCCCGGCCCACTTCCTTGGTGGTGAAGAAGGGGTCGAACAGGCGAGCCTGGACGGATTCGCTCATGCCCGATCCGGTGTCGGAAATGGTCAACACCAGCAGGTCCATTCCCTCCAGATTCTCGGGACGGCCTGGGTGAAAAACATCGCCCGGCAGCAGGGTCAGCTCCACATCCAGTATACCGCCGTCCGGCTCCATGGCATGGCAGGCATTGGTGGCCAGGTTCAGGAGAACCTGGCTGATCTGGCTGGGGTCACCCACGACATGGGCTCCGGGGGCCTCCAGCCGAGCATTGATCTGGATGGTGGCCGGGGTGGAGGGTTGCAGCAGATTCAGTGCCTCCTGGACCACATTCTCGACCAGAACCGATTCGTGTTTCTTCTCGTCACGCCGGCTGAAAAGAAGAATGCGCTGCACCAGTTCCTGGCCCCGGCGGGTGGCTTTCAGCACACGCTGGAGATCGCCGGGCAGGTGGCCTTCAGGCCCGGCGTCTTCCAGGGCCAGGGTGGTGAACCCCATGATGGCTTGCAGGATGTTGTTGAAGTCATGGGCAATGCCTCCGGCCAGGGATCCCAGAGCTTCCATTTTCTGGGCTTGCCGCAGCTGGGTTTCCTTGTGCTCGCTGTTCAGATGTGCTTGAAGCAGCGGGGCGATGTAGCCGGTCAGAGATTCCAGGAAAAGACGGTCCGATTGCTCCAGGCCGCCCTCCTTGTCCCCGACGAAGACCGCCCCCAGAATCTGTTGCCGGTTGCTGATGGGAACCCCCAGCAGACAGCTCAAGGACAGGGGGAAATCCGGGGGGGCCACGCCCTCATTGTTGAGAACGTAGCGGCCCTGATTGATGAGGGTGTCCAGGACCTGGGGCAAGTCATCGCGATGAAATGAGGGGTCATTCTGAATCAGGGTGGAGGTGGCCTCCGCTTCGGGGATCGTGGCCACGATCTGGAGATTGGCCTGAGTATCCAGGGTGGAAAAGAGACCGAACGGTGTCTCCAGGGTCGCGCAGATGATGGCCAGGATCTCGGCGAAGAGAGTGTCGGCACTGCTGGTCAGAAAGGCTTCGGCCACCCGATTGCGAATTTCCAGAGCCAGTTCGGCTTCCTTGCGCGCCGTGATATCGCGGTGAGTGCCTGTCATGCGCAGAGGATGTCCCTGGCTGTCCCGTTCGACCACGCGTCCCCGGTCCAGCACCCAGATGTAGTGACCATTCTTGTGACGCAGTCGGACCTCGATCTCGTAGCCCGGCACGAACCCTTCGAGATGGTTGTCCAGCAGGGTCTGGGCGCGGAGATAGTCGCGCGGGTGGATCAGGTCGCGCCAGGTGTCCAGGTTATCGGTGATCTCTTCCAGCTGGAACCCCAGCATGGCGGCCCAGGATTCGCTGTAAACCATCCGGCCAGTGGCGATGTTCCAGTCCCAGACCCCGTCCCGGGCGGCTTCCACTGCCAGCCTCAGGCGCTCGCTGTTGGCCACCATCTCCTGACGGGCCCGGTTGGCTTCGGTGACATCCCGGAAAAAGGTCAGAACAGCGGGTTGACCTTGCCAGAGGATCCTGCTGTTGGTCGCTTCAATTTCACGGTAAACACTGTCGTGGCGTCGGATCTCAAGCTGAAGGCTATTCTGTTCGGCAAGTTCCATCAGGCGGTCGTGATGGGCCATGACCAGGGACCGGGAAACTGGTGTGAGCAGATCCCTGACATCAATACTCGTCAGGTCTTCCGGTTCGGCAAGGCCCAGGAAATCGCGGGCGTTGAGATTGGCGAACACCAGATGGTGGTCCACGTGCACCAGGATATAGTCAGGGCTGGCGGACAGAAGTTGCTGGAATATTTTTTCCTGTTCGGACTGGGCACGGCGAATGTTTCGGTTCAGCCGCCGGTTGACCATCAGGACCACGGCACAGCCGGCCAGGGCCATACCGCCGAGCAGGCGTACCTGAAACTCCCGGGCAGTGGGAGCAAAAACCACGTCCCGGAGTGGGATGCCGGGGTGAAGGCCCACATCGACCAGGGCGCTCCCCACCCAGAAGAAGAGGAAGACCAGCAGGGCCGTGAGGGCCATTCGGATGTCTCGGTGCATGGTCAAAACTCCGTCCAGGTGGGTAGGGAATACCTGGCGGGATTCTAGCCTGAATCCCCCACCCGGTCAACTTGTGGCGAAAATTGCAATTAGCACTGGCGGGCCGCGCATCTTGTGGGCATACTTCCGCGGATGATGCTACACCTACCCAGTGAAAACGCCCTGTTTGTTCTTGCAGTCCTGCTGGCCTTCGGGGCCCTTTGTGGTCAGCTGGCCAAGCGCATGAACCTGCCCTCGGTGACCGGTCAAATTTTGGCGGGTATAATCCTGGGCCCCTCGGTTTTGCACGTTTCCGGCCACGAAGCCCTCCAAGGCCTGCGGCCCATCATCCACTTCGCCCTGGGCTTGATTGCCGTGGATGTGGGGACTCACCTGCACCTCCGGCGACTGCGCAATTCCTTTCGTCGTCTGGGCACCCTGTTGCTCCTGGAAATCACCCTGACGCCGTTTCTGGTTTACCTGGCCCTGGTTCTGGGCGCAGGGCGGGACTGGACCTTCGGCGTCCTGTTCGGCGCTCTGGCCATTTCCACCGCTCCGGCCACCGTGCTGGCCATCGTCAAGGAGACCCGGTCCAAGGGTGTGTACGTGCGCACCCTGATTGCCGCGGTGGCCTTGAACAACATCGCCTGCATCACCCTGTTTGAAATGGCGTCATCGGCGGTCAAGGTCACCCTGGATCCCACGGCGTCCACCACCACCATGGATGTCCTGATGGCCCCGCTGATTCAGCTGGGCGGTGCCGCGCTGCTGGGGGGAGTGGTGGGGCTGGCTCTGGTTCTCGGCACCAAGCATGTGATCCAGACCGAACAGGTCACCACCGTCTCCATCATTTCCATTTTCCTGACCACAGGGCTGGCCGATTTTTTTGCCGTGTCCAATCTGCTGGCCTGCCTGTTCCTGGGCGTGACCATCGCGAACCTGGCGCCGGAAAAGGAAGAGATCGGTCACCGGGTTTTCGCCAACTTCGAACCGGCCGTGCTGGCCGTGTTCTTCACGCTGGCGGGGATGGGGCTGGATTTCGGATTCCTGGCCACGGGCTGGGTGCTGGTGGCCTTGTTCGTCGTGTCGCGGGGGCTGGGCAAGGTGTGGAGCGGTCAGCTCGCCATGCGCCTGGCCAAGGGGACGGTCAATGTGCGGCGTTACCTGGGACTGGGTCTCATTCCCCAGGCCGGAGTGGCTGTGGGGCTGTTGCTGCAGCTGCGCGATGATCCGGTTTTCGATCCCGTCAGCAGCGTGGTTCTGGCCGTGGGGGTGGCTTCGGTGGCGGTCAACGAGATCGTGGGCCCCATCACCACCCGCTGGGCCATGGCACGTTCCGGAAATCTGGGGCAGGACCGGCCGAGATTGATCGATTTCATTCATGAGGAAAACATCATCACCGACTTCCAGGCCGAGTCGAAGGAAGAGGCCATGGGGAAGCTGGTGGACCTGATGATTTCCAGCCATGGGCTGCAGGTGGATCGGGAGGATTTCCTGGGCGAGATCATGGCGCGGGAGACCATCATGTCCAGCTGTATTGGCCGGGGACTGGCGGTGCCTCACGGTTGCCTGGCCGATGGGCAGAACCTGGTGGGGGTCATGGGGATCAGCAAGGTGGGACTCCCGCTCGAGTCCCCGGACGGACTCCCGCTGCGGTGTCTGGTCTTGCTGGCAGCGCCGCCTGAAGACGATGGCCGGTTCATGGAAGTGCAGGGGGTGCTGGCGCGCAATCTGGGTTCGAACTGGGCCCTGCAGCTGCAGCTCTACAACGCCAAGACGCCGGCCCATGTTTACGAGATCCTGCACGCCGAGGAGTTCGAGGATTTCAACTACTTCCTGGATGGGCCCGAGGAAATATAAAAGCATGAAAAAAGCCGCCGACCCGCAGATCGACGGCTTGACTCTCAGGAAAAATCAGATCAAAGCCAGTGCCGAGCGCAGATCGGCAATGATATCCTCCACATTTTCCAGTCCAACCGACAGACGCACCATGGCGGGATCGATCCCCACCTTCAGCAATTCGTCCTCGCTGTAGGTGCTGTGGGTCATGCTGGCCGGGTGTTCGATCAGGGTGTCCACATCGCCCAGGCTGACGGCCAGGGTGCACAGCTGCACGTTGTCCATCACCGTGATGCCGGCATCACGGCCTCCCTTGACCATGAAACTGATCATGCCGCCGAATCCGCGCTGTTGACGGGCGGCCAGCTTGTGCTGGGGGTGGGTTTTCAGGCCCGGATAGATCACCCTGTCCACCTTGGGGTGGTAGCTCAGGAACTGAGCAATTTCCATGGCGTTTTCCTGGTGGCGGTCCATGCGCACGGGCAGGGTTTTCAGGCCGCGCAGCAACAGCCAGGCGTTGAAGGGGGAAATGCAGCCGCCCACATCGCGCAGAGTCTCCATCCTGGCCTGCATGATCCAGTCCTGCTTGCCCACCAGCACGCCCGCCACCGTGTCGCCGTGGCCCCCGATGTACTTGGTGGCCGAATGCATGACGATGTCGGCCCCCAGGTCCAGAGGATTCTGCAGGTAGGGTGTGCAGAAGGTATTATCCACCAGAACGGGAATACCCTTGCTGTGGGCGATCTCGGCCACAGCGGCGATGTCGGTCAACACCAGAGTGGGATTGGCAGGGGTTTCCACGTATATCAGCTTGGTCTTGTCGGTGATGGCTTTGGCGAAGTTCTGCGGATCCTCTGCCGGCACTTCGGTCACCGAAATGCCCAGACGGGGCAAGGTCTGGGTGAACAGCTGATGGGTGCCGCCGTAGAGGGTGTCGCCGCTGACGATATGGTCACCCTGCTGACAGCAGGTCAGCACCGCGGTGGTGGCCGCTGCCATGCCGCTGGCCAGCACCAGGGCGGCCTCGCCGTTCTCCAGATAGGCCAGCTCGGTTTCCAGGGCGCTCGTGGTGGGGTTGCCCAGCCGGGTGTAGACATAGCTGGGGTCCTCGCCCCGGAACACGGCCGCGCCGTGGGCCACGTTCTCGAAGGCGAAAGTCGAGCTCTGGAAAATGGGCGTACTCACAGCCCGGATGGGGCGCTCGCCCTCGTGCTTGTCCAGGTGCTTCTTGCCGTGGATGCACAGGGTGGCGAAGCCGGGAGTCTTGTTCTGATCAGCCATCACTTGGCTCCCTTCGGGGCGGGCTTTTTCTTCTTCGGACGGGGCAGATGCTTTTTCAATTCATCGACCCGGTCCAGGCTCTCCCAGGTGAAATCAGGGTCGGGACGGCCGAAGTGTCCAAAGACGGCCGTCTTCGCGTAGATGGGCCGCCGCAGATCCAGACTCTCGATGATCCCCGCCGGGGAAAGGTCAAAGACCTGCTGGGCAATTTCGGCCAGCTTGTGGTCGGGCAACACGCCGGTGCCGAAGGTGTTGATGCTGACGCTCAGTGGGTCGCTGTACCCGATCACGTAGGCGATCTCCACAGCACAACGCCTGGCCAGCCCAGCGGCCACCAGGTTCTTGGCCACCCAGCGAGCCCCGTAACTGCCACTGCGATCTGGCTTGGTGGGATCCTTGCCACTGAACGCGCTACCGCCGTGGCCACAGGCCGGCCCGTAGCAGTCCACGGTGATTTTCCGGCCGGTCAGGCCCGAATCGGCGCGGGGACCGCCTTCGGCAAAAGTCCCCACGGGGTTGATCATCAGCTGGGTGTCCTTGGCCAGCAGACCGGTGGGTCCCAGAACAGGTTTGATGATCAGGCGTTTCAGGTCGCGGCGCAGCTGAGCCAGGTCGGCATCGGCGTGGTGATGGGCCGAAACCACCACGTGGGACAGCCCCACGGGTTTGTCATCTTGATACCGAACCGAAACCTGCACTTTGCCGTCTGGATAAAGGTAGGGTAGCTTGCCGGCTTCGCGGACGGCGGTCAGTTTCTCGGCCAGGCGGTTGGCCAGGAAGGCAGGCACAGGCATGGAGGCCATGTCCACCGGAAGGATGTCTCCCTCATCTGTGGCGTAGCCCACGCAGATGCCCTGGTCGCCGGCGCCCTTGCGGTCGACGCCCAGGCTGACGTCGCCGGACTGCTCTTCCAGCATGACCACCACGGCGCAGCTGTTGTGGTCGAAGCCGGTCACGGGGTCGTTGTAGCCCACCTGGCAAATGGTTTGCCGCACGATGGCGGTGATGTCCACGTAGCACTTGGTGGTGATCTGCCCGGTGACCACCACCATGCCGGTGGTGACCATGACCTCGCAGGACACCCGGGCGTAGCGATCCTGCTGCAGGATGGCGTCGAGAATGGCATCGCCGATCAGGTCGCAGATCTTGTCGGCATGGCCGGGCGTGACGGATTCGGCGGTCTGGATCCAGGTGCGGGGCATCGTTCCCTCCAGGGCACAACCGGCCCCGGAAAGGTCGCGAGGCGGGTCTGGCCGGAAAAATGTTTCCAAACGGACCGATTGCTGGAACAATCGGGAAGGACCTATCTCACATGAAACTGCAGCGGCTTTGAAACAAACTGGGGAGATATCCGTCAAGACGGATCAATTCCCGGACTCCAACATGGAAGGGCTCGCCATCAAAGTCAACCGTTCCGATACCAGTATCAAGGTTTCGAATTTAAACTTCGCTTACCTTCGCGACCCGGTGCTCAAGGGTGTGGATTTCACCCTCGAGACCAGTGCCGTGGGCTTGCTGGGCCCCAATGGCTCCGGCAAGACGACCTTGCTGCGGTGCCTGCTCGGGCAGGTCCCCCTGGAGAAGGGCCAGGTCCAGGTTCTGGGCCACGACATGGCTGCGGCCGCCCGGCTGGCGCGCGCCGGCCTGGGCTGGATGCCCGAGCGCGGCGGCATCATCCCCGGCATGAGCGGGGTGGGCCTGGTGGCCTACCTGGGTGAGCTCTCGGGCATGCCCTCGCGGGACGCCATGCAGCGCGCCCACGAGGTCCTGCATTTCGTGGGGCTGGCCGACGAACGCTACCGCAAGTGCGACGACTACAGCCAGGGCATGAAGCAACGCCTGAAACTGGCCCAGGCCCTGGTCCACGATCCCCACTGGATTTTCCTGGACGAACCCACCAGCGGCCTGGATCCGCGGGGCCGGGTATCCATTCTGGAACTGATTCGGGATCTGGCCTGGAACAAGAACATGGGCGTTATTCTGTCGACCCACCTGCTGGCCGACGTGGAGGCCGTGTGCAAGGAAATCCTGGTCCTCAAGAACGGGGAGCTGCTGGCCCGCGAGAAGGTGAACCCCGGCGGTATGGAGCCGCTGCAGGTGTTCGAGGTGGAGGGTTTCGGCAACGAGGAAGCCTTCCGCGCGGGCCTGGAAGCCATCAGCGAGAACGTGACCCTCGAAGGGCGCCTCATGATGGTCACCCTGAACCTGGCAGGACTCAAACCCACCTCTGCGGTGGCCGATGATGGCCCCGAGCCGTTCGCGGCCAAGGTGGGGGTCGAAGCGATCCTGAAGGTGGCCGTGGCCCACGATTTCGCCCTGCGCCGGGTCAGGCGCCGGCCTGTTTCTCTGGCCGAAGAATTCTACAAGATGGTGGAGGTCTGACCCATGCCGGTTTATGAACGAGGATATACCCACTGGGAGCCCTCCAATCGCAAGTCCTGGCCCGCCTGGTGGATCATTGCCAAGCGAGGAATTGCCCAGCCGTTCAAGAGTCGCTGGATGATCATGCTGCTGGTGGCCGCCTGGATTCCCACGGTGATCAAGGCCGTGGTCATCTGGGGCAAGCTGAAAGCCGGGGATCTCATCGACGCCTTCAGCGGCGGCTGGGGCAGCATCGATCCCCAGGGTTTTCTGGTGTACCTGGAACAGCAGCGCTGGTCCGTTTTCGTGGTGCTGGCGGTGGTGGGAGCCGGGTTGATCGCCACCGACCGCCGGGACAACGGGCTGTCCCTGTATTTCTCTCGCCCTCTGGGCCTGCGATCATATATCGGGGGCAAGGGGGCCATCATCCTGTTCTACTACTTCATGGTGACTCTGTTTCCGGTTTACGCACTGTGCCTGTTCTCCTACTTCATCGCGCCCTCGGCCACGGGGATGGAGTTACTGATCCTGACCCCCTTGCGGGTCACTGTTTACTGTGTGCTCAGCGGGGTGGGGCTCAGCCTGATCCTGCTGGCCTTCAGCAGCATGGGTACCCGATCGCTGTTCGTCATGGTCTGGTGGACCATCATGGTCATGGGAACCGAAGCGCTGGGCAACATTGCCAAGGGCATCAACAGCACCAGTCTGCAGGCGGTCAATTTCCTGGGCAACTTCCACAACGCGGGCGCGGCCCTGTTCTCGACGGGTGATCGTCTGGCCGTTCCGGGTTGGATCAGTCTGCTCATCGTGCTGGCCATGGTCGGCGGGGCGGTGGCGATTCTGCGCAAGCGCATCCGCCCGGTGGAGGTGGTCTCATGATCATGGGCGCCGGAGTGGAAAACAGCCAGGCCCGCATCACCGCCGACCGGGTGGGCAAGTGGTTCGGCGAGGTCATCGCGGTCAACAACTGCTCGCTCAGCGTGGGGGCCGGTGTGGTGGGCTTGCTGGGGAGCAACGGGGCCGGCAAGAGCACCCTGTTCAAGATGCTGGCCGGCCTGACCGAGCCCAACCAGGGCGAAGTCCGGGTGTTCGGCCGCCGTCTGCGGGACGAGGTGGGGTGGTACCGCAAGGTGGGATTCTGCCCCGAGAACGAGGTGCTGCCCGAATGGATGACCGGCCGGGAATTCCTGAGCCTGCAGCTGCGCCTGATGGGCTTCGACAAGGCCGAGGTGGAGCGCCGGGTGGCCTACTGGCTGGAACGATTTGAGCTGACCGACGCCGCCGGTCGCCGCCTGGGTGGCTACTCCAAGGGAATGCGGCAGAAGATGAAGCTGGCCCAGGCCCTGGCGCATGATCCGGAAGTGATCTTCCTGGACGAGCCCCTCAACGGCATGGACCCCGTGTCGCGCAAGCAGTCCATCGACCTGGTGCGCGAACTGGGCGAGGCCGGCCGCACCGTCCTGGTATCCAGCCACATCCTGCCTGAAGTCGAGAGCATGACCAGTCAGATCATCCTGATCGACCGCGGTCGGGTGCTGGCCGAGGGCAGCGTCACCGAGATCAGGGACAAGATCCCGGAGCATCCCACCACCGTGGCGCTGGTCTCCGATGACCCCCGTCACCTGGCCGGATTCCTGATCGGCCAGGACCACGTGGTGAGCGTGGGGCTGGACCCCGATGAGCGGGTGATCGTGAAGACCGACCACGCCATCAACTTCTACCGGACCTTGCCGGTCTGGCTGCTGGACAACGGGCTGGCTGTGGAGGAAATCCTGACCCTGGACGACAGCCTGGAAGCCGTGTTCGATTACCTGACCCAACCCTAGCGGGGAGCTGGACGAATAAATGAGTGAAGCCAATCAGAACACCATGTCGGCGGTGGGCACCCCTTCGGGCAACGTGTCGCCGCTGTCCAGCCTGTCGGCGGTCCTGTGGATCGCCTGGTTCAGCCTGCGGGAAATGTCGCGCCGGCGGCGCCTGCTCTCCCTGGCAGCCATCAACTTGCTGCCGGTGGTGGTGGTGCTGATCGTCCGGATCTGGTATCCCGACCAGGGCGGCACGGCCCAGCTGCAGCTGTCCGCGTTGACCCACGAGGTCTTCGTGCCTTTCCTGATCCCCATCGTGGCCATTTTCGTGGGCGTGTCGGCCATCGGCGAACAGGTGGAAGACGGGACCATCGTCTATCCCTGGACCCGCCCTGTGCGTCGCCGTGCCATCTATCTGGGACGTTTGCTGGCCGCCCAGTCGGTGGCCACCTTGCTGCTGGCCGGATCGCTGATCCTGTGTTTCCTGATCATGGTCAGCAGCGGCCCCGGCGTGATCACCTGGGACTTCTTGAAGCTGTATTTCTTCACCTTCCTGGTGATCTTCCTGGGAGTGTTTGCCTACGTGGCCCTGTTTGCCGCCATGGGCACTTTCCTGAAGAAGCCCATCCTGCCGGCCATCCTGTTCGCCTTCATGTGGGAGGGTGTGAGCAAGGTGCCGGCCCGGGTTCAGGAGCTGACCCTGCGCTTCCACTTGACCAACCTTTTGCCGCAAACCGAAGCGCCACCCGACGATCTGCCCGGCATGCTCGAGGCCCTGCTCACCGCCGCGGTCAAGCGCTCGCCGGTGCCGGAAGCCCAGTCGGTGGCGGTGCTGGTGGCGGTCACGCTGGTGACCACGGCGGTGGGGATCTGGTTGTTACGTCAGAAGGAAATCGACAAATAGGCTACCCGCATGAAGGCATCGCGCGGCTAGGTCCTCGTCAAAGCCCTGCGGAATCGCCGCGCGATGCCTTCATGCGGGTAGTCTATTTGTCGATTTACGGCTGTGCATAGTTAGGAACGTCGGTGCTATATCGCGAGTTTTTTGCACAGGACACGGTGGCGGTGGCCCGGGAGCTGATCGGGGCACGGGTGCATGTGCAGTCGGAGGGCGGAGAACTGGTAGGGCGCATCGTCGAGACCGAAGCCTATCTCGGGGAAGATGACCCCGCCTCCCACGCGGCTCGCGGGCCGACCCCCCGCAGCGCCATCATGTTCGGTCCTCCCGGCGTGGCCTACGTCTACTTCATCTACGGGGTGCACCATTGCCTGAATTTTGTGACGGGGCCGGAGGGGAAGGCCGGGGCTGTTCTGATTCGCGCTCTGGAACCGGTGCGCGGGCAACAGGTCATGGCTGAGCGGCGTGGGCTGGACACCGCCCGCTTCCGGGACCGCGATCTGTGCAGTGGGCCGGGCAAGCTCTGCCAGGCGCTGGGGATTGATCAGAAGTGGAATGGAGCGGCCCTTGATGGCAGTGCGCCGAACCGCTTGTGGGTGGCGCCGCGAAGGGAAACGTCGGTCGAGGTGGTGGCCTCGCCGCGCATCGGGATCCGCAAGGCCGTGGATTGGCCGTACCGGTTTTGTGATGCCGGGAGTGCTTGCTTGAGTCGGTAGGCGGACTTACTTCCTGGCATCGAACTGGACGCCCCGGAGTCCAGCTGCCGTCCTGGCCTGCTTTTCTGTCAAATCTTTTCCAGACTGGAGCTGTTCCATGGCCTCGCGGAAAAGCTGGACGTCCTTGGTGTCGGCCAGGTCGGTGCGGTAGTGAGAGGTCCCAAACCAGATGGTCAGGCCCCGCGCTCGTTCTGCCTGGAACTTGTCGACGAGCGTCTGGTGCACTTCCGTTCGACTTTTCGGGACGTAAGAATGCGAGCAGGCAT
>JAZBOO010000339.1:0-4998 GCA_036351155.1 Candidatus Krumholzibacteriia bacterium | reverse complement strand
CTGTACTGGGCCCAGGCCCTGGCCAAGCAGGATCAGGACGCCGAGCTGAAAACCCGCTTTGCCCAGGTGGCAGCCAGTCTTGGTGCTGCCGAGGAAACCATCACCGCCGAGCTTCTCGGTGCCCAGGGTAAGGCCCAGGATATCGGCGGCTACTTCCATCCCGACGAGGACATGGCCGAGCAGGCCATGCGGCCCAGCGCCGCTTTCAATGCGGTGATCGAGGCGATGTAAGCGCCCGTTTTCGTGGGATAAAAAATGCCCCTCGTGCCCTCCGGGTGCGGGGGGTTTTGTCCGTGCGCCCGGATCTGATTTCCGAACATCCCCGAGCAGCCTCGGGAGAACACGACTATATTGCCCCCTCTATTGCCGCACGAAAGACCTCCAACGGAGACGCACAGCTTGCCCGACCAACTGACATCAGCCGACCGCGCCGCCGGGGCCCTGTGGGGCCTCTTTCTGGGCGACGCCCTGGCCATGCCCGTCCACTGGTACTATGACCGGCAGGCCTTGTTCAACGACTACGGTGAGGTACGCGATCTGATGGCGCCCTTGCCCCGACACTCCGGCAGTATCCTGCACCGTTCCCACTATGAACCCCTGAATGAGGACGCCGACATCCTGCACGACCAGGCCCAGTACTGGGGACAACGGGATGTGCATTACCACCAGCATCTGCAAGCGGGCGAGAACACCCTGAATCTCCAGCTGGCTCAGCTGCTTCTGGATCAGGTGGACGAGCAGGGCGTCTATTCTTCGGATCTTTTTCTGCAGGAAATGATCGCGTTTCTGCGCAACCCCGACAGCCACCGCGACACTTACGTGGAAGAATGGGCGCGCGGTTTTTTCACCCGCCGCGCCCAGGGATTGTCGCTGAGCCGTTGTGCGGTCGAGGAAAAGCATATCGGGGGACTGGTCGGGGCCACCGCCTTGTTGATTGCCTACCACGCCGAGCCCGACACCGGGCGGGTGCTGGCCCATGAGCACTTGCAGCTGACTCATCGTGGCACCCACATGGCCAAGGCGCTCGAAGCGGTGGCGGATATTTTGCAGCCGGTGCTGGCGGGCAAGGATCTGGTGCAGTCGGTGGACCAGGCGCGCCGCAAGAACGGCAACCGCTTTCTGACTTTCGATTTTGCGGGGTATGCGCGCCGCGATGATCTGGAGGTGGTGGGGCGGGTCCTGTCCACGGCCTGCTACGTGGAGGAGGCCGTGCCTGCGGTGTTCTATCTGGCGCGGAAGTATGCACACCAGGCGGAGAAAGCGCTGGTGACCAACACCATGGCCGGGGGCGACAACTGCCACCGGGGCGCTATTCTGGGGGCGCTCCTGGGTGCCCAGTGCGGCCCGGAAGGGTGGCCGCTCAGATGGCGGCAGAATTTACTGTATCACCCATCCTTGCCGCTGGACGCCCCCTGATCACCCGTCACCAGAGCGTGCTGACCCCGGTGGTGAATCCCTGCTCGCCCAGGGCCGACCATTCCGCGAAAACCCCGGCCTTGCCCACCTGGGCGGCGTAGCCCATCGCCAGCTGATAGTGGTGAATGTCGCTGCCGTTGACATCCTGGCCCTGGTATTCCCAGTTCACGGGCCCGCCGAAAACACGGCCGGCCAGATAGCCCACGCTTCCCGTGGACACGCGTTTCACAGCCCGGATGCCCAGGCGCAGGTCGAAGGCGGTGTAGTCGGCTTGGTCGGTGCCCGCGGCCGCCCGGGTGGTGGCCTTCAGCCCGCTCAGACTGACCGAGTAATCCCACTGATCCACGAAGCCGCCGCTCCGGGGCATCTGCTTATCCAGGGAAATGGCCCCCAGAAAACCGTCCTCGATGGTGTGCTGGGCGGACGAACCCGGCCGCAACTTGCCGCCGGTCACCACCCCGCCGGCAATCCGGGCGGTCCAGCGGTCATTCAAGGGAAAGCCCACCGAAAGGCTCACGGCGTCCAGATCCAGACCTGTGCGCCCGGCGTCATCCAGATCGAGGGTGGTGTTCAGCCAGCTGGCCGCGGCCCCGATTTGCAGAGGCGGGTCAACGGGGGACTCGACATGGCAATTCCAGGGCAGACCGCCCGGGGAAGCCACGCCTCAGGCAAAGGCGGTGGGGGCGGCGCTCTGGCTGAGAATCAGGACCACGCCGATCATGGCAACGGACAGGAAGCTTCGCATGGAAAACTCCAGGTTGGGGATAGGGTCGGGAATCATTCAGCCACAGGATAGGCAGGAAGTGGGGGACGGCTACCGGTTGGGTGCTCCTCTTCCTTGGCCTCCATCTCGCGCTGTGGTAAAGTCCCTCCATATCCAGGCCATATGACCCGCACCAGGATGAGGCTGATCCTTGGAACGGCTCCCTTTCTTTTCCCGCTGGCTTTTCTTGCTCGTCCTGCTGGGGACCCTTGTTTTGTGGCCGGGTCCAGTCGAGGCCCAGGGGGCCCCGTCCACCGCTGACCCGTCCTCCACCATCGGTACGGAAGGTGACCTGGCCACCGTGGCCAAGGCTCGAGAGGTTCTGGGCTCCAGGTACCAGACCTCCTTGCCGGAATCTCGGGTCGAAGTGCCCGAGGAAATCCGCTCCATCCACGTCCTTCCGGATATTTTCAGCAAGATCGCCATGGTGCTGGGGGTCATCCTCATTTCGGTGTTGCTGATGCAGGCTTTTTACCAGGGGGGGAAGCTGGGACCGGACGGGGCCCAAGGCCTGGTGGACAGCCACGGCGACGTCGATTTCTCCCGCCTCAAGGTGCCGGACCCCGATCTGCTGGCCAGGGATGGCCAGTTTGCAGAGGCCATTCACGCGCTACTGTTGCGGTCGCTGGTGCTGGTGTCGCGACGGCTGGGGTTGACCTGGCCGCAGTCGCTCACCAGTCGGGAAATTTTGCACCAGGGCGCCTTGTCCGGTGAGACCCGTGCCCAGCTCCTGAAGCTGGTGCAGCGGGTGGAAGTTCACCACTTCGGCGGGCTCACCCCGCAGGCCCCCGATTTCCAGCGGTGCCGAGAAATCTATGACCGGCTGGACCTTACCCTTCAGGAGAGAGGCTCATGACCCAGGGTGTTTTCTCCAGTCGCACCCTTCTTCTCTTGGTGGGCCTGTGCAGCTTGTCCCTGGTCGTGGGCCTGGTGGTGGGAATTTTCCAGGAAGAGATCGGGGGAGTGCGCAGTTCCGGGGCCGATGCCTTCAGCTACTCGGCGCTGGGTCACCGGGGTTTCACCCGTTTGCTGGAAGAATCCGGTGTTCCGGTGCTGGTCAGCCGCAGCAACTCGGGGGCCAAGGCCGGCCCAGAGGGGCTGTTGCTGGTGGCCGAGCCCGATCTGATTTCCCAGGGATTTCTCCGTGAACAAAAGTTTCTGGAAATGCTGGCCGGTCGCGCCGCCACCCTGGTGGTCTTGCCCAAGCGCACGGGGGCCCAGGATCCCGGAAACCCGGCCCATCTGGCCTCGGTGACGGATCTTCCGACTACCCAGACCCAGGTGGTCATGGACGCTCTGGGTGTGACGGGCACGTTGGTCCGGAATGTCGGGCACACCCGGGATCTCTCCTGGGGCCAGAGAGCCTGGCCCGGCCGACCATTCATCGACGATGTTCAGCTGGTGGACAGCCTGAATCTGGAGCCTTTGCTTGCCTCCGAGCATGGCATTCTGCTGGGCCGCGTGAAAGAGGATCCATTCCACCCTGAGAATTACGTGGGCGGGGTTTTCGTACTGAGCGATCCAGACCTGATGGCCAATCACGGCCTGGGACTGGGACAGAACGCTTCCATCATGCTGAAAATCATCAACGATTTGCGCGGGCCCGAGGGTGTGGTGGTGCTGGACGAGACGTTGCACGGGCACGAGGTGTCCCCCTCGGTGTTTCGGAGTCTTTTTCGGGTGCCGCTGGTGTTTGTCCTGATGCAACTGCTGGTTGTGGGCGGGATGTTGCTCTGGCTGGCCAACGGCCGGTTCGGTTCCCCGGGCGCGGTGCCTTCTTCTCGAAAACAGGGGCTGGATTTCCTCCTCGACAACACCGCCGAGCTGCTGGAATACGGGGGTCATGGCCCCTTCGTCCTGGGGCGCTACCACCGTGCGGCCACCGCAGCGGTGTGCCGGCGCCTGCATCTGGATCTGCCGGTTTCCAGCCCGGCGGCACGCAAGCGTCTGATGAACATCACCGCGGTGCGGAGCCCCTCGTTCAAATTCGCGAAAATCGAATCCCAGGTCCCCGCCACGGCGGCGGACAAGGACGCCAGGAGCCAGCGGGTGCTGGCCCTGGCCCGCGCCATTCACCGCTGGCAACAGGAGATGACTCATGGACTTTGATCAGCTGCAGGAATTCACCGGCGAGGTCCGTCGCCAGATCCATCAGGTGGTGCTGGGCCAGGACGAGGTCATCGATCTGATGCTGGTGGCCCTGCTGAGCGACGGCCACGTCTTGCTGGAAGGGGTGCCCGGCACGGCCAAAACTCTGCTGGCCCGGTCCTTCGCCGCCACCCTGGCGCTGGAGTTCCGCCGCATCCAGTTCACTCCTGATCTGATGCCCGGCGATGTGATCGGAACCAACCTGTTCAACTTCCAGACCAGCAGTTTCGCCCTGACCAAGGGGCCCATTTTCAGTGACATCCTGCTGGCCGATGAGATCAACCGGACCCCACCCAAAACCCAGGCCGCCCTGCTCGAGGCCATGCAGGAACGGGGGGTGACCATCGACGGCAAGAGTTATCCCCTGGGCGATGACTTCATGGTGATCGCCACCCAGAACCCCATCGAACAGCAGGGCACCTACCCCTTGCCCGAGGCCCAGCTGGACCGCTTCCTGTTCAAGATCCTGGTGGGCTATCCCGACCGCGGACAGGAGAAGGAGATGGTCATGCTGCACGGGCACAGCACGGTCATGCCGCCCTTGAGCGCCTTCGATCTGGCGCCGGTGACCGATCGGGACAAGCTGCGTCAGGCCCGCAAGCTGGTGGGAGAAATCCGACTGAACGAGGATCTGGTGGACTACATCATCAACGTGGTACGCGCCACGCGGG
>JAZBOO010000338.1:0-15464 GCA_036351155.1 Candidatus Krumholzibacteriia bacterium | reverse complement strand
CGTGGTTCTGACCACCTTCTGCTTTCCCGTTTCTGTCCTGGGTATTTCTGCCGGGGCCATGTTCGGGCCGGTCACAGGACTGGGTCTGCTCCTGCTGTCCGGGGTGACCAGTGGGCTGGTCATGTTCTTTGTGGGGAGGGTTCTTTTCCGTCAGCGCGTACAACGGTGGGTGGCCAGCAAGAGCAAGCTTGCAGCCCTGGACCGCCTGGCCGAGCAGAGAGCCGTCCGCCTCAATTTTCTGGCCCGCCTTTCTCCCTTGAACTACGGCGTGGTCTGCTACACACTTGCCTCGGGAAAAAGTTCGTTGAACAGCTATCTGCTGGGACTCATCGCCATCGTGCCGGGGATGGCCGGTCAGGTGTGGGTGGGTCATTTTTCAGCCACAGCCGGACAGGCGATCCAGGGCGAGGGTAAATCCAAGGGCGAATGGGCGCTCATGGCCCTGGGATTGCTGTTCTTCGTGGTGCTCAGCTGGCAGGTGGGCCGCCTGGTCAGGCAGGCCTGGCAAGAGGCTGACGCGCTGGAAAACACCGAAAATAACCCGCCGGATGCCGACAAGGACTGATCAAATGTGCCCTGACAACATCATCAATTTTCCGGGAGTCCCGCATCCAGGGAAGGCCTTGCGCATCAGGATCGAACTGGTCCTCATGCCCGAACCGGTCTGGCGCGAGTTGCTGGTGCCCGCCAATTTCACCTTCTGGGATCTCCACGTGGCCATCCAGGATTGCTTTGGCTGGCTGGATTATCATCTGCACCAGTTTGCTCTGGACGACGTGTCCAGCGGCGAGCCCCTGCGCCTGGGTATTCCAGACGATAGCGACTTCCATGGCTCTCGCGAAATTCTGCCGGGCTGGGAACACCTGATCGGCAACATCCTGCGGCCCGACATGCCGCCTTTCCTTTACACCTACGATTTCGGTGACGACTGGCAGCATGAGATCCTGGTGCTGGACCAGCTTTCCCAGCAGGATCTGGTCTCTTTGCCCATCTGCCTGTCCGGGGCCGGCCGCTGTCCCGAAGAGGATTGTGGGGGGCCACCCGGCTGGGCCGATCGCTTTCCGGCCCTGAAGAATGGACCGCCTTTCGATCCCGATTCCGTCGTGTTCGACGATCCCCGGGAGCGCTGGATCCGCTCCTTTGGCGATGAGTAGTCTTCATCTGATTCTGGGGGCTGCGGTCCTGCTGGGAGCCGGCGTGATGGCGGGTCGCGCCTGGGGCCGGAACATGACCCAATCCCGGGAAGTTCAGCTGCGAGAAGCCCTGGAAAGCAAAGACCGGCAAATTGCGGAGTTGACGGCCAGCGGGGAACAGCTGCGGGCGGGCATCGACGGTCTGGGTGCGGCCTTGTGGGACTGGGATCTGAAAACCCGACAACTCTACGTCTCGGACCATTTCCTGGAAATGACGGGCTATCAACGTGAAGAGTTCACGAACAACATGGCCCGCATTCCCAAGTACATCCACCCCGAGGACATGGCGGCCGTCCGGGACATCTTCACCGATTATCTCGAGGGAAAAATCAACCGGTGCGGCTTCGAGATGCGCCTGTTGTTCAACGACGGGGAATACCACTGGGTTCAAGCGCGAGCTCTGGTCACCCGTGACAGCGAAAACAAACCTCTGCGCATCGTCGGGTCCCTGGCCGATATCAGTGAAAAAGTCCGGGCCGAAGAGGAACGGGATCGCCTGTTCAATCTTTCGGTGGATATGCTGGCCGTCGGTGGTTTTGATGGCTCCTTCCATCAGCTGAATCCGGCCTGGGTCCGGGTTCTGGGCTGGTCCCGGGACGACATTCTGGGGGAAACGCTCCTGAGTTTCATTCACCTGGCAGACGTGGATGTGATGAAGGGTGCTCTGGAAGCCCTGCGTGATGGGGATCCCGCGCGCGGAGTTGAAAGCCGTTTTCGTTGCCGCGATGGGTCCTACCGCTGGCTCTCCTGGTCTTCCTATCCCTATCCCGAACACGAATTGATCTTCTCGGTGGTCCGGGACGTTTCCGACCAGAAGGAAGCCCAGACGACTCTCCTGGAATACCAGGATCGGCTGCGTATGCTGAGCACGCAGCTGGCCATTGTCGAAGACCGACAGAGGCAACAACTGGCCACCGCCATCCACGACGGGTTGGCCCAGCAGCTTTTCGGAATCCGTGCCCAGGTCACCCTGATGAAATATCCCGAGAAGCTGGGGGACTACCAGACCCACGTCCAGGATACTCTCGACATCCTGGATGATACGATGACCGAGGCCCGCAACCTTTCCTTCGAGCTTTTCCCACCTGTCCTTCACGAGGTTGGCCTGGAAGCTGCGCTGACCTGGCTGGGACACCAGTTCCAGATCCGCACCGGACTGACTTTCGAAGTTTCGGTGGAGGGTGAAGGAGAGGAGCTTCCCGAGGATCTGCGCGCCATGGCCTATCAGTCGGTGCGCGAACTGCTGAACAACGTCTACAAGCACGCCGAGGCCACCGCGGTGAACATCTCCATCAACAATGTTCCCGGTTTTGTCACGATTCTGGTTGACGACAACGGGGTGGGCTTCGAAATTTCGCGGGAGAAGGAAGCCAGGGCCCAGCAGGAGTCCGGGTTCGGCCTTTTCAGTATCCGTGAGCGGTTGCGCTCGGTGGGCGGACGGATGCTGGTGGACTCCCGGCCCGGACAAGGGTGCCGGGTTTTCCTGTCCATGCCCCGCTCTTCCTGATCACCCTTTGGTCACCTGATTCAGAAAGTTCTCATGGGTGAAATATTCGCGTTAGCCTGTGCCCTGGCCTGGGGTTCAGCCGTCATACTGTTCCGCAAGTCCGGGGAGTCGATCAGCCCGCTTGCCCTGAATTTATTCCGGGTGGCGGTCAGCAGTGTGCTTTTCCTGGCGACCTTGCTGTTCAGCGGCATTCCACTGTTCGGGGTGGCCCCCTGGAAGGACTACGCCATTCTCGTGATCAGCGGGGTCATTGCCATCGCCCTGAGTGACACCCTGTTCCACATGAGCTTGAACCGCGTGGGGGCGGGGATCAACGCCATCATCGATGTTCTCTACAGCTGCTTCATCCTCTTTTTTGCCTACATCATGCTCGGGGAAACCCTTCGGCCTGTCCAGCTGGCGGGTATGGGGCTGGTCATCGGGGGAATTCTGGTGACCACCCAGGTCAAACCTCCGCCGGGCGTGCCCCGCCGCACCCTGGTGACCGGTATTCTGCTGGGCGTGGGGGCCATGGCCAGCCTTGGCTTCGGGATCATCCTGGCCAAGCCGGTACTGGAAACTTCCGGCGTGATCTGGGCCACGGCGGTGCGCCAGCTGGGATCCTTGCTGGTCCTCTTGCCGGTGGCGGCTTTCCATCCCCAGCGGAAAAAGCTGTTTCGGGTATTCAAGCCCGATCCCAGCTGGAAATTCTCCGTTCCAGGCACCGTCATGGGGTCGTATGTGGCCCTGATCCTCTGGATCGGAGGCATGAAGTACATTCCCGCAGGCAAGGCGGCGATCCTCAACCAGACCAGTACCATTTACATCCTCCTTTTTGCCAGCATCTTCCTGAAAGAGGCTTTTACCCTGCGCAAGGCGGTGGCTTCGGTCCTGGCCGTGGCAGGAGTCCTGCTTGTTCTCGGGGTTTTTTAGCTCCCTCGCGTTTATTTCCTTCATTTTTTTGAAACACTTGTTATATAACATACGTTCTTGCCCGGAACGAGAGGAATGAAATGGTCCGGAAAACACAGTTTAGTGCCGAGGATGTCGTGCAGGCCGGTTTCATGGTGGTGCGCCAGCAGGGGATCGAGCATTTGACAGCGCGTAATGTGGCCCGGGAACTGGGGGCTTCCACGGCGCCTGTTTACAGCAATTTTCAAAACATGGAAGAGCTGGAGCGAGAGGTCTTTGCCCGGGCGGCTGAGAGGCTGAAAACTTACGCCTCGGAGCCTCACACGGATAATGCCTTTCTGAACATCGGCATCGGGGTCTTGCGCTACGCCTGGGACTGCCCGCGATGGTACCACGCGTTTACGGTTCGCACGGACCTCAGTCATGCGCATTTTCAGGGCCTGACGACCCATTTCCTGAATCAGATGACCCAGGATGCCGAGCTGGGCACCCTGCATCCCCAGGAACTGGGCCTGCTCCTGCACAAGATGGCCATCTTCACCCATGGCATGGCCTGGGATATCTGCCTGGGGCATGTACCCGAAGAGGCGCTCGAGGTGGGCATTCGCTTGATGGAGGAGGTGGGGACCGTGCTGTCCCAGGATGCCATCAGCCGGCCACCCCGAACAGAAGAAGAATACGCTTCTCTGGTGCCTTTTTGCCAGGTCACGACCCAAAAACCTGAATCTCTGGGGGATTGAACCTTGAGACGACCAACCAAGCTGAAACCATTACCGGGGACCCTGTCCCTGACCCTTTTCCTGGTCCTCGTTGTGGCCACTGCCGGGGCCCAGGAGGCCCCCAGACAGACGGCGGTCATCGACGCCCGCCCCGGGGCACTGGAAACCTGGGACCTGGAACATTGCGTGGCGGCGGCCCTCAAGGCCAATGACGCCCTGCAGGCCGAGCGCTTGCGCATGGAGGAGCTGGACGGACAGATGAACCAGGCCCTGTCCACCGGGCTGCCCACCCTGGATCTGGTGGGAGACTGGACCAGGTCCCGCAATCCCGCTTTTGCCCTGGATTCCACCTTCGGTGGTGGTGGAGGCTTCGGTGCCCCGGCGGGTTCGCCGGACTGGTTTCTGGAATGGCTCGGGGGTTTCGGTTCCCTGATTCCCGCCGTTGATGAAATTCCGGCCCAGTCGTTCCTGACCGCCAACCTGAACCTCAACTGGACGCTGAACCCGGTCAAGGTGAGCGGGGCGGTGGGAGCTGCCAAGCTGGGGATCAACCGGCAGGAACAGTCCATCGCCTCGGTGGAAAACCGGACCGTGGAAAGCACCGTCTCGGCTTATCACGCGGTGATCAAGGCCGCCGACCGGATCCAGGCCGTCCAGGCCCAGCTGGCCAACCAGAAGGAGCTGGTGGATATCATGTCCATGCGCTACGACCTGGGTTTGGCCACCAGGCTGGACACCTTGCAGGCCGCTGTGGGGCTGGCCAACATCCGGCCGCGCTTGACCATCGCGGAAGCCAATCTGGCCAACGAAGGAGCCAGGCTGAATAGCCTGATGGGCCTGCCGCCCGGGGCCCCGTTGCGTATCGCCAGTGAGCAACAGGTTGAAGAGGACCTGATCAACGATCAGGTGGCCCTGGATCTGGCCCAGCAGCGGCCCGAACTGGAAGTCACGGCTCTTTTCGCCGACATCCTGCGCCGAAACCGCCGTGCCCAGGGTTCGGAGCGCTATCCCTATCTGACGGTCAATGGAGCCTACGGTTATGTTGGAAAGGAATTCGACACCGTGTTCGACGAAGGCCACGATTCCTGGCGTGCCTCGGTGGCCATCAACTGGAAGGTATTTGACGGTCTCTTGACCAAGGGGCTGGTGGCCGAAACGGACGCCCAGATCCGCCGCACCGAAGCCGAACTTACCGGCCAGCGGCGTCAGGTCCAGGTAGAGATCCTGGAATTGCTGGCCAATCTTCGCATGGCCCGGCAGGTGCTTTCGGCCGTCCTTTTGAATCTGGAACGCAGTGAAGAAGTCCTCGACGAGAGTTTGCTCATGCTGGAGCTGGGCAAGGTGAACTACCTGGATGTGCTGGTGGCCGAGTCCAATCGGGCCGAAGCCCGCAGCAACGTCATCGATGCACGTTATGAAGTCCTGACCCTGACGGCCGCCTTGAAGCGGGCCGTTGGCTATTCGCCCCTGACCCCGCTGGCCGGGATTCCGGGCCTTGTTTCGGAGGTAAATTGATGTCCCGCCTGACCCAGATTTATGCGCACGGATATCTGTGTGCGATGTGCCTTCTCGTCGGAATCATGGGGTTGGCCGGTTGCCAGCCGGCGGTGGAGTCCGCAGTTATCCAGGAATCTCCGACCAACGTCCGGGTTCTGGAACTGGCCCCCGATACACTGGCCGAGTTTTTCGAGATCACCGGCCCGGTCACCCCTGTGCGGGGGGCTGATATCAGCGCTCAGGAAAGTGGACCAGTGGTGGCCATCCTGGCCCCCAAGGGGCAGAGCGTGGCTGCCGGTGCTCCGATCCTGGAACAGGAGCGCAAAATTCTGCGTGCCGAAATGGCTTCAGCCGTGGCTCGCCTGGAAACCCTGGAGTTCAACCTGGACAAGGTCCAGAAGCTCTTCGCTGCCGGGAAGGTCAGCGAGATCGAACTTCTGAACGCCCGCAGTGACTTCGAGTCGGCCCGGGCCATGGCGGACATCAGCCGGGAACGTCATGCGCGCGCGATGATCAGTGCTCCCTTCAAGGGAATCGTGGCCGATCGTTACGTGGAACTGGGCCAGATGGTGATGCCCGGTCAGGCGGTGGCCCGCTGCATCGATCCCTACACCCTGAAACTCGAAGGATATCTGACGGCCGAGCAAGTGGGCTGGGCTCAGGTAGACACGCCCGCGGCCGTCCGCCTGGGCGTCACCGAGATCATGGCCCAGGGTACCGTCACCTGGGTGGGCCTGGAAGCCGACATCCGGACCGGAAAGTTCAAGGTCGAGGTGGAGATTCCCAACCCGGATCTGGCTTTCCGCAGCGGAGTCATCGGGCGGGCACAGCTGAGCAAGAATATCGTCAACGATGTGGTCACCATTCCTCGCGATGCGGTGATCAAGGGCCGCCACGGTCCCGAAGTGTTTGTGGTCGAAGGTGACCGGGCGCATCGCCTGGCGGTGACCCTGGGGCCGGACCAGGGGCGCATGGTGGTGGTGACCTCCGGTTTGACGGCCGGTCAAGACCTCGTCATCCGGGGCCACCGTGATCTGGTCGAGGGGGGACTGGTCAAGGTGCTGGAGCGGGCCACTTCTGCTGATGGCTCCCTGGCGGCCGATCCCGGGATCGTACGCAGCGCCCAGGCGGGAGGCCAGTAATGCGTATGACCAAGGGCGCCATTGCCCGCTATCCCATGATTTTTGCCTTCATGTTCTTCATCATTCTGCTGGGTTTGAAGTCGTACATGGAATTGCCGCGCGAATCCTCGCCCGATGTGAAGATTCCCTATGTGTCGGTGGTGGCCCCTTACGCGGGAACCAGCAGCGAGGACATGGAAAACCTGGTCACCCGCAAGCTGGAGAACCAGTTGAAGGGGACCAAGGACCTCAAGGAAATGCGCAGCGTGTCGTCTTACGGAATTTCCGTGATCAGCCTGGAATTCGAAACCCGGGTGGACATCAGCGATGCCCTGCAAACGGTCCGGGACCGGGTGGAGCTGGCCAAGCCGGATTTACCCGTGGACCCGCGCAACGACCTGATCATCCAGGAGATCAGCGCCGCCGACCTTTTTCCGGTGATGCAGGTCAACCTGTACGGTGACCTGGACCTTTTCCTGCTCAAGAAGACCGGGGAAGATCTGCAGGAATCGCTGGAACAGATCACAGGTATCCTGGCTGTGGATCTGGTGGGGGGGATCGAGAATGAAGTGCAGGTGGCGGTGGACCCGGAGAAGCTGATCTACTACAACCTGTCCGTGGTGGATGTGCAGGACGCCATCGCCCTGCAGAACATGACCATTCCCGGCGGCAAGCTGTCCATGGGCCTGTACGATTATCAGGTGCGGGTCCCCGGGGAAGTCGAGGAGGTCGAAGACCTGCTGGACTTCGTGTTGAATCCCGGCATCGAACCTCCTGTTTACCTGCGGGATGTGGCCACCGTGGAGTTCGGAGTCGCCGACCCCTCGACCATCAGCCGGGTCAACGGGCTGGATTCCGTCACCCTGGTGGTCAAGAAGCGGAGCGGCGAGAACATCATCCGGATCGCCGAGGAAGTGAAACGCGTGATCGAGGAGGTGAAGCCCACGTTCCCGACGGGAACCGAGGTGTCCATCGTCGCCGACCAGTCCGTGCAGATCAAGCAGATGGTCAGCGAACTGGAGAACAACATCCTGAGCGGATTGCTTCTGGTGGTCTTTGTCCTGCTGGCCTTCTTCGGCCTGCGTAACGCCATCTTCGTGGGCGTGGCCATCCCATTCTCCATGCTCATGTCGTTCATCATTCTGCGCCTGCTGGACATCACCCTGAACATGGTGGTGCTGTTCAGCCTCATCCTGGCGCTGGGGATGCTGGTGGACAATGCCATCGTCATCGTGGAGAACATTTTTCGTCACAGGGGTAAAGGAAAGAGCGGCGACGAGGCGGCGGACTTCGGGACCAGCCAGGTGGCCGGAGCGGTTATTGCCTCGACCTTGACCACCGTGTGTGCCTTCGGTCCGATGATCTTCTGGCCCGGGATCATGGGCGAGTTCATGAGTTACCTGCCCATCACCGTCATCATCACCCTGGTTTCTTCGTTGATTGTGGCCATGGTGTTCAACCCGGTGCTCTGTGCGCGGTTCATGTCGGTCCCCAAGACCGGCACCGAAAGCCAGCTGATAGGCGACCGGTTCATTGCCTTCGGTCTACGGACCTACCGTCCCACTCTGGCCTGGGCACTGCGCAACCGCTTCCTGGTGATGCTGGTGATGAACGTGTCGCTGGTAGGGGTATTTTTCCTGTTCGGGGTCTTCAATGCCGGGGTGGAACTTTTCCCCGATGTGGACCCCAAGCTGGCCATGGTGAACATCAAGGCCCCCAGCGGGACCCGCATCGAAGTGACGGACCACTACACCCGCGAGGTGGAGAAGGCCGTGCGCGAAGTGCCCGACCTGATCGCCTTCAACAGCGTGGTGGGGGTTACCCACGGCAACGAACTGGGTGGGGCCGAACCCCCCAAGTACCAGTCCACGGTGACCATGGAATTCGTGGATATGGAAGATCGGAGCATGAGCAGCCGGACTTCCCTGGAAAACCTCCGCGAGGAGCTCAAGAGCCTCACCGGAGCCCGCATCACCGTGGATAAGATGGAAGAAGGACCGCCCACCGGGAAACCGGTGAACATCGAGATTTCCGGCTTCGACTTCGATGAACTGGGGTATCTGGCCAAGGAGATCAAGGTCCTGATCAAGGACCTGCCCGGTCTGGTGGATATCACCGACAATTACGACAACGAACTGCCGGAGTTGACGGTGCTGGCCGATGTGGACAAAGCGGGCCGGTTCGGTCTGCGGACCTTCGACATCGCCGGAACCATCAGGACGGCCCTGCATGGCAGTGAGACCGCGAAATATCGGGTGGGCGAGGATGAATACGAGATCATGGTCCGGTATCAGGAGCCCAATCGCGGCAAGGTGGAGGACCTGGAAAACGCCACCGTTTTCTACGAGGGCCACACCATTCCCGTGTCCGCGTTCGCCCGGACCGAGTTCGGGTCGGGGCTGGCCGCCGTGCACCGTATTGATTCCCGCCGTGTGGTCACGGTGATGGCCGATGTGGCCGAAGGTTTCAACAGCAACGAGCTGCTGGCTCAGGTGCAGGATGCCGTGGCCGGCCTGGAGTTGCCCCCCGGCTACACCGTGGCTTACACCGGGGAGAGTGAAGACCAGGAAGAATCCATGGCCTTCCTCAGCGAAGCTTTCCTGATCGCCGTGATGTTGATTTTCGTGGTGCTGGTCAGCCAGTTCAGCTCGGTCACCGTGCCGGCGGTCATCCTGTTCAGCGTGATTCTTTCGCTGATCGGTGTCCTGAGTGGACTCATGATCACCCAGACCCCGTTCGGGATCATCATGACCGGTGTGGGAGTGATATCACTGGCCGGGATCGTGGTGAACAACGCCATTGTGCTGCTGGATTACATCATCCAGCTCCGGCAGCGCGGCATGGAGAAGCATGAGGCCATCATCCAGGCCGGGATGACCCGTTTCCGGCCCGTGATCCTGACGGCCATCACCACCATCCTGGGACTCATTCCCTTGACCACGGGATTCAGCGTGGACTTTGCCGCACTGTTCCAGGGGCAGTTCGATCACGCACTGATCATCGGTGGTGAATCCAGTCAGTGGTGGGGTCCCATGGGCGTGGCGGTGATCTGGGGTTTGAGCGTGGCCACCTTCCTGACCCTGGTGGTGGTGCCGGTGATGTACTCCACCCTCGATCCCATCAAACGTTTCCTGGGCTGGTTGTTTCTGTGGTCCTGGCGGGGGCGCTCGCTGGCCTCTTTGCAGGAGTCCGAGTCGGTCTAGGGAATAAATGCGAAGGGCCGGGGAAATCCCCGGCCCTTCCTTTTGCTGAAACAGCCTTCAGTCCATCGCGTCGAGCAGAGGATCCTTCTTGTAGCCCAGGGCGCTCCAGTCCATGCGGCCGCCCTCCCGGTGACAATCCAGACATTCCAGAGCCATCTCGGCCGGCTGGACCTCGTGGAAAATGCCCATGTACCGCTGGACGTTCACCCAGGTGTATTCGGGGTGATGGATACCGTAGGCCGCGGCCGCTCCTTCGCGCACCGCCTTGTCGATGTCGCCGTCGACAAAGAACTCATCCACGGCCAGAGGGCTGATCCACTCCTTGTCTTCAAGGTAGGGCACCACACCCCGGTGAAGCTTGAAGGCGTAGATCTTGGCCTTCTTGTCCTTGCGGCTTCCCTGCGGATCCATCAGGGTGATCATCCCGTCCTGGCCGGGCTTGACCTTGTCACCCATAAGCACGGTCCGGGTGCTGCCGTTGAACCACGCGTAATGAGGCACCACATCCTGCCCGAAGGTGATGGTGGCCGAGTACTTGTTCGCGTCCTCATGATACCTGGGTTGCGACCAGTCCCGCACCATGTCCGTGGGGTCCTTCTTGGCGAAGGTGGGAATGTGGCACACGGTGCAGTAGACCTTTTCCGTGTGCTTGTCCAGAGCGGCCACCTGGTGGGGCTTCTCGTCGTGGCAGCTGGTGCAGAACAGGGGGTCATCGGGACTGTCGGTGCCGGACAGATCGGTGCCTCGGCCCCGGACCCGATGATCCTCACCCGCATGACAGGCCACGCAATCCATGTCGTGGCCTTCGGCGGCCATGTGAACATCGAACTCGGGAGTGCATTCGGCCAGTTCGTATTCCAGGTCGCCCCGCTTGAAGTTGGCGCCCCCGCCCGCACCGGAGTGACAGCGCAGACACATCTTGCGCTCGGGCATGACGATGCGCTTGGAAACCGAGTCCATTCCCCGCTGGTTTTTCCAGAGGATGGGACGCCATTCCCAGGTGCCGTCCTCGTTCTGATAAAGGTCGCGGCGGTAGCCCGAAGCGTGGCAGATGAGACAGTCGATGTTCTCCAGCTGTTCCCGGCTCAGAGTGGGGCTGGGCATCTTGCCCAGTCCGGCATGGCACTTGGAGCACCCCTGGGCCAGGACCTTGCCGTCGGAATTTTCGGCGTTGCCGATCCAGCTGCCCTGAGGGTTGGTACAGAAATCGTTCATCGTGTTCATCTTGCCCAGGCGCCGGCCGTCGGCATTGACGATATCGGGGGCCTCTCCCTGCCACTGGTAGTGCTGGGAGTGGAAGAAGGATTCGGCCTCGTCCTGGTGGCATTCCAGGCAGGTGGCCGTGCCCTCGTAGTGTTCGAAGTATTCCTGATGCGGATAGAACTGCTTGGCCGAGGAAACCCCGGCCAGGCAGCTCATGATCATCAGCGGCATCAGGAGAGTCGCCGCGCGATTCATACGATCTCCTTTAGAACCTGGCACTGAAGCCCAGGGACACCTTGCCGGCCTTCTTGTAGGTGGGGAAGCCCAGGATGGGGGCGTTGTCGCCCTCGACCAGTTCCTTGGGCGCGCCCAGGTGCCAGCCCGACCCGGAGTAGTCGTAGTCGTAGCTGATGTAGCCCAGCTTGACCACGAACTTGGGGTTGATGCGGTGGGTGACGTAGCCTTCGATGACGGTGCCGCGAGTGCTGGTCTTCGGAGCGATCAGGTCGTCCTGCGCCGGGGCGAAGTTGAACCAGTACTGGCTGCCCTTGTTCCACTCCAGGCCGATCTTGGTCTTGTCGTTGGCCAGATTGTAGCGGGCGCCCAGGTAGTACATGCTGCCGGTATGCTCCTCGGCCTGCTGGAACGGATCGGCCAGCATGCCGCCGAAGGGCGTGGTGACGTACTCGTCCACGGGCTTGCTCTTGCTCCAGCTGCCGGTCACAAACCAGTCCACCGGACCGTCGGTGCGGGCTACCAGGATGCTTGCCAGATCGAAATCGCCCAGGTTGGCCGAGGGGCTGAACCGGGTCATGATGGGACCGGGCATGGCCGCACCGGTCACCGGATCGTTGGGCATGATCACCATACCGTTGAAACCATCGGTGATGTTGAAGGCCCGGGCCACGGTGGTCTGGATCTGCATTTCCGGAGTGTTCCAGGCATCGATGTTGAACCCGAAGAAGCTCGCGTCCTTCAGCCGATCTTCGGGCGTCTCCAGCAAGCTGGCGTTGCCGAACTGGCTCTCGTAACCCAGGCCGTAACAGGCGCGAATGGTGGTCTCGTCACTGAAGTTGTAGCCGAAGGTGGCCCCATCGAACTGGAAGTCGATGATGGTGCCCATGGGGGTGCCGGCACGCAGCTCATCGTGACGATAGTGGAGGGGAGGACCATCGGTGCTGGGGCGCCGGCCCAGGCTCAGGTAGATGGGCCACTCGTTGATCTTCGACCAGGTGAAGTAGGCGCGGTCCACGTGCATGGTCGAGGCGCCGGGCACCCCGGGTTCGGCCGCATCCATGAACATGGTGTTGGACTGGCCGTTGAACAGAGGCACCTGGGTACTGGCACCCCAGGGCTTGTAAACGCTCATGCGGCCGTCGAAGGTCACGTTGCTGGCCACCTTGGCGTGCATGTTCAAGCGCAGCCGGGTGGTGTACAGGATGTCGTTGTCGGTCTTGTAGCTCTCCTGCAGGCCATCGACCATCTTCATCATGTCCATGGCCCCGCCCTGGACCATGGCCCACTGCTCGGGCGTCATGGTCTGGGGGTCCATGCCCATGGCCACGGCCATGGCACCCAGCATGTCTTGCATGTACATGGGGAAGGTGGTGTTGAAGTCCAGGCCGTTCAGGAACAGCATGTAGGCACCGTAATTATCGGGATCACCCAGATAATTCTGCACCGCGCCGTAGTTGAAGGTGCCGTCCATGTTCATGGGCAGGGCCATGGGGTCCATGGGGCCGGTGGCGTTGGCGTTGTAGAAGAACATGGAGTTGACCATGACGTTCTGCAGGGCCATGCCGTCGTAGGAGTCAGCCGTCTCGCCGGTGATGGTGTGGGCTTCCACCCGCAGGTCGCCGCTCCAGTTGATCTTGTTCTTGTGGGACTTCAGTTCCAGCTTCTGCAACCGTTTTTCCAGGCGCTTGATCTTGGCGGCATCGTCGGCCAAGGCGCCGGTGGCCATGGCGATCAAGGCCATCAGGGCCAGGAGGGTGATCAAAGTCTTTTTCATCGGGCTCTCCAGGATTGGGTGAGGGGTAACCTTTAGCCACAGGTCATGGGTTGTTCGCTGTCGGCGGCATGATCCACGCAGAACTTCTTGATCTTCTTGAGCATGTCCTTGTCCATCATGTCGGTGACCTTCTTGCCTTCGGTCTCGGGGCAGGCCACTTCGCCGTGGGTTTCGGTCCACAACTCATCGAAGAACTCTTCCCACTGCTCCATGATGTAGGTCATGGGGGTGTACTCTCCGGCGTCGGAATCCTCGGTGTGGCACACCTTGCAGTGCGCCTTGAAGAGTTCTTTTCCGGTCAGCTCGGGGACCGTTTCCACCTTGTCCTCGGCCCATGTGGGGACTACCGCCAGAGCGACCAGCGTCAGGGCCAACGCCACCACAGTCATGCGCTTCATTGGTTTTCCTCCTGCCGGCTTCCGCCGGACGTTATCAGGTTAACGTTGTCTAAAATCCACTGATCAATTTTCTGATTTACAACAGAACTCGAAACTAAATTACTGAACAGCCGGTCGTCAAGTAGGAAATGATGTGGGTAGCCCCTGTAAAGCATTGCAAAACAGTGTTTTGAAAATGAATCTCACTCGCTAAATGAGTGCAGCCATACCTCGTTGGCGGTCATGTTATTCAGTTTCCCCTCCTTTCAAAAACTAGGGAAGGACTGGAGGAAGGAAGAATTTTTTAAGGAACCACCAAAAAAATGTAGGATTTTTAACAGGATCAATGCTTTGTCGTGGCGTTAAAACTCAAGTTTTCCGGTTTCTGGACGATAAAAAAAGTCCACACTTCAGGAGGACTTTCATGATCAGCACCGCCATGAACCATGCCCTGCAAGGGATTCAGGCCAACCAAAACCTGTTCCAGACATCGGCCCAGGGAATCTCACGCGCCCTGACACCTGGGGCCGAAGGTGGCGATCTGATCGACCATGAAGTAGGGCTTCTGCGCTCGCGGCGCGGCCTGGAAGCCAATCTGAATGTGGTGAAGACGGCCGATGAAATGCTGGGTTCGCTCATCGATACCTTGGCCTGATTTCTTCCCTCCGGGCTTGTCTGATCCCGGCATTCCGTTACAATATCCCCATTCTTGTCGATCCCGTGGGTCATGTCACCCCGGGCTGAATATTGCAGATCCGTGGAGGCCAAGGTGTTGCCCATTCCCGTTCTCTTTGAAGATCAAACGTTGGCGCATTTCCGGCCGGTTTGCTGGAGCCAGCCCGTCTACGAGCAGCGGGTGGGTGTTTTCAACCTGCGGGAGCGTGTGGAGCGCCTCCTGCCGGTGGGCGCCACGGGCGGTCGATTACTTTCCCGGGATTGCTTGCGCGCTCTCCACCCGGAATCCCCCTGGCGGACCGGAACCGAGCAGGAGGAAATCCGTGGGCTCGACTCCACATTTCTGTGGATCAACGGACGACTGGCGCCTGATCACCATCTGCTGGCGCAGGTCCTGGCCATGGTGGAAAAGGGACAATCTGTGGCCTGGCAAGACCACCACGGTACCTTGGCTTTCTCGTGTTCGGCGGAGGAAAATCAGCAGTTGATGGTCTCTTATGACCAATGGGAACAGACCCAGGCCGATGCCGGAGTATGGTCCGCACATGCCATTCCACCGCAACCGTGGACCGCACCTCGAGAACTGCCCAACCGGCAATGGCAGGCGGCTGAAGGTCTGGGGTTCATCTGGGAGGTGGTGCCGGCCACCAGTGGGGCCATCGTGTCGGACCTGGAACTGACCCTCGGCAGCCCCGGAGAGGGACGGGTTCCATTCGGCGTTTTTCCGCTTCCCGATCAAAAAGATCAGGTCTGGGATCATCCACTGGAGTTCGCCCGCTGGGAAGGGGGGAGTGCCTCGAGTGATTCCTCCCCGCCCGTGGTGACCGGGAGTGCCGGTCTGTATCTGGGGCCGGAGGTCCAGCTGGGCTTCGGGGTGGCGGTCGACACCCGGCACGGTCCGGTGATTCTGGACCGGGAGACCGTGGTTCAACCTCATGTTTTTCTGGAAGGTCCCCTCTATGTGGGGCCGGGGTCAACGATCAAATCCGGCGCCACCATTTACGGGGAAAGCTCCTTCGGCATCATGAACAAGATCGCCGGGGAAATCGGGGAAAGCACCTTTGGCG
>JAZBOO010000337.1:0-8052 GCA_036351155.1 Candidatus Krumholzibacteriia bacterium | reverse complement strand
TGGGACGCGCGGGCACGCTGGTGCTCAATGCGGACGACCCTCATCTGTCGGGGCTGGACACCGGACAGGCCCGGGTCGTGACCTTCTCGGCCAGGCCGGACAGCCAGGTGAAGGCAGATCTGCAGGTGACCTCGGTCCGTCTGGATCTCCAAGGATCCACTCTGGTTTTCTTCTGGCAGGGTGTCGCGCATGAATTGATCAGTCCTCTGGTGGGGCGCTTCAACGTGGAAAATCTGGCCGCCGCTCTGGCCGCCGGTCTGGCCCTTGGATTTCCCGTGGACGCCTGTGCTCACGCGCTGGCGGGTGTGGGACAAGTTCCCGGCCGGTTGGAGCGGATCGCCTTGCCCGGGGGCGCCATTGCGGTGGTGGATTACGCCCACACGCACGATGCGCTGGACGCGGTCCTGGGCGCCTGTGACGAGCTGGTGGAAAATCGTTTGCTGGTGGTGTTCGGTTGTGGTGGTGATCGAGATCGTGGGAAGCGCCCACTCATGGGGGCCGTGGCCGCCCGGGGCGCGGACCTGACCTGGATCACCTCGGACAACCCGCGCGGGGAAAATCCGCAGCTCATCTGCGAAGATATCCGTCGGGGGTATGTCGAGGTGACTGCACCACGCAGCACTTCCTGTGTGGTGGTTCTGGACCGGTCCGAGGGCATCGAGTCGGCCTTGAACGAAGCTTCGGCCGGAGACATCGTGGTGATCGCGGGCAAGGGACACGAGGACTACCAGCTGGTCAAGGACCGGCGCTTGCACCTGGATGATCGTCAGATCGTTCGTGAATGGGTGAAACGTCAGGATGATCATGAGCACTAGCGGATTCACTCTCCAGGATGCGGCCAGACTTCTGCATGAGGTCGGGCAACTGGAAGGGATTTACCTGGCGGCGGAACGCAGGCTGGTGCTCCCCGACGAGGGACGGGATTTCTCCGACCTGGCCTCTCATTCCTTCCGTGGAGCGGGGCTGGACAACCGTGCACTGGCCCCCGGTGAACTTTTCGTCGCTCTGATGGGTGAGCACAGTGACGGCCGAACCTACGTGCCCCAGGCCCTGGCTGAGGGGCACTGGGCTCTGACCCGATCCCAGCCCGGGGCCAATGAGTGGGCGGAGGTCACCGGTGCCGGTGGCGTGTTGCTGTCACCGGATCCCGATGCGGCCCTGCAGGTGCTGGCCGGTGCCTGGCGCGCGCGTTTTTCTTATCCCGTGGTGGGCATCACCGGGAGCAACGGCAAGACCACCACCAAGGATTTTCTGGCCGCTGCCTTGTCGGGCGCCGGCTCCGTGTGTGCCACCCGGGGCAATCTGAACAATCGCCTGGGTTTGCCCTTGACCTTGCTGCGTCTGGGGTCTGAACACCAATTTGCGGTGATGGAGATGGGGGCCTCGGCGGTGGGACACATCGCCAGCCTTGTGGCACTGGCCCGGCCCGACATTGCCCTGATCACCAACGCCGGCCAGGCTCACCTGGCCGAGTTCGGGTCCTTGCAGGGAGTGATCCAGGGTAAGGGCGAAATCCTGGATCTCCTGCCAGCTCAAGGACGGGCGATCCTGAACGCCGACAGTCCGGGCTTTGCCGAATGGTGCGACCGCGCCCCTTGCCCCGTGGTCAGTTACGGCCTTGATCAGGGGGATTACCTGTGGTCATGGATCGCATCCGGGCGAAGCGGGCAGTCCGAAGTCTTGCTGAACGGCCAGACCTGGCCGGTGCCCTTGCCGGGCCGTCACAACGGGGCCAATCTGGTGGCCGCCATTCTGGCGGCCAGGGCGTCCGGATTGACCGATGAACAGATGCGTCAGGGCCTGGATGGTTTTGTGGCCTCTTCCCATCGTTCAGATCTGCGCCAGATGGGTGGCCGCTCCATTCTCGACGACTCCTACAACGCCAACCCCTCCAGCATGCTGGCCGCCTGCTCGGCCATCGCCAGGTTGCCGGGCCATGGTCGGGCGCTGGCTGTTCTGGGTCACATGGCCGAGCTGGGACCCGACAGTGAGCAGCTGCACCGGGAGGTGGGACAGTCCATTTGCGAGGCCGGCGTGGATCAGCTGCTGGCGGTGGGCCCTGGCGCGCGGAATCTGGCCGAAGGATTTCACGGAAAGAACGCTCCCGCCTTCCAGGTGGACAGCGTGGGCGCGGCGGCGGATTGGCTGGATGAACACTCGGGACCAGGCGACCGGATCCTGATCAAGGGATCACGCAGCGCGGCCATGGATCAGCTGGTGGACCTGCTGGATCAGAGATGGCCTCAGGCCGGGGAGGATGCATGATTCCCCAGGTGAAAAATCAGGTTTTCTGGGTGGTGGGTCTGGCGCGCAGCGGATGTGCGGCCGGAGCCTTGTTGCGGCGCCATGGCGCTCAGGTGATTGGTATCGATGACGCGGCGGAGGAAGCGGTCACCAGCCGTTGGGAGCGGGAGGGCCTGACCAATCTGGCACCCGAGGCTTTCCACGAACTGGCAACCGGCGGCGACTGGCCCTCCGTCGCGCCATCGGGCATCATCATCAGTCCAGGGGTGCCCTTGACGCACCCCCACCTGGCCGCCTGGTCGGGCAAGGTGCCCATCTGGGCCGAGATGGAACTGGGGGCGCGTTTCTGCACCGCCGACCTCGTGGCCATCACCGGCACCAACGGAAAGAGCACGACCACCGAGATGATCGCCCACCTGGCGCGCAAGGCCGGGCGCCGGGCCGAGGCCCTGGGCAACCTGGGCACCCCTCTTTCTCAGGTGGCGGACCAGCTGCCGCCCGAAGCCGTGGTGGCCCTGGAAGTTTCCAGCTTCCAGCTCGAAGCCGTTCATGAATTTCACCCGCGCGTGGGGCTGGTGTTGAACCTGGCCCCGGACCATCTGGATCGGTATGAAAATCTGGCGGCCTACTACGCGGCCAAGCGGGTTCTGGCCGATCAGATGACAGCCGAGGGGACGTTCATCACCTGGACGGGTTGCCCCGAGGCCCGAGGCTGGACCACGGCGGCCCGGCGCCTTCTCTTCGGGGACGATCAGCCGGAAGCCAGCGCGTTCTACCGCGAGGGAGAGCTCCGCATTCGCCGGGACGGTGCGGATCGTTTCCTGATCCGGCAGAACGAACTGGCCTTGCATTCGCCCCCCAACTTGCTGAACGCTCTGGCCGCCGTGACGGCCGGACTGGCTCTGGATCTGGATCCGGAATCATTGGCCGAGGGACTGAAAGATTTTCCCGGGCTGGCCCATCGTCATCAGTTGACGGCGCGCAAGGGTGACATTCAGTTCATCAACGACACCAAGGCCACCAACGTGCATGCCGTGTGTGCCGGATTGCAGGGCTACCCCCAGCCGGTGGTGCTGATCGCCGGCGGAAGTGGCAAGGGGGAGGACTACACACCCCTGCGGGAAGTCATGCAAGCCGTGCGTGGAGTGGTGCTGATCGGCCAGGAAGGTCCCGCCATTGGGCAAGTGCTGGAAGGTGTGGTACCGTGCGTGGAGGCCGCTTCCATGGAAGAGGCGGTGGCCATGGCCTGCCGCCTGGCGGAACCCGATGCCCGTGTGCTGCTGAGCCCGGCCTGTGCCAGCTTCGATATGTTTGCCAGCTACCGCCAGCGGGGTGAGGAATTCACGCGCGCGGCCGTGACTTGCGGTGCCCAGATTGTGGCTGCCAAAGAGGAAACCGGGAAAGGATCGAACTCGTGAATCGACGCATTCGTGGACTGGCCGGAATATTCGAAAGCGTGGACCCGGGGCTGGTTCTGCCGGTGATGGCCCTGCTGTTCATGGGGCTGCTCATTGTCTACGGCGCGGGCAGCTATGACCGCCTGGCGTCCTCGTCGGTTCTGGGCCAGCACTACGTGGGGATCAAGCACCTGGTCATGATCGGCATGGGCATTGTGGCCCTGGTGACCCTGGCCAGCATCAACTATCACGTTTATCGCCGCCGCATGCTCGTCTGGGGGGGGCTGGTCCTGGGGCTGGCCCTGATGGTGGCCACCCTGTTCGGGGACGAAACCATTCCCCGCTGGGTGACCCTGGGCGGATTCCGATTCCAGCCGGTGGAACTGACCAAGCTGGCTCTCATCGTTTTCCTGGCCGATCGCCTGGCTGCCCTCAACGCACCCGGCCCCTTGACCTGGAGGAATCTCCTTTACCTGATGGCCATGGGTCCGCTGCCCTTGTTCGTGGTGCTGGTGCTGCAGCCCAACTTCGGCAATGTCATGACCATGATGGGCGTCATCCTGGCCCTGTTCTTCGTGGCGGGTGTGCCCTGGCGGAAACTGGTGATCATGATTGCCGTCCCCGTGGCCGTGGCCACCGTGGCCTTTCTGAGCGTGTCCAAGCTGAGCTCGCGGCTGGGCCACTGGTGGGAAGGTGTCCAGGAGGGGGCTTTTTCCTATCAGGTGCAGCAGTCGCTGATCGGTCTGGGCGCCGGCGGCTGGGCCGGACTGGGCCTGGGTAACAGCCACAACAAGTTCTCGTTCTTGCCTGAAGCCCACACGGATTTCATCTTCTCGGTGCTGGGGGAGGAGATGGGGCTGATCGGGACCAGTCTGGTGATCATTCTGCTGATGGTATTCATCTGGTGTGGTCTGGGTGTGGCCGCCCGGGCGTCCGATGCCTTCGGGCGCTATCTGGCCACCGGGTTGACGGTCAGTCTGGGCGTATACGGCGTGGCCAATCTGGCCATGGTCACCGGGTTGATCCCGGTGGTGGGCGTGCCTCTGCCTTTTGTCAGCTTCGGCGGAACCGCCATGGTGGCGGCCCTGGCCTCGGTGGGTATCCTGATCAGCATTGACCGGGACAGCCGGTCCTACCGTGCCCTCCAGAAGCAATGGGATCGACGTTTGATGTGAGTGGAGCCATGTTCGGGAACACGCGACATATTCATCTGGTGGCCATCGGCGGTATCGGCATGAGCGGTATCGCCGAGGTGCTCATGCGCCAGGGTTTCACCGTCAGCGGCAGCGATTTGCATCGATCGAGTATCACCGATCGCCTGGCCCAGCTGGGCGCCACCATCCAGGTGGGGCATCATGCCGACCACATAGCTGGAGCCGATGTGGTGGTGCGCTCCTCGGCCGTCACCGAGGCCAATCCCGAGGTGACCGCCGCGCGGGCCCGCAGCATCCCCGTGATCCGCCGAGCGGAAATGCTCGCCGAGCTGATGCGCTTGAAAGAGGGCATCGCCATTGCGGGCAGTCACGGCAAAACCTCCACCACCACCCTGGTGGCCGAGGTGTTCGGGGCGGCCAAGCTGGACCCCACGGTGATCGTCGGCGGCGTGATCAAGTCCGTGGGCAGCAATGCCATCCACGGCGGGGGCAAGTACCTGGTGGCCGAAGCCGATGAAAGCGACGGCACCTTTCTGCACCTGACGCCCACGGTGGCGGTGGTGACCAACATCGACCTGGAACACGTGGATTTCTATCCCGATCTCCCGGCTCTGCGCCAGGCCTTCACCGCCTTTCTCGGCAAGGTGCCGTTCTATGGCACCTGCGTGATGTGTCTGGATGACCCGGAAGTGCGGGCCCTGGTGCCCACCCTGGATCGCCGCACCGTGACCTATGGCCTGGACGCCGGGGCCGAGGTGCGAGCCCTGGGCGTTCAGCCCACGCCACAGGGAGGGCAAACAGCGCAGGTGGAGGCCTTCGGCGAACCTCTGGGCAAGCTGGAACTGAACATGGGCGGGCGGCACAACCTGCAAAACGCCCTGGCGGCCGTCGCGGTGGGCCTGGAGGTGGGCATTGCCTTCGACGACATTGCCAGGGGACTGGCCGGCACGGCCGGGGTGGGGCGCCGCCTGGAAAGCCACGGGGAACACGATGGGGTGCTGGTCATTGACGACTATGGCCACCACCCCACCGAGATCCTGGCCACCATGGAGGTGGCCTGCAGCCGCGGACGCAGGGTGGCTGTGCTTTTTCAGCCGCACCGGTACTCGCGAACCCAGCGCTTTGCTGCGGAGTTCGCGGACGCCCTGGCGGCCGCCGACGCGGTGGGACTGTTGCCTGTATACGCGGCCAGCGAGGTGCAACCGCCGGGAGTGGGCAGCTTCCTCATCGCCGACCGCCTGAAAGACAAGGGCCTGTCTGCTGTGGATTTGCTGGCTGGACATGAAGCGACCTCCGAATGGCTGAACCGACATGCCCCGCCGGGGACCCTGGTTCTGACCCTGGGGGCCGGCGACATCGGCCGGCAACTCGAAGCGATCTGCGCCCACCTGGATGCCCGGGAGAGCAGCCGGTGATCCGGCAGCGCGGCACAGAATCCTCCGGGGCATTTGCTCTTCGCCGACAAGCCCCCCGTTCCCGGAAAAAACTATGGCTCAGGATGAGCCTGGGCGTGCTGGCTTCCGGTCTGCTCGTGGTGGGAGGCTGGTGGCTGCTCACCTCGCCGGTTTTTGCCATCCGCACGGTGGAGTCGGGTTCGTACCGGTTCACTTCCGAGGGGGAGCTGGAGGGCGTGCTCGCTTCGTTCCTGGGCCGGAATATCTGGTCCGTGTCTGCCGGAGCTGTGACCGATTCGCTGGCCGATTTACCCTGGATTCGTGATCTCAAGGTCCGCCGGAGGCTGCCCGATGCCCTGGCCGTGGATTTTCGCGAATGGCGTCCGGTCCTGCTGATCGAACCCGATGCGCCCGGTCAAACACCCCGGGTCATGGCGGAGGACGGGCGAGTCCTGGCTTTCCCGGACCACCTTGTTCCCCCCGGTTTGCCGGTCCTGGTGGGGGTCGAGTGCACGGCCGGGCCCCGGACAGGAGAATGGCTTCTGGCCCCGGAGCACCGGGAAAATTTACGGCAACTCATGTCGGCCATCGAGAGCACCGGGCTGGAAATTGTCTGTCCGATCGATTTTATTGTTGCCCGTCCCGAAGGATTCGGTATCGTCCTTCAGGATGGCAGGGGTAGCCTCCTGGTCGGCCGCGAGGAATTCATGGCTCGGCTCGACCGCTACATGGTGGCCCGCGATCATCTTGAACCGGGGTTGCAGATGGATCTGCGCTTCGCGGACAAGATCACCTGCCGGAGAATCTGAGCACCTGTGGGAGAAAGGCCCCGACATGAGTCAAGGACGACTGATTGTCGCGTTCGACTTCGGAAGCACCGAGTTCCGCGCCCTGGTCAGTGAGACCACCGAAAACGGCGATCTGGAGATCATCGGCTGCGCCCAGGAAAAGGCCTGCGGTTTCATGGACGGAGATTTTACCGACCTGAGCGCCGGCGCGGCCGCCATCCGCAACTGTATCCAGAAGCTGGAAACTGCCACCGACATCTACGTCTCGGGGTTTGCCTACAGCATCACCGGGTCCCATCTGCGCAGCGTGCGTGCCACCGCCCAGATGATGCTTTCCGGCGGTCCCCGCCCCATCCGCAGTGCCGACCTGGATGAGGCCAGCGAACGGGCGCGCAGCATGGCCATTCCCTTCGATCAGAAGATCCTGACCGTGACCCCCGTGGAGTATGCCGTGGACCGCGTGCGCAATATCACGGCACCGGAGGGCCGCATGGGCAGCCAGCTGGAAATTCAGGCCCACCTGATCACCGGTTCCCGCAGCGTCCTGAACAACATCGAAAACGCCATCGAGACGGCAAAGTACAAGCCGCTGGGTGAGGAAGTCGATGTCCTGGCGGCCAGTCGAGCTCTCTTGACCCCCGAGGAACTGGATCAGGGGGTCATGCTCATCGACATCGGGGGCACCTCCACCACCTGGGCGGTTTTCCGGCGAGGGGCCATCCTGACCCACGGACACCTGCCCTTTGGCGGCAATTCGCTGACTTCCGACCTGGCCCACGGCCTGCGCATCCCTCTGGACGAGGCCGAAAAGATCAAGCGGGAAGACGGGGTGGTTCTGCGGAGCCTGGTGGAAGAAGTGTCCCTCTCCGCCCTGTTCGATGAGGAAAGGCCCGAGGCCACGCCCGGGCTGGTGGCGGCCATCCTGGAACCGCGCCTGGAAGAAATCCTGACCCTGGTCAAGGAGGACTTCGGCGACCTGGGGGTGCTGGCCGGACTGTCCGGCGGAGTGGTCCTGACCGGCGGCGGCAGCCGGTGTCGGGGCACAGCCTTGCTGTGCGAGGAACTTTTTGATTTG
>JAZBOO010000336.1:0-6626 GCA_036351155.1 Candidatus Krumholzibacteriia bacterium | reverse complement strand
GCAATCGTCGGACTGGGCCTGCGCACCGCCGGCCATCATCAAACCCAGGGCCAGCATGGCCATCACTGTGACTGCCTTCTTCATCATGAAATCCTCCTGGTCAGAGCACCGGACTTCCCACCCGGAGCCGCACCGTGAATCCCCATCCACGGTGACCTGATTGCATGATTCGTACCGGTTCGGCGAGAACCCCACAACAGCGCTGGTCACTTGAAGTTGGTGGAAAATGAGGGGTGCTATCCCGTCCACAAACCGCAGAGAACTGCGAGCGCAGGGCCAGGGATCAGCGGGAATCTGCGAACCACCCCTCACCGCACCAGCATCACCTTGCGCGAGGACGACCCGGCCTCCGCATCCAGGCGAACAACATAAACGCCCGAGGCCATGGCCCCGCCCCGTTCATCGCAGCCATCCCAGTTGGTGACGTGCTTTCCGACGTCGCGGGATTCATCCACGAGGGTGCGCACCAGACGGCCGGCCAGATCATACACCTTGAGGCTGACCTGCTGACGGCGCGCGAGGGAGAACTCCACCTGGGTGCGGGGATTGGCGGGGTTGGGATGAATCCGATCCAGCCGGGCGGCGGGCAAAGCCAGCAGGAGGATGGTCTGACTTTCCAGCACGCTCGAACCGGTCTGGGGATCCGCCTGCTCCAGGCTGTAGGTGAATTCGCCGCCGAGGGCCAGCTGCGGGGCACTGTCCAGCGCCCGGAAGCGCCCCGACCCTTCGCGGACCAGCGGGACCTGCCAGCTGTCCGTTTCGGGGGCCGGACCGGTGACGTTCAGAACCAGCGCACCTTCGGGATAATCCAGGTTGCTCTCGAACTGGATGGCCACGGCTCCGTGACCGGGCAGCAGGTCCATGTGGCTCATCTGGACCGGCGTGACGGCACCGGTTCCCAGCCCATAGGCCTTGTCACCCGTCAGGTAAAAGGCCGTGCGGTCACCCACTCCTCGCCCCTTGTATATTCCGTAGGGTTCCAGCTTGGCCCAGCTGCCATCCTCAGCATAACAGGCATAGTAGACGTGCTCGGTCGCATGCTGCACCAGCGCCACCCGATCCTTGGCCGCATAGGGGACACTCTCAGCCGAAAGAGCCTGGGTGGACCACGATCCGGTGGTCAGGCTGTAGGCTTGAGCCTCGCCGGCGTCATTGTCGATGAGGCAGAAGATCCGCTCACCTCCCGCCAGCTTGTGCTCCATGTCGTTCCACTCGTAAACAGTTCCTCGGTGGGCGTCAAAGAGGATTCCCCTGTCGTCATCCGCGGTTGTGACAAAGCTATAGTGGTCGGTCACCGAGCCTGACACGGGAGGCCATCCCCCCAGACCATATCCATAGATCTCCTGACGATAGGCGGAATAGAACACGGCCTCGCGCTGGGGGTCGTCCCCCAGACGCAGATGGACGTGGGGCGCACTGAAACCCTCGGCAGTGTGGGGACCGGTGGCGTGCTGCAGCCATCCCCCCGCTGCACCCTGGTAGACATTGACCGTGACCAGATCACCTGGGCCCTCGCTCAGGAAATCCACATAGTTCAGGCCGGGGCTGGCCCGGTCATAGGTCAGGGGGTCCACCGTGAGGGAACCATGGATCTGGTCATCGACAGTCAAACCCAGGTAATCACCCTCATGTTTTGCCAGCAGGACGTTGCCCCCAGGAACGACCCCGATGTAGTGAGCCAACCCGGTCGCCTGGAAATAGAAGGAGTTGCTGGTCCCGTCCCAGACCAGCAAATTCTCCTGATCTGGGTCATGGGTGAAGTAGGAGGTCGCCATGAAGGCCCCACCTTCCCACCAGCCAGAGCCGATGGTGTATTCCGTGTCATTGACGATTTCCAGCCGATGCACCCAGTAGCCATACCGGGTATCGAAACCGTACAGATGGTAGTGGCGGATATCTTCGGGATAATCCTCCTCGTAGCAGGCGGCAAAGGCGGTGCGGGGACCCAGCGCCTCATCCGTGGTGACGGTGGCGCTGGTCCAGTTCGATCCATCGGTGAATGGCAGATACGAGAAGCTGTTGGTCAGGGCGCTGTAACCCAGAAGGTAGTCGTCCGCCTCATACTGGTTCCGGAAACCCGCATACCCGTGGTCCATCGGGCTGGCCAGGGCATGCAGGCCCATATCCGTCTGGTTGAAAGCGTGCTGATCCAGGCTGTACACCAGGTTCACTACCGTGTTGTTGGTCAAGGGCAGGAAGGAAACGGCGTAGGTGTCATGGACCTGGTGCCGCTGGGTAAAGGCCGGAGTTCCGAACAGAGAATACGGCAGGCGCGACCACTGATCGGTCTCGGCATCGAACACGCAGAACTCCTGGTCGGTGACCACCAGCGCCAGCTCCCGGCCGCAATCAAAACTGCGCGAGTTACCCGAGGTGGAAAGAAGGGTGCCGTTATAGACCAGTTCGGCCACCGTATCGGTCTGGGTGTTGTAAACCACGGCGCTGTCGGTCCCCACACACAGCACCATGAAACCCTCGGCCCTGACGCTGACCACGGACATGGCCGCGTCCAGATCGTGCCAGGTCCAGACCCCGGTGCGCGCATTGAAGAAAAGGATCGCCTGGGCGGTGGGCTGGGTCACCCCGATGCCATCGCCCCCCCAGGCATACAAATAGGAGGTGCCCGAGCCCAGGCCGGCCACATCGTGCTCGACCCACTCGGTGGACCACGCGGGAGAGGCTGACAAGAGCAGCAGCAGGCAAAGGGAAAGGAGACCGGGGGACCAGAAGGGGAAGTGGGAGCGGAACATGAGGGTGAGCCCTTTCATTGGCGTCGGTAAGCGCTTCTGGTTTAATAATGCCGCGCGCCATCGCCAATCACACCTCGGGGGATTTCTTTTGTGATTTTTATCCGGGGTGTTTCGTTATTCCTCCCGAAGAGCAACCCCTCAACCGGGAGTGACATCTCATGAGAACCGCAATGGCCCTCACCCTGATCAGCTTTTTCCTCATCACTCCAGCCGCCGGCCAGGAGAAGGGCGTCAACCTTCTGTTGAACTCTCGATCAGGCTGGAGCCACCCCGTGGTGCCCGAGCTGGGGGCCGTCGCCACTCCCTCCAGTTGCTGGATCGAACCGCACCTGGCCAACCCCTTCTGGCTGAACGCCCACGGTGAAAACACCGGAAATGAAGGCACGGGCGGCGGTTTCGACGTGGCCTTCTACATCGATGGCACCCTGCGGACCATGGGCTATGCCCCCGCCACCACCGGTGAGTTCACGGTTCTGAACATCGGCCCCCTGAACCTGGATCTCAGCGGCCGCCACACCGTTTCCGCCTATGTGGACGCCTTCGGATCCATCAGCGAAACCAACGAGGATGATAATACCTGGGGTGGCCAGTTCATCTGGCCGGCCAGGCCGCTCCCCTTCAGCCCGACGGTGTTTCCCGCCCCTCCGCCTCGCGAAGGTGGCTGGCAGCACTGTCCCGACCCTGACATCCTCGAATACAACTGTGACGGTTTCAATGTCGCCAGCCCGGCTGAAGAATGGCTGGCCGTGACCGTGCGTCCGCTGGAGGCGTCAAGCCAGTACCAGATCAAGCTGTACGAATATGGAAATGACGAATCGACAAACGGATATACCGACCTGCTGGAGGCGGATGGAAACATGCCGGGGGAGCTTGTGGGGATCGTGCTGCATCAGGGGTTTACCCTACCGCCACCTCTTTTTGATATCGGGATCGAAAACGTCACCGGCTCCGCCCCGTACCGGATCCAGGCCCACCTGCCCCAGCCCCTTTTTCCCGGCACGCCCTTCACCCAGGAATTCGGGCCCGATCAGGATTTCGCCTTCTGGACCTTCAGCATTCCGGCTGATCAGCTGGGCGACAAGGACCTGATCCTGCGTACGGATTCCGGCCACCCCATGCGCCTGGGGCATCTGAATCCTGACCTGGAGTTTGCAGACCTCGCACATCAACCGGTGGCTGGAGGACCCACCAACTCCTGGGGCCTGGCCTATACCTGCCGGGAATATACCGACAGCAGTGAACACGCGATCACCGCCTATCTGGATGCACCCACGGTGGCGGATCCCTTCACTTTCACCGTCGAAATTGCCGAACCGCGGGCCAACCTTATACCCTCGATCGACTTCTACTGGACCCACCCGGTGACGCCGACCAACACCCATCAAACCGGCACGGGATGGCTTCCCAACTCGTTGTGGGGCGATTCCACCACCACGCACCTGAACTACCTGGTCCGCAACAGCAGCCACACGGATACCGGTAATTTCGCGGATATGCTGGCCCTCGATGGTGTGCCCTATCCGACGGTCCTTCACTTCGGAGGGCTGCCCGCGGGAATGGTCTATTGTTACAACGGCTCCTCTCCGGTGAGTATTCCCGGCGGTCGGCACACCTTGAGTTTGAAGACCGATTCCGGCGGTGGAGTCAGCGAGATCGAAGAACGGGACAACAGCTATGCCTACCAGTACTGCTGGAAACCGAGCCGGCTTCCTTACGGCAACGTCCAGACCATGCCTCCGGCGCCGCTCAAAACGGGGGGGCACAGTCACGCCCTGCCCGATGCGGATTTCCCGGACAACTGTTCGGCCCTGCGTCTGATGAGCCACAATCCGGCCGGGAGTTCGTCCCACTGGTGGCGCGGCATGGCGGCCATGCCCGCAGAGGGCAGCAATGTCAATGTGGCCCTCTTTTCCGAATACACCAGCAGCACCGAAAGCTTTGCTGAACCTCTGGCCTTTTCCGGAGTGGGCCTGGATGAGATCGACTTCGTCCTGGTGAACATGAACGAGCAGCCGGATGCCCTGGCCCCCTTTGAAGCCGGTTTTATTCGTGAAAGCGGGCCGGGCAACTTCACGGCTCAGGCCGTGGCCAGCCAGCTCCTGGACTACACCCCGTCGGGATCCTACGGACCCTGGACCATGCTTGCCGAAGACATGTTGCAATTGCATGAAATCCATCTGGAAATCGGGTCCCTGGCCCTCCGCCTGGACAACCTGTCCGGTGAAGGCCGACTGGGTCTGGCCCTGTTTCCTCCCGGGTACCCCTGCGCTTCCCGCACCGAAAACTTCGTGACCACGGTGGTAGCTGCCGAGGAGGGCCAGGATATCTGGATCCGGCCGGGAATCGCCGCCGAAGGATACTACGCCATCGCAGTGTTCAAGCTGAAGCCCGATGACCTGGACCAGGAGATCACCTACCGTCTGCGGATGTACCCCAACCTGTCCGGAACAGAGGAGGTGCCCTCGGCCGTCACCGGACTGGAGAACCCTGTCCCCAATCCTTTCAACCCACGCACCAGCCTGGCGTTCAGCCTGGAGCGTCAGGGTCATGCCCGGCTGGCGATCTACGACGTCCGCGGTCGTGTGGTCAAGGTGCTGTGCGACGGTGAGTTTCCGGCGGGACGGCAGGAATTTGTCTGGCAAGGGAGTAACGAACAGGGACAATCGGCCAGCAGCGGCGTTTACCTCGCCCGGTTCATTTCCGGAGATGTGGTGCAGACCAGGCGGTTGACCCTGGTCAGGTGATCACGGCCGGATGGCCAACCCCCGCTTGACCGCCCGCGGCGCATCGCCCCGCTGGCCATAGCCCACGGTTTCGCCCAGGGCGGTGATCTCGGCGTCAAGGCGGGCTCGGGTCTCGGGCGCGTTCTCCTGCAGACCCGGCTTGCCGTTGTACAGCTGGTAGCTGGCGCGGTGGCGGGTGTCGGTCACGTTGGGCATGATCACGTTGGCCCCGGCCAGCAAACCCTGCTCGCGGCCGTGGGGGTCCAGGGCCTGGAGGGCGGTGGTCGAGGCGATGTTCGCGTCGGGCAGCAGCAGCCGCGTGCAGGCGATCATGTTCAGCCCCAGGCGCAGCTGGCGGTGGGCGTCGAATCCCGCGAAGTGATGACCCAGCGGCGTGTCCTCGTGAGGGATGTAGGGGCCCATGCCGATCATGTCCACGTCCTGGGCGCGATAGAACAGCAGGTCCTGGGCCATCTGGGCCAGCGACTGGCCCGGCAAGCCAATCATCACCCCGGTGCCCACGTGGTACTCCTCCTCGCGCAGATAATCGAGGCAGCGGCGGCGGGCTTCCCAGTCGGTGCGGTCGGGGTGCAGCTCGGCGTAGAGGTTGTGGTCGGTGGTTTCCATGCGCAGCAGGTAACGATGAGCCCCCGCCTGCCGCCAGCGCCGGTACACCTCGCGGGTCTGCTCGCCCAGCGACAGGGTGATGGCCAGCTCACCGCCGGTGGCCTGGTGAATCTTTTCCAAAGCCTCGGCGATGAAGTCGGTGTGGGCCTCGTCCTCGCGCTCGCCCCCTTGAAGCACCAGCGAGCCGTAGCCGAACTCGTGAGCCAGACGCGCGCCCTGAACGATCTCGTCCAGGCTCAAAGTGAAGCGCTCGATTATCGTGTTGTCCCGCCGGATGCCGCAGTACACACAGTCGCGCACGCACAGGTTGCCCAGCTCGATCAGCCCGCGAAAGTAGACCACCTTGCCCACCTCGCGCACCTTCACCGCGTAAGCCGCCTCGTGCAGGGCCGCGATCTGGTCGGGGGCCACCGCACCCAGCAGGGTGGCCAGGTCCTCTGCGCGAATATCGTCCCCGTCGCCCACCCGTGCCAGGGCCTGCTGAAACGCGGCGCTGGTCATGACCTGGCCTCGGCCAGGGCGAAGG
>JAZBOO010000335.1:0-2727 GCA_036351155.1 Candidatus Krumholzibacteriia bacterium | reverse complement strand
TCCAGATCGTCCTTGGCTTTGGCAAGCCACTGGTTTGTCAATCCCCGAACCAGGTCGTCACGAGACGGCATATAGAACCCTCCCATACCGATTCGCTGGATACGCAAGTCCGCCAACGATGTCCTTGGTCTGATCAAAACGTTGGGTATCCATGACCACAACATCGATGGGCCACCCAAGGCCGCGCAGAGCGGACCGTATCCGGACGCTTTCATCCCGAGAATTTGAAGGGGAGTTCAGAAGCACAAGCAGGTCCAGGTCGCTGTCCCGATTCATCTGCCCAGTTGCCGCGGAGCCAAATAGGATGATGCGATCCGGATCAGCGGTGACGCAGATCCTTTTGATCACCTCATCTAGTAGTCCACTATCAACCTGGAGCTGACGGCCACTCATTGTTACCTCCTGTTTCACAGAGTATAACAAAATACGGGTATCTGAGAAATTGCAAATCCAGGGGGTGCAAATCCAAGGGGCATTCTAGCCGGTCCTCCCCTTCAATCTCCCTTTTCCAACCAGTTGGAAAATTTCCAGCCCCTCAATCCAGGTTTTCACTGGCAATCCGGCCCCGTACCGCATGCAGGCGCCGGGTCAGCTCGTCCAGTTCCTCAGCGATGCGCTGACGCCGGCCCGGTGAAATCTGCAGCTGGGCTTCGGCCTGGGCCTCCTGCATGCTCCCGATGACCACCCCGATGAACAGGTTCAGCATGACCATGGTCCCCAGCAACACGAACGAGACAAAATAGGCCGCGCCCAGGATGGGCTGGGCCTGTGGGTTCACCGGAACCTCGGCGGGGTTGTCGATGGCGAAGACATCGGACCCGAACATCTGGATGTACATGATGTCGGTCCAGTCTTCGAGGGTGACCACGCGGAACAGGGAGAGCAGGGCCCTGTCCAGGCTGCCGAAGTGGATGGGATCGTTGTCCCGGAACAGCACCACGCCGGTGACGGCGTAGATATAGAACAGCAACAACAGCAACAGCCCTACATAGCCCATGGACGGCATGCTCTTGAACAGGGCCGACACCAGGATCTGCAAGCGGGGCAATGCCGACACCAGCCGCAATGCCCTGAGCACCCGCAACAGGCGCAGCACCGCGGCGAAGTGGCCGCCCACCGGCAGCAGGCACACCACCAGGATGGTGAAATCGAACAGATTCCAGGGCTCGCGGAAGTAGCGGTAGGGTCGCTTGCCGTGCTGAGCCATTTTCAGGGCGGCTTCGAGGGCGAAAAGGCCGATCACCACCCAGTCGATGGTCTTCAACAGGGTGCCGTGGCGTTCCATCAGGCCGCGATCGGTTTCCAGGCCCACCACGATGGCGCCCACCAGAATGACCACCAGAACTGCCCGCTGAAAACGGGACGAGGCCACCAGGACTTGAAGGCGGTTTTCCGGCTCAGGGCGCATCGCAATCTCCGGTCAGATCCATGCGGGTCGAAGGGTGAGGCTTGGCGCCGTTGCGCAGGGCCGCCCGCGCAATCAGCTGGGCACCCACCGGGATGGTCACAAACAGGAACACCACGGCCAGCAGTGCGCGCAGCAACGCGCCCGTTCCGCCCATGCCGAAGGCCGCGCCCAGCAGCACGCAGCACACGCCCAGGGTGGCGGCCTTGCCGGCGGCATGGCTGCGCATGTAGACGTCCGAGAACCGGATCAGCCCCACGGCTGCCAGCAAAATCATGATCACGCCGAAGGTCGCCAGGATCAGGGCTATCAGGACCGGTAGGTTCATGGGTCGCCTCTCTTTTCCAGATACCAGGCCAGCGCCACCGCGCTGATGAAGGTGACCATGGCCACGGCCACCGCCGCATCGAGCAGGGCGGTCACCCCGGTGCGCCAGGCCAGCAGGGCCACGGCGGCCACCGCGGCAATCACCATCACGTCGAGGGCCATCACGCGGTCGGCCTGGGTGGGCCCGCGCAGCAGCCTGATGCCCGCCAGGGCCATGGCCAGCAACACGCCGGCCAGCAACAGGTCGAGGGTCTGGGTCAGGGTCATGACAGCAGCTCCTGGACGCGGCGTTCGTAGCCTTCCTTGATTTCGCGGCGCAGCTCATCGCTGTCGGGGGCAAACATGGCGTGCACGAGCATCGATCGGCGATCCTCGGAAAGCCCCAGCGCCAGCGTGCCCGGCGTCAGAGTGACCAGGCTGGCCAGCAGGGCGATCTCCAGGTCGCTGGTGACATCCAGCGGCACGCACACGATGGCCGGCTGGCCCTGGTCGCGGGGGGTGATCACATCGTGCGCCACCCGCAGCGAGGAGTGCACCAGCTCGAACACGAAGAACCCCAGGAAGCCCAGCAGCCGCGGAATCTTGGTGATCACGCGCCAGGTGGTTCGGGCGAGGGTCATGGCCTGACCTCCCCGAGCTGAATGATCTGGTCTCGGTCGGCCAGGACACTGGCCGCGGCCTGCTCGGACAGCCCGAACAGGAGGCGCGGCTGCAGGCCTATGGCTGTGATCAAGACCACCAGTGCGATGGTGACGATCCATCCGCTATTGCCCCCGGATCGCGCCCCCTGGGCCACCTCAGCCGGGGCCGGCTTCCAGAACACCTCGTTCCAGATCTTGACCATGCTCAGCAAGGTCAGCAGTCCGGCGCCCAGGGCGGCGGCCACCAGCCAGCCGGCACCCGCCGAAACGCTGGCCTGGATCACGGCCAGCTTGGCCCAGAATCCCGACAGCGGCGGAATCCCCGCCAGCGAAAGAGCCGCCAGCAAGAACACC
>JAZBOO010000334.1:0-4557 GCA_036351155.1 Candidatus Krumholzibacteriia bacterium | reverse complement strand
CTGGCGGTGGCCACCGCAGCGGCCTTCGCCCTCATGCTGGTGACGGTGCCCTTGCCGGGGGGCACCACCGTGCATGTGTCGGGGGTGGGGATGATCGCCGTGCTCTTCGGGGTCTGGCAGGGATTCCTGGCTCTCTCACTGGTGTTTCTGTTGCAGGCCCTGATGTTCGGCGATGGAGGCGTCACCGCCCTTCCGGTCAATGCCCTGGCCATGGGAATGTGCGGCAGCCTGGCCGCCGTGGGAATATTCCGACTGCTACGCCGCGCACAGACCACGGTCGCCATCTTCTGTGCGGGATGGGTGGGCACCGTGGTGCCCGCCATCGTGGTGGCCCTGGTGCTGGGCGCCCAGCCTCACCTGGCCAGCACGGCCGATGGGCGTCCCCTGTTCTTTCCCTTCAGCTGGGATGTGACGCTGCCTGCGGTGATCATCCCCCACCTGCTGGTGGGCGTGGCCGATGGGGTCCTGGCCGTGATGGCCTGGCGCATGCTGGGCCCGAAAGGGGCGCCATGACCCGGGCCTGGCCTCATCAACTTTTCCTTCTGGGCTACCTGGCCCTGGTGGTGGCCGGAACGCTGGTGCACGACCCGTGGGTGCTGGGGGCGGCGGCCGCCGTGGTGCTGTTCTCGGCGGGGCCCAACGCACCCACCCTGGCGCGGCGTGCGCTGAAGGCGGCCCTGCCCTTCACCCTCGCCGTGAGTCTGGGATACCTGTTGATGGCCCGCGATGATCTGGCGGGGGCGGGCGCCGTGCTGTGGCCCCTGAATCTGCGCGTTTTCTTGCTGACCTTGCTGGCCTTTCGCATCATTCCCCGGCTGGATCTTCACAAGGCTCTGGGCTTTTCCCGCACCTTGAGCTTCGTGCTCATTCTGGCCACCAGCCAGGTGCTCACCTTCCGCCGGCTGTTCACCGATTTTCAGCAGGCCCTGACCGCGCGCTCACCGCGGGCGGTGGGATTGCTGGCCGCCCTGCGTCACGGCGCGGCCACCGGTGCCTGGTTCCTGGCGCGGGCCGAACACGATGCCACCGAGATCACCCAGGCCCTGGAAACACGGGGGTATTTCCTTGATCGCCATTGATCGGTTGAGTCACAGCTTCGGCGATCGCGCCACCTTGCGCGAGGTGACCTGCACCATCGACCCGGGAGAGAAGATCGTCCTGCTCGGCAGCAACGGATGCGGCAAATCCACCCTCTTGAAAATCCTGGCCGGGCTGCTGGCCGCCGATGAGGGTCAGGTCAGCTACGAGGGCCATGCGGTGGGCCCGGGTCACTTGCGGCGGGGCGATTTTCGCCACCGGTTCCGGCGCGAAGTCGGGCTGCTGTTCCAGAACCCCGACAGCATGCTGTTCAATCCCACGGTGCGCGATGAGATTGCCTTCGGGCCGCGCCAGCACCGGCTGCCCGATGCCGAGGAACGCACCGCCCACTGGGCCGAGGCCGTGGGCGTGGCGGGGCTGCTGGACAAGGCGCCCTGGACCCTGAGCGCCGGCCAGAAACAGCTGGTGTGCCTGGCCTCTCTGCTGGTGCTGGACCCGAAGCTGCTGCTGCTGGACGAGCCCACCAGCGCGCTGGACCCCCGATCGACCGGGTGGCTGGTCGACTTTCTGCAGGACCTGCCCCAGACCCTGATCGTGGCCACGCACAACCTTTCGCTGGCCAGCGAGCTGGGAACCCGCTGTCTGGTTCTGGGCGAAAACCACCAGCTCCTGTACGACGGCGATGTGCTGGCCCTGCGCCAGGATGACGGCGTCCTGCGTGAAGCCAACCTGGTCCACACCCATCGTCACCGGCACCTGGGCGGTGACGTGGAACACCGCCATTACCACTCCCACGACTGGGATTGAGGAGCTCGCCATGGCCGAGGAAACCACCCGCCGCTTCACCGTCAGCCTGCCGGCCAACTTGCTGGACGAGCTGGATCGGCGCATCGTGAAGCAGGGTTATCATTCGCGCAGCGAGCTGGTGCGCGATCTGATCCGGGGTCAGCTGGTCGAGGAAGCATGGGCCTCCGGGAGCGACGAAGTGCACGGGGTCCTGACCATCTGCTACGACCACCACCAGCGCGAACTGAAGGACCGTCTGCACAAGATCCAGCACGACCGCTTCGTGCACATTCTCTGCACCACGCACGTGCACCTGGACCATGACAACTGCCTGGAAACCATCATCCTGCGCGGGTCGCCCCAGGAAATCGAAAAGATGAGCCTGCAGATCGCCGGCCTGCGCGGCGTGGTGTTCTCCGGTTTGACGCGGGCCGATGTGCCCGGGATCTGAGCGACTTCGACCAACCTGTTGACACTCACGGCACTTGCCCGCATTTTGTGCCCTGACCTGCGCTAACCGTCGAGGAGGTGATGAGATGTCGTTCAACGAACGTGTGGCCTTGACCCGATTTGCCAAGAGCGCCGGCTGAGCTGCCAAGCTGAGTCCGGGGGACTTGTCTGACATTCTGGACGCCATCCAGGCCTCGGCGGGGCCGGACCTGCTGGTCGGGTTCGACACCTCCGACGATGCCGGCGTGTATCGCCTGGACAGCGAGAAAGCCGTGGTGTCCACGGCCGACTTCATCACCCCGGTGGTGGACGACGCCTTCACCTTCGGACAGGTGGCGGCAGCCAATTCCATCAGCGATGTGTACGCCATGGGGGGCACCCCGCTCATGGCGCTGAACCTGCTGGGATACCCACCCGTGGGCCTGCCCAGCAGCGTGCTGGGTGAGATTCTGGCCGGCGGGGCCGACATTTGCCGCCAGGCCGGGTGCGCGGTGGCCGGAGGGCACACGGTGCGTGACGAGGAGGTCAAGTTCGGTCTGTCGGTCACGGGAATCGTGCATCCGGACCGGATTCTCCGCAACAGCACCGCCCGCCCCGGCGATCAGCTGGTGCTGACCAAACCCCTGGGCACCGGCGCCCTGGTGGCCGCCCTCAAGATGGGCCGCGTCGATCAGGCAGGCTACGAGGCCCTGATCCGGTGCATGACCACCTTGAACCGTTGCGGGGCCGATCTGCACGCCCTCGGGGCCACCGCCTGCACCGACGTGACCGGCTTCGGGCTGAGTGGACATGGGCTGGAAATGGCTGTAGGCTCGAACGTTACGCTGGCCATTGACACGACTGCTCTGCCTCTGCTGCCCCAGGCGGTGGAACTTTGCGGCGCGGGATTCACCTGTGGCGGCACGGCGGCCAATGCGCAGTTCACCGACCATTCCATCCACTTTGCCCCAGGCCTGAGCCCCGACATGATCGGCCTGGTGAACGATCCCCAGACCAGCGGTGGGCTTCTGGTGTCAGTGCCTGCTGACCGCACCGAGGAATTGATCGCTTTCGTGCTGGAATCGGGGGCCCTGTCTGCCGCGCTGATTGGTGAAGTGCGCCCGTACACCTCGGACGGCCCACGCATGGACTTTTCCTGCTGATTCCCCTCTCAATTCACTGTCCTTTTTCGGTCAAGCCCCCGGGAGCCATGCCGATAGCTCTCTCAAGGAGGGTTATTCCACTCGCCGACTGACCAGGAGCCGATCGTGTCCAAAGCCATGACCAAGTCCCTGATGGATGTCCATCCCCGCGAGCTCAAGGGGCTAGTGAAGGATATTCCCACCTTGCCGATCATCTACAAGGAACTGTTCCGGATGATGCAGGATCCGGACATTTCCGTGCCCGAGATCGCCGAGGTCATCACCAAGGACCAGAGCCTGTCGGCCCGGATCCTTCACCTGGTCAACTCCGCTTTTTACGGCTACAGCAAGGAAATCAAGACCATCAGCCGGGCCGTGGTTATCCTCGGCTTCCAGGCGGTGCGCAGCGCGGCGCTGGCCATCAGCGTCTTCGACTATTTCCAGGACGAGGAATCCCAGAACATCGATCTGACCAAGTTCTGGGAGCACAGCATCGCCGTGGCCACCATCAGCAAGGTGCTGGCCGAGGCCGCACGCATCAATCAGCAGGAAGAGGCGTTCATCGTGGGATTGCTGCACGACGTGGGCAAGCTCATCGAGAAGCGTTACTTTCCCGAGGATTTCACGGAGATCATCACCGTGGCCCAGGAACAGCATCTGTCCTGGATGGAAACCGAGAAGGCCCTGTTCCAGATCAACCACGCCACCATTGGCAAGGTGGTTTTCCGCAGCTGGGATTTCCCTGCCAGTGTGGTCGATGCCGTGCATTTCCATCACAATCCCGAATCGTCCAGCAAGTATCCTCAGCTGGCCGCCCTGGTTCATATTGCCGATTATATCTCGGCGGAACTGGGTTACGGCACCCCCGGATGCTACCCGCCCAAGGAATGCAGCCCGGAGGCCATGACCCTGGTGGCTCTGAGCGTGGATCAGATCCGCGGCCTGGAAAGCACCATCCGCGAGGAGCTGAAAGGTTCCATGGAGATTTTGAAACTCGTCGGCTGACCTGCCGTTGCCACTGGACTTGAGCAGGCGATCGGCCCATAATGGGTCGATCGTTTTCATATGGAGAGTCCAGGTCCTTGCCAACATCTGCCGAAACCCGAATTCTCTTCGTGGGAGACATGCATCTGGGCCAGCAGGCCTCGGGCCTGCCTGCCGG
>JAZBOO010000333.1:0-2547 GCA_036351155.1 Candidatus Krumholzibacteriia bacterium | reverse complement strand
TGGTGTCTGGTTCCTTACTTCACCTGATCCTGTAACCACTTGGTCGTCACACTCTTCGGCCTCTCGATGGGCGAACCCATGGCCCGGTTGATGACCAGCTGGCTCAGCATACCCATGGCCCGGCTCACCGAGAACAGCACCGTGTAGTAGCTGAACTCACGCAGGCCGTAGTGGTACAGCAGGGCGCCGCTGCCGGCGTCCACGTTGGGCCAGGGGTTCTTGGCCTTGCCGTGTTCCTTCAGCACACCGGGGACGATCTCGAAGACCTTGTTGACCAGGGCCATCACCGGATCGTCGGGGAAGTGCTTCATGCCGAAGGCGCGGAAGGCGGTGAAACGAGGATCGCTCACCCGCAGAACAGCGTGGCCATAACCGGGAATGACCTTGCCGCCGTTCAGGGTATCCCAGGCGAACTGGGTCAGTTGCTCGTCCGTCGGCACGCCGCGGAACTGCTTCTTCAGCTCCAGGATCCAGTTCAGGCATTCCTGGTTGGCCAGGCCGTGCAGGGGGCCGGCCAGACCGTTCAGGCCGGCGGACACGCTGTAGTAAGCATCGCTCAGGGCACTGCCCACCAGATGGCAGGTATGGGCCGACACGTTGCCGCCCTCGTGATCACTGTGCAGCACCAGGTACAGGCGCATGCAGTCGGCGAACTCGCCGCTCTTGTCGGGCACACCCAGCATGTGCGCGTAGTTCTCGGCCCAGGTCAGGCCCTTCTTGGGGTTGATCCGCTTGCCCTTCTTGAAGCGCAGGCGGTAAACGCCGGCCGCAATGGTGGGCAGCTTGGCCAGCAGGTCGAGGCTGTCCTCGAGGGTGGGCATCCAGTAGTCCATCTTGCTCATGCCCTCGTTGTAAGCCTTGACGAACTTACTCTCCCGCTGCATGCACAGGATGGCGGTGTCGAGCATACACATGGGGTGACTGTTGGCCGGCATGGCCTCCAGCACCTTCCACACGTAGCTGGGGACCTTGGCGCGGGAGCTGAGCTCATCGGTCAGCGCCCGGCGGTCCTTGGCGCTGGGCAGCTCGCCGGTGCACAGCAGATAGAAGGTGTCCTCGGGGGTCTTGTTGACCAGGTCGCCCACGGGAATGCCGCGGATTAGCAGGCCGGTGTCGGGGGGAACTTCGGAGGTGTCGCAGACCATGCCCTTGACGCCGCGCATGCCGCCGTAGGCCTGCTGGATGCTGACATCACTGATTTTCTTGTCGCCATGCTTCTTGACGAGGGTTGAAATCTCGTCCCGCCACACGGGGATTTTCTTTGCCAGGGAATTCTGCAGCTTGGCCATGACACCACTCCTTCACGATTTGAACGGCCGATAGGTCGTCTACCTGAAAAGCCGACTGTTTTTGGGGTATTTCAGGGATACAACCCCGCTGGTAATCAACACCGCTCACCCTATCAAGTCATGCTTTCGAATTCAACTAGATCATTGACCTTTTGACGGAAAATAAATGGAAAATCGGTCCCGGTCGATTAACATTGGTGTATCTTGTTGGCGTGTATTCAGAGGTTGCCAGAGGGACTCAGGAGGAAGACATGACCGAAGACCTGAAATATTGCGTGGAAATTCTTGAGAAAGCCATCGCCTTCGAGGAAGAGGGCATGGCCTTTTTCCAGGATCGGGCGGCCAATGCGCCTTCCAAGCTGGAGCGGAACCTGTTCAACAGCCTGGCCAAGGACGAGGCCGGTCACAAGGCCCACCTGATGCAGATGCGTGAAGACCTGCTGAAGGAAGGCACCCTGGACGTGCTGCCCGAGGTCGACGAAGACCATGTGGCCAACGTGCGGCAGATTTTCCAGGACGCCGTCGATTCGGCCCACGACCCCTACGATTATCAGCTGGAAGAGCTGGAAATCCTGCAGGGTGCCCTGGAAGTCGAGCGCAAGGGCTACCACATGTATGCCGACGCGGCGAAGACCGTGGCTGCTCCCCGGGCCAAGGCCATCTTCCATCACCTGGCCATGGAAGAGCAGAATCACTACGCTCTGCTGAAGAACACCTACGACTACATGGCCGACCCCGAGGGCTTCGCCGGCTTCGACGGCAACGCCATGCTGGACGGCGGTTAGCCCCTGGTCATGGATCGCGCTTCTGCCCGGACATTCTTTTCCGATATCGTCGCCCTGGCGCCCATGGCCCAGGGCGGCAATTTACCGTACCGGCGCCTGTGTCGGGAATACGGTGCGGTGCGCACCTGCAGCGAAATGGTCCTGGCCCACAAGCTGGTCAAGGGCGGCGAGCGTCCCCTCCTGAAACACCATCCCGAGGAAACCGACTTCGGGGTGCAGCTGACCAGCAGCCGTACCGAGGTCATGGTCGAGGCCGTGAACATCGCCCTGGAGCATGGCGCTCATTTCATCGATCTGAACTTCGGGTGTCCCATCGACCTGGTGTGTCGCAAGGGAGCCGGTGCGGCCATGCTGAAGCGCCCCAGCCGCCTGGCCGACATGGTGGCCGGCGTGCGCGCGGTCACGGACCAACCGCTGTCCGTCAAAATCCGGCTGGGCTACACCGAAGAGAAGATGAACTGCGTGAAAATTGC
>JAZBOO010000332.1:0-2618 GCA_036351155.1 Candidatus Krumholzibacteriia bacterium | reverse complement strand
GAGCGGCCACCACCGCCTTGTATTCGGCCACATTGTTGGTGGCCTTGCCGATGGCCTCGCAGTACTCGGCCAGATCCGGGCCCGCTTTCTGACGGAACACCATCCCCACCGAGGCGGGACCGGGGTTGCCCCGACTGGCGCCGTCGGTGAACACCTCGAGAATGTTGCTGCCGGTGTCGGGCAGGGGATTCGTGGCAATGTCGGACGCACTGATCAGATCGGGCCACTGCGACACCCGCGGCGCTTTTTCCCTTTGCGGCTTGCCCGGAGCCTTCGGGGTTTCCTGGTCTGCGGCCACCGTGACTTCGGCCTGATCTGTCGCCTCATCATCTTCACTGACCAGCTCACGGCGCCAGATGGCCAGCCGCCGCCTCAGCTCTCGCACCGAAAGGCCGCATTCCCGGGCCAGGGAGCGCAACTCGCCGCTGCGCTCCAGGGTGCGCAGCAGTTCGGTCAGAGTTTCCGGTTGATTGCTGGTGGTCATTGATCTGGTCTCCCCTTGTACGACTTGTAGGATAAACTTTTGCAGAAAACTACTTCCAGGACCGGTGCACCACATAGCGCAGGCACGAGGGACAGCGGACCAGGGTGCGGCCCCGCTCCACATTGAGGGCTTCCTGGACGGGCAGCTGGTGAAAGCAGCCCTGGCAGGCCCCGTTATGCAGGTGAACGACGGCCTGGTCCAGCTTTTTTTTCAGCCTCAGCACATGGCGTTGCTCGGTGGGCGGCAGCATCCCCAGCAGCCGGGACAGATCCTGGTCGATATGCTCCAGCCGGGTGCTCAGATCTCGGGCAGAATCTTCGGTGTGCTGCCTGGCCTCGGCGGCGGCCTGTTCGCGGAGGCGGCTCTCGGCTTCGGCCTGATCCGCGGCCGCCAGCCCCGACTCCTCCTGTTCCAGCAGAGCCATGGCCTCGTTGTCCAGCTGTTCCAGCCGGTTCTTCAGGCCTGTGATCTCCGTTTGCAGGGCATGGTGCTGGCGTCGGTCCGACACGCCGATCAGGCGATCTTCACGGTCTGCCAGGCGGGCGGTCACATCCTTGATTTCCCCATCGATGGCCCGCAGGTTCCGTGCCCCCTTCTGGACCTCGTCCGCCACGGTCCGGGCGTCGTCACGGTACTCTGCACTCAAGCTGGAGAGTTTCTCGGCCTCCAGGGCCTCCACCTGCATCCGGCCTTCAGCATTCAGACGCAGTTCTTCCAGTTCAGCGATTTCCACCAGGATATTGACGAGGGTCTGGCTGTCCACAGGGAGATTCCTTTCGCGCAGCTGAGGTCAATCCCGGGGATCATACCAGAACCCGCACCCAGGCAAAGAAAAAGAAGGGCACCGAGGTACCCTTCTTCCGTTCACTCGTCTGGTCGGCAAGCCCGCGTGAAGAGGACAGATCCTCACATCGGTCTCACTCCCAGGATCGGCTTCTGACGAAACCGATCGGAAAAAGGATGGTGGGCGATACTGGACTCGAACCAGTGACCTCTCGCGTGTGAGGCGAGCGCTCTAGCCAGCTGAGCTAATCGCCCATCCTTTTTCCGTACGATTCAGTCAATCCCGCCTCTGGCGGGATACACACATGGTGGGCCCACCAGGACTTGAACCTGGGACCGGCCGGTTATGAGCCGGCTGCTCTAACCAACTGAGCTATAGGCCCACGAACCGGCCCCGCAAGATAATGAAACTCACGGTGCTGGTCAACTAATTTACGGCGATTCGGCGAAGGTTTTCCCTAGGCCATTTCTCCGTAGCCCTTGAGCTTCCTGCTGCGGCTGGGATGACGCAGCTTCCGCAGCGCCTTGGCCTCGATTTGCCGCACCCGCTCCCGGGTCACCTTGAAGATGGTTCCCACCTCTTCGAGGGTCCGCGGCGTGCCGTCGCCCAGTCCAAAACGCAGGCGAATCACCTTTTCCTCGCGGCGGGTCAGAGTGCTGAGCACCCGCTGCATCTGGTCCTTCAACATGCTGTGTGCCGCCAATCGGGCCGGCGAAATCGCCGTGTCGTCCTCGATGAAGTCGCTCAGGCTGCTGTCTTCATCTTCTCCGATGGGGCGATCGATGCTGACCGGCTCCATGCTGGCCTGCAGCACGCCCTGCACTTTTTCCAGGGGCATCTCGAGATAAACAGCCACTTCCTCGGGCTTGGGGTCACGCCCCAGCTCTTGCAGGAGCTGGCGATGCGCCCGGTTCACCTTGTTGATCGCCTCGATCATGTGGACAGGCACCCGGATGGTGCGTGCCTGATCGGCGATGGCCCGGGTGATGGCCTGACGAATCCACCAGGTGGCGTAGGTCGAGAACTTGTAGCCCTTGCGGTAGTCGAACTTCTCGACGGCGCGCATCAGGCCGCTGTTGCCTTCCTGGATCAGGTCCAGGAACTCCAGGCCGCGGTTCGTGTAGCGCTTGGCGATCGAGATGACCAGGCGCACGTTCGCCTCGATCATCTCGCGCTGGGCGGCGTCGACCTGCTGCTTGCCCATGGTGATCTCGGTGCCGATGCGGTGCAGCTGCTCGCGCGCCAGGCCGATCTCGCGCTCGATGTCCTGGATGCGCTTGCGCAGGGATTTGATCTGGCGGTGGGCGTCACGGCTGGAATCGGCGTTGGCGGCGCCCTTGATGCGGCCCT
>JAZBOO010000331.1:0-3367 GCA_036351155.1 Candidatus Krumholzibacteriia bacterium | reverse complement strand
GGCATCATTCCCCAGATTTCTCTGCCGGCTTCGGTGGCCGGAGTGGAACTGGCGAGCCCGGTCTGGGACGTGGCCCTGGAGTACGCCGAAACGCGCTCGGGCGATATTCTCTGGTACACCAACAGTGGCTTTCCTGAAGGGTATTCCCACGAGGGATGGCTGCTAGGGCATTCCCTGGGGGGTGGGGCGGAGGCCATGACGGGACAGATTCGGTGGCGCCCCATCCGGTGGGCCGTGGAGACCGGCCTGGCGTTCCAGCATGTGACCTGGGAGCAATCTTATGGGAGCCAGGGTCCGGCTGAAAGCCAGGTCTGGTCCCTGTCCGTGGGAGGACGCCCGGGACTGGACCACAGACTTGCCGCACAGTCCCCGCTGCTCTGGAAGGTCACCGCGGAATTCCACCAGGAAACGGCCCAGCCCGCAGGGGAACTGGAGACGCGTCGTGACTGGTGGCGCATCTTCCTTCAGTGGGAAATTTAATTCCGCTTCTTCATACTGATGGTCAGCTTGAACACGGCCACCGGCTCATCTCCCAGCTTCTCGGGCACGGTGGCGGTCACCGTCACGGTGCCTTCCTCGCGCTCTCCGCTCTGCTCGGCCTTCATCAGCAGCGCCCCCAGCATTTCCCCGTCATTGCAGGTGAACACGGTGGCACCCTCGGCCCGCTTGAGGAAGTCGGCGTGGAAATCCTTGAACAGGAAATTCACCGACGATTTCCGGGCCCGGATCATGTTCATGATGATCAGGCCGCCGGCCAGGTCGGCCCCGATGCAAAGCGCCCCGAAGTACATGGTCCGCAGGTGATTCTTGACCAGCCAGCCCAGGGGCACCCGCACCACACAGGTGCGGCTGGTGACCTTCAGGATGGTGGGCCTGATGATGGCGATCAGGGGAATCCGCGTCCAGGCGAAGGCGCGGATGGCCCAGGTGGCTTTGAGGACTTTCAGGTCGGGCATGGACAGACTCCAGAAAGACTATGGCGCCTTCTTCGGTTTCTTGGGCTTCTTGGTTTTTTTACCGATGCCGCTCTTGGCCTTCTTGGGCCGAGGCGGCCGCGCCGGACGCGCCTTGGCGGGACCCGGATCGTTCTGACCGGTGGCGAACGCCTGGCCGCCCCGTGAGCGAGATATCTTCATGGGCTTGCCCGCCACGTAGGTGGTGCGCAGGTGCTCGATGAGGTTCTGCGGGACATCCTCGGGCAATTCCACCGTGGAATACTTGGGATGGATGCGGATCTGGCCGATGAAGCGGCTGCGGATCCCGGTCTCGTTGGCGATGGCGCCCACGATGTTGCGCACTTCCAGCCCATCTTCCGACCCCACCTCGATGCGGAACAGGGTCATGTTGCGGGATGGGCGTCCCCGGCCGCCCTGGGGTGCGCTGGACCGTGGCGGTTCTTCGAAGGTGATCGGCTTGATAGTCCGGCTCTTGTCGGCCCGCAGCGGCTTGTCCTTCTGGGCCAGGCACAGAGCCCCGGCCGCCAGCTGCAGGATGTCGACGTTCAGGCTCTCCATCAGCTCGAAGGCCAGATTCTCGAAAAAGTCCTGCCGCTGTTCGCCCATGATGGCGCCCAGGCTTTCGGCGAATTTCTCCACCCGGCGGCTGGTCACCTCGTCGTGACCGGGGACCTCCATGGGGTTCAGGGTCTGGCGGGTGACCCGCTCGATGGACTTCAGGATGTGGCGCTCGCGGGGGCCGGCAAACAGGATGGCCTTGCCGCTGCGCCCGGCCCGGCCGGTCCGGCCGATGCGATGAATGTAGGCCTCGGAATCACCGGGGATGTCGTAGTTGATCACCAGGGAGATCCGGTCCACGTCCAGGCCGCGGGCCGCCACGTCGGTGGCCACCACGATGTCGATGTTGCCGCTCTTCAGCCGCTTGATGGTGCGCTCGCGGGCCGTCTGATTCATGTCACCGTTCAGGGCGGCGATGTCGAAGCCGCGGGCCGAAAGTTTCTCGGCCAGCTCGGTGGTGGCCACACGGGTGCGGGCAAAGATGAGAATGCCATCGTAGCTCTCGGTTTCCAGCAGGCGCACCAGGGCCTCGAACTTGGCGGCCTGATTGACCACCACGTAGACCTGCTCGATGTTGTCGGCGGTGATGGTCTTGGCCTCGATGCGGACCTCGTGGGGATCCTTCAGGTAGCGCTGGCAGATGCGCTTGATCTGGGGCGGCATGGTGGCCGAGAACAGCGCCATCTGACGACCCTCGGGGGTCATGGACATGATGGCCTCCACGTCCTCGACAAAGCCCATGCGCAGCATCTCGTCGGCCTCGTCCAGCACGAAGGTGCTGATGCCGCTGAGGTCCAGCGTCTTGCGGTTCAGGTGATCCTGGATGCGTCCCGGGGTGCCCACGATCACATGCGGACCACGTCGTAACTGGTTGAACTGGAAGGAGTAGCGCTGCCCGCCGTAGATGGGCAGCACGTGAAAGCCCTTGAGGTACCGGGCGTAGGCCTGGAAGCTCTCGGCCACCTGGATGGCCAGCTCGCGGGTGGGCGTCAGGACCAGCACCTGGGGCGAGTTGTTGCTCAGGTCGATGCGCGACAGGAGAGGCAAGGCAAAGGCCGCCGTTTTTCCGGTGCCGGTCTGGGCCATGCCCAGCACATCCTGACCCTCGAGCAGGGCGGGAATGCAGGCGGCCTGGATGGGCAGGGTGGACTCGTAGCCCAGTTCGCCCACGGCTTTCAACAGGGCGGGGGCCAGGTTCAGTTCGCTGAACCCGGTAGCATCTTTTGACATCAGGAATCTCCGGAAAACGGGAAACTTCGGCCGAGGAATGATTAGGATACGACCAAATGAATCCCATTATCGGAAAAAAGCCACAAATAAGATGAATCGGGGCTCAGGAACCCCGCTGAATGGCGTGGACCAGCTGGTCCAGCTGCTGCAGGAACAGGGAGCGGTCCTTCTTGGCGAAGGGGGCCGGACCGCCCATCATGATGCCCTGGTCACGGAGTTGCTTGAGCAGTTGCCGTGAGGCCAGCGCCTCGCCCACGTTCTCGGTGGTGAAGGGTTTGCCCTTGTGCCCCAGCACACGGGCTTTCTTGTCCAGGCAGCGGGCGGCCAGGGGAATGTCGCCGGTGATCACGATGTCGTCTTTGGTCACCTGCTCCACGATCCAGTCGTCGGCCTCGTCCAGCCCCTCGTCCACCACCACCAGCTTGACGCGTTCGCTGCCGGGCACGCGCATGAAGCTGTTGGCCACCAGGGTGACGGGCAGCTTGTAGCGCTGGGCCACCTTGTAGACCTCGTCCTTCACGGGGCAGGCGTCGGCATCGATGTAGATGTGAAGCATGGCAAATTCCTGTCAGAACCAGGCGCTCACCGTGGCGCCGTAGGTGTCGAAGTTGTCCTCAAAGATC
>JAZBOO010000330.1:0-6220 GCA_036351155.1 Candidatus Krumholzibacteriia bacterium | reverse complement strand
CAGTGTGGGCGCCGGCTGGCCCAGGGTCAGATAGCCCAGGCCCACCTTCTTCAACAGCCATAATTTCTGGCTGATGGTACCCTGGTCGCCGAAGAACTTCAGGGCATCCTCGATGGTCAGGTCCAGCACCTGGGCGATGTTCAACCCCTTGTACCGGACCTCCAGGGTGCTGGGATTGAAGCGGCGCCCCAGACACTCCTCGCAAGGCACGGTGATGTCGGCCATGAACTGCATCTCCACCCGGTGGTAGCCCATGCCTTGACAGGCGGAGCAGCGCCCTCCCGCGGTGTTGAAGCTGAAACGCCCGGGGGGAAAGGCGCGGGCGGTGGCTTCCTTGGTGGACGCAAACAGTTCGCGGATGGGCCCAAGGATCTGCAAGTAGGTCGCAGGGTTGGAACGGCTGGTCTTGCCGATGGGCGTCTGATCCACCCGGACCACCTTACCCACCCCATGGCCCCCCTGGATGGCGGTGAAGGGGAAGGCCCGTCCCACGCCGCCGGTCACCTTGGTGGTCAGCCCATCGTGCAGGCAACCGTTCATGAGGCTGCTCTTGCCGCTGCCCGAAAGGCCGGTCAAGGCCACGAAGCAGTGCAGAGGAATTTTCACATCCAGCTCACGCAGATTGTGCAGACGCGCCCCCTTGACCACCAGCTGGGGACCATTCGCCCCCTTGGTCGCCGGTTTCCGTCCCGTGCGACCGGAGGTCTTCTTCTCGGCCCGGGGCGCGACCTTGAAGGTGGCCGGATCCTGCACCTCGTGGCGCAGATACCCCGCAGTCAAGGTTTCGCCGTGGCTGAGCAGATCGGACAAGGGTCCCTGGAACGTGATCAATCCGCCGTTGGTCCCCGCGCCAGGTCCCAGCTCCACGAAGTGGTCCGCCGCCGCCAGGACCGCCAGGTCATGCTCCACCACCACCACGGTGTTCCCGCCGTTGACCAGGTCACGCAGGGTGCCGATCAAACGGTCCACATCCGACGCGTGGAGGCCACAGGTGGGCTCATCCAGCACATACAGCGTGTCCACCAGGCGCGCGCCCAGGGCGTTGGCCAGGTGAATGCGCTGGGCCTCGCCGCCGCTCAGGGTCCGGGTCAATCGATCCAGGGTCAGGTAACCCAGCCCCACGCGCTCCAGGAAGGCCAGGCGATGCTCCACCTCATCCTTCACTTCACCGGCGGCGGCCACCGCCTGCTTGGACATGCGGATGGCACGCACCTTTTGCAAGGCCTCCTCCACCGACAACTTGCCCACCTGACCCAGATCCATGTTCTGGACGCGCACGGCCAGCGCTTCGCTGCGCAGGCGACTGCCGCCACAGGCGCGGCAAAGGGTGTCCCCCATGTAGCGGCGGGTGAAGAACCGGTGGTGACCCTTCTTCATTTCCTTGCGCATGAGGGTCAGGTAGGGAATGACGCCGGCGTAGCTCTTGTCTCCCCCTTCGAGCACCAGCAGCTGTTGCTTGAGGCTCAGCTTGGCAAAGGGCACGTCGGTGGGGATCTTGTGCCGGGCGCAGAAGCGCAACAGGGATGTGAACTGACGGGCGAAGCTCTCGGTGCTCCAGGGCTTGATGGCCCCGTCCCGCAAGGTCAGCTCGGGCTCGGGCACGATCTTGTCCTCATCGAATTCCAGGCGATTGCCGAAGCCCTTGCAGGCCGGGCAGGCCCCTTCCGGGCTGTTGAAGCTGAACAGTCGCGGAGTGGGCTCCGGAAAAGCGCGCGCACAGCTGTTGCAGCGCAGTTCGCTGCTGAAATCCTGCCGCCAGGTGCCCTCGCGGTCGCGGATCACGGCCCAGCCGCCCGATTGCTCGAATGACAGCTCCACCGCCTCGATGAATCGTCCCCGGACCGAGGCCCCCAGCTTCAGGCGATCGACCACCACGTCGATGGTCTCGTCGGCATCGGGCAACTTCTGGTCCGGCAGTGCGGGATCGTCCAGCCGCAGGATCTCGCCCCCACGGACCACCCGCTGGTAGCCCTGCGCCAGCAACGGTTCCCACCAGCCCACGGCCCCGCCGGTGCCCTGGAAAACCAGGGGGTAGCACATCAGGATGGCCGTGCCGTCCCCGTGCTCCTTGCGCACCTGCCGCCACACCGATTCGGGGGTTTCACGCGTCACCGCCACCTCGCAGTCGGGGCAGCTGACCTTGCCCAGCCGGGCCCACATGACGCGCAGGTAGTCGTTGATCTCGGTGACGGTGCCCACGGTGCTGCGTCCGCTGGTCACGGCGTTGCGCTGTTCGATGGCGATGGCGGGGCTGACCCCGTCAATCCAGTCCACATCGGGCTTGGGCAAGCGAGCCAGGAACTGCCGGGCGTAGGTGGACAGCGACTCCACGTAGCAGCGCTGCCCCTCGGCATAGAGGGTATCGAAGACCAGGGAGGACTTGCCCGACCCGGACAGGCCCGACACGGCGGTCAGACGCCCGCGGGGAAAATCCACGTCCACGTTTTGCAGATTGTGCTGGCGCGCACCCTTGATGCGGATCCACTCGGTCACGGCACACCTCTGGGAAGAACTCGGCACGGCCCGGAACTTCCGGGCCGACCCTACAGGATAACAGAGGTTTGCCCCCTGACAAATGTGAATTAGTTTGGACAGCAATCCCCGACCCCGAGAAAGGTTTCTCCATGTCCAAGTCCTTTGCCGATCTGCAACAGACCATCGCCACCCTGCGCGCCCCAGGAGGCTGCCCCTGGGACCGGAAACAGGATCTTCTGAGCGCCTCCCGCTACCTCATGGACGAGGCCGCCGAGCTGGTGGAGGCCGCCCTGGCCGGGGACAACGACGGCGCCGCCGAGGAGCTGGGCGACCTGCTGTTCATGGTCAGCTTTTGCACCCGCATCCTGGGCGAACAGACCGGCGTGGACATGGACGAGGTGGCCCGCACCGGCAACGAGAAGCTGATTCGCCGGCATCCCCACGTGTTCGGCGAAGGCGATGCCGACAATGTGGGCGAAAGCCAGGAACTCTGGAATCAGATGAAGGCCCAGGAAAAGCGAGACAAGGGACTGGACCCCGAGCTGGAATCGGCCCTGAAGGACATGCCCGCCAGCACCGCCCCCCTGCACCAGGCCTACCGCTACCAGAAGGACGCGGCGCGCCAGGGCTTCGACTGGCCCGAGGTGGCCGGCGTGTGGGACAAGCTGCGGGAAGAGCTGGCCGAGGTCGAAGAAGCCGCCGCCGGGGACGATCGGCAGCATCTGGAACATGAGATCGGCGACTTGCTGTTCTCGGTGGTCAACCTGGCTCGCTGGTTCAAAATTCAGCCCGACATGGCCCTGCGCCAGGCCAACAACCGGTTCCGGGAGCGTTTTCACCTGGTCGAGCAGGATTATCGAAAAACGGGACGCCCCCTCAAGGGCGCCCCGATCCATGAACTGGAAGAATCCTGGCAGAAGGCCAAGCGGCAGCTGGCTGCGGACACGAAGGGCTAACCGGCTCTATTCCGGACAGCCATCCTCATCCTCCACCCCGTCGTAGTCCTCGGGGGTGTTGGGACACTTGTCCAGGTGATCGGGAATCCCGTCCAGATCGTTGTCCAGCTCGGGGCATCCGTCCCCATCTTCGAACCCATCCAGATCCTCCGGGGTGTCCGGACAGGCGTCACGGGAATCCTCGACCCCGTCGCCATCCCGGTCGGCGAAATCATCCGGGCAACCATCCTCGTCCTTGTAGCCGTCGAAATCCTCGGGCTCATCGGGACAGTTGTCCAGCCAGTCGAAAATCCCGTCCCCATCGTTGTCCGGATCCGGCAGGCCGTCTTCATCCAGGTAGCCGTCGTAGTCTTCAGGCGCATCGGGGGCCAGATCCACCGCGTCCCGGATGCCGTCTCCGTCGTTGTCCCACTCCGGGCAGCCGTCTTCATCCTCGAAACCGTCGATGTCCTCGGGGAACCGAGGGCAGTGGTCGTGACGGTCCACCACTCCATCCCCATCGGTGTCCTGGCCGCCGATGGCAAACTGCCGCGATACGGCAAATTCCATGACCAGGTCGGGATAGGCGGGGAAAAAGTCGGTTTGCCCATCGTCGGTGGACAGGGCCACCAGGTAATCCGCATGGGCCGCCCAGCCTTCCATCAGGCCCCAGCGCATGCCCGCGCCCACGGCCGAGTACTGCTCCCTGTTGCCCAGCCCCCCTGCGGCATTGATGCGCTCGCTCACATAGTCCAGGTAGAGGGTGGTGGCTCCCTTGCGGAACTCCAGGCCCAGGCCCAGGCTCGATTGATCGTTGTCCGCCGCACTCCCTGGGGCCGCCGGGTAGCGGGGATACCAGGGCTCGAACAGCACCCGGCCCACGCCGTAGCCGGTCTCATCGGCCGCGTTCCAGCGGCGATGATAATTTACATGCAGGCGCATTTCCGGCTTGTGGCCATCCTGCCACAGGCGCCAGGAAAGAGCCGCGCCCAGATGGGGCGACAGGCCTCCCTCGGTCAACCCCTCGGCCTTGCTGCCCCAGGGGATGTTACCCCCGCCGTAAAGGCCCGCATGCAGGTGATCACCCCAGACCGGCCGACCGTGGGACAGCTGAAAGAAGCCATCACCCAGGCCTGATCCCGAAGCGGGAATCCAGCCCTTGCCATCGCTCCAGGTACGGTAGGGAACCTCCACCGTGGTGTGCAGCCAGGGCCAGGGGCCGGCTTCCACCCGCAACACGAGGTCTTTCTGGCTGATGCGCTCCAGAAAACCATCAATCTTGTCCACGGTGCTGTAAAGTCGGCCCGCCACCTCCACGGTCACCAGGCCGTCTGCCGGGGCAATCGCCGAGGTCACCCGCCCCAGCCGGGACGAATCCTGGTGGATGTCGGGAATGCGCCCGGCCATCACGGGAACAGGCGGCGGCGCATTTTCGGGCACGGCATCCTGGCCCGACAAGGGGGTGGCCGTCAGGCTCACCAGGAGGCAAAGAGGCAGAAAGAAGGTCCTCACTCGGTGTTCCCGTCGACGGCTTCCGTTTTCTCCTCTGCAGCGGGAGCTTCTTCCGTCTTTTCGGCGTTCTTCTCGGACATCGCCTCATCCTTTTTCTTCTCGTCCAGGAAGTTCATCTGCAATTCCATGACCGCGTTGTCCATGAACCGCAACAGATCCTCGGGCGTGTCGGTTCGGCACTTGTGCTTCAGCATATCGAGGATGTCGATGGTCGCATGGGCCTGCTCCATGTCCCGTTCAATTTCGCCGGTGGCCGGATTCTGGATCTTGCCCATCTGGGCCATGGCCGCCGCCTGCAAGGAAGAGAAAAAACCGATCAGGATATGGTCATGCTTCGTGAGATTCAGTTCGCTCATCGATGGACTCCTTCAGCCAGGTGTTCGTCGAATTCGTCGTGGATCGAGCCGATAACTGTCTCGATCAGATCCTCGAGCGTGATCATGCCCAGCAAGTTGCCGCGCGGGTCGGTCACCACCGCCAGCTGGGCGTTGCGGTGGCGCAGTTCCTCGAAAAGTTCGTACGGGGACATCCTCACGTCCACCAACAAAAACGAGCGCCACAGGTTCCGGGGAATGAGCTGGTCGTGCTGCTCGCGCGGCAGAAACAGCAGATCGCGCACCAGCACATAGGCCTGCAGCTGGTGCCCATCCTCGCGGGTCAGCGGCAGGCGGCTGAAGCCATGCCGGGCCGCCACCTCCAGACACTCACCCACGGTGGCCTCGGGTCCCACCGTTTCCAGCTTGTCCAGGCGGCGCATGATGGGCCCCAGAGTGATCCCCTCCAGCTCCAGATACCGATCCATGAGCAAGGCAAAGCGGCGATCGTCGGGATTGAGAGGACTGTTGGTCAGCAGCAGGGCGGCCAGGCTGCGGCGGTCCAGGCTTTCCTGATTGCCGCCTCCCTGGCCCTGCAGGAATCGCAGAAACCTGGTGTAAAAGAGCAGCAGCATGCGCACGGGCCAGAACACCAGCATGGCCAGGCGAATGCCTCGGACCGACCGACCGGTCAAGGTCTCGGGAAACTCGAGGTACAGCACCTTGGGCACGATCTCGCCGAAGGTGATCACCAGGGTGGCGCCCACCGCCACGGCGGCCCATTCCCCGTAGTCGCCCAGCAACCTGGTCATGATCACCGTCAACACGGCGCTGATCATCACGTTGAACAGGTTGGTCCCGATCAGACACGTCAGGATGGGGTCCTCGATGTTCCGCAACAGCTCTTGCAGGGTCCTTCCCTGCCCACTTTCGGACTGACCACTGCGGCGCAGGCGCACACGGCTCACGCTCATGAAGCCCGTT
>JAZBOO010000329.1:0-14083 GCA_036351155.1 Candidatus Krumholzibacteriia bacterium | reverse complement strand
CGATGAAAGAATCCCTGCCCGGTCTCGTGGTCACGGGCGCTTCCGGGTTCGTGGGCCGTCATTTTCTGGCCAGTGCCGCCGGAAAGTACCGCCTGTTCTGTCTGGCCCGGCGGTCCCGTCAGGAAGCGGGCATTCCCGATTATCCGGACATGCGCTGGACCCAGGTCGATGTGGCCGAATGGGCCAAGATGCGTGACGTGCTCCGGTGCATCAAGGACCATGGCGGGGCGGATTACGTCCTGCATCTGGCCGGCTACTACGATTTCCACAACATGGAAAACCCCGAATACGAGCGGACCAATGTCCGGGGCACCCGCAACGTTCTGAAGCTGGCCCGGCAGCTGGGCGTCAAGCGGTTCATTTTTGCCAGTTCGCTGGCGGCCTGTCGTTTTCCCGAGCCCGGCCAGACACTGGTCGAGGATTCCCCGGCGGACGCCACCTTTGCCTACGCCCGCAGCAAGCGCCAGGGCGAGGATCTGGTCCGCCAGGAGGCCGAATGGTTTCCCTCGGCCGTGGTCAGGATGGCCGCCATCTTCAGCGACTGGTGTGAATACCCGCCCCTCTTTGTTCTCATGCGAACCTGGCTATCCGAGAGCTGGGATTCACGTATTCTGGCCGGGCACGGCGAATCAGCGGTGCCGTACCTGCACGTCCAAGATCTGACCAGGTTCTTTCTCCGCGTCATCGAGCGCAGTGACGAGCTGCCCCGCTTCGTGACGTACAATGCCAGTCCCAGCACGACCGGATCTCACCGTGAGCTGCAAGATGCGGTCACCCGGTACTTCTACGGAGAGGCCCGGACACCCCGGTTCTTCCCCCGGTGGCTGTGTGTCATCGGGTTGGTGCTCCGGTGGCGCCTGGGTCGGTTCCTGGGACACGAGCCCTTCGAGGCCCCCTGGATGGCGGAATACATCGACAAGAAACTCCTGGTCGATGCCGGCTGGACCCATGCCGCACTGGACTGGACGCCCACGGCGCGGCTGAGCATCAACCGTCGGTTGCTGCTGATGGTGGACAACATGAAGGCCCAGAGCGAGGTCTGGCGCCAGCGGAACGAGGAAGCCCTGCGCCGCGCACCCCAGCGGCCCAACCTGGTCATCGTGCACCACCTGGAAAATCTGCGCGATCAGCTGGTCGACCGGATTGTGGAGGAGATCCGTCTGCCACAGAACGCGGAGCTCTTTCCCCGTCACCAGGAGCTCAAACCCGACGCCCTGCGCTGGTCCATCATGTTCGTTTACCAGGTGTTGATCAGTGCCACCCGTGCCCGGGACAAGCGTCTGGTGCGGCAGTATGCCCGGGCCATCGCCCTGAGTCGATATCGCGAAGGCTTTACCGTGGAACAGGTCCAGGGTGCGTTGACGCGGGCCGGTGAGATCATCGTCAAAGGGCTGTCGGCCTGTCCGGAACTGGCCCACCAGCAGCAGCACATCTACGACTACGTGAATCTGAGTTTCCAGCTGGCGTGTGACGGCGTGGCCGATGCCTACGAGGTGATGCAAGAGCAGGGTCCGGAGCTGGGCGAGCTGTTGATGGGGTCGGAGCCGCCCATGGAAGCGGCCGACCTGCAACAGATGGTCCGACAGCTGGAAGACCTTTGCGAGGATGCCGCGCCCACTTTCCTGGGACCGCCCAGGTGAACCCAATCCTGAAGAAACGAGGTGTCTGATGCGGAGGGATGGTCAGAAAGGTAAAAAAGGCTGGGAAGAGGCGGTCTGGCGGCAGCACCGGTACAACGACCGGACGGTTCTGAAGTCGGGATCGTACCTGAGCTGTTTCTGCCCACACTGCGGGGAAAGTCTCATCAAGGACAACATGATTCACCTGGCCAGCACCACTCTGGAGGGGCGCGTCGGATGGGTCGAACTCAGCCCTTATCTGAATGTGTTCGAGCGCCGCAGCGACATCCATCTGCCCGACGGCAAGGAGGTGGCCGACCTGCGTTGCAGCGCCTGCGAGGCCTCGTTGAAGGTGGAAGGGCGGAAGTGCGAGCTGGGTGATGCGCATGTGGCCTGCATGATGGTCGGCATTTCCACGGTGCGGGTCCCCTTCTATTTCTGCATGCGTCAGGGTTGTCCCTGGCATTGCATCGACCCGGACGACGAACACCGGATGATTCTGGACGAAAGCATGGAGTGGTGAACGCATGAGGCGTCAACGGACCAGTAAGCGGGGGATTGTGGGATTGGCCGTGGTGGTGCTGGTGGGTGTGGGGCTGGGTGTGACCGGCTACCTGCGCGGGATGCCGGTGCAGGACAGCACCCGATTCTATCTGACCAGCGATGGCGGGCCGGTTCTGTTCGAACATGCGCGTCACGGTGAGGCGGCCGTGGGGTGTGTGAATTGTCACCACGAGCTGGCCGGAGCGGTGGCCGATTGTCTGGATTGCCATGATGACGAGGAGTACACCCCCGAGGCGGCCAGCCACGAGGAGCTGCTCGAGTTCCACGAGCGTGCGTGTGACACCTGCCATGAAATAGCCCCGGACGAGGAGGCTGCCTCCTGCCGGGAATGCCACGCCGAGGAAGCGGCTCACATTTATCACCTGGCCTGCAACGCCTGCCATCTGGTCACGGACCCGGCGCGATTTGCCGAATCTTCCGGCGATGCCCGCTGTGCGGTTTGCCACCTGAAATGAGGACAGAGAGGACCATGAACATACTCGACGTTTTCCGCACCCCGGCCGCCCGTGTTCCCGTGCCCACCGCCAGTGAGCCGGGCATACGGGACATTCCCGACCCGGACGAGGTGGTCATACCCCTCGAGTTTCGCCAGGGGCTGGTTCTACCGCCGGTGGTTCAGGCGGGTGACAAGGTGAGGCGCCATCAGGTGATCGGTCAGGCCGAAGGGGGGATCAGTGTCCATGCCTCCATGGCGGGGACGGTCCAGGAAATTCAGCGGGTGTGGACGGCGGCGGGAGACCACGTGGCCGCGGTGGTGATCCGCAAGGCCGATGGACTGAAGTCGGAGGACTCGCCTCCCGATCCGGAGTGCGCCCGGGCTCAGGGACGGGCCACTCGTCTTCAGCTCCTCAGGGCCGGCGGAGTGGTTTCACCCTGGACGACCACAGACGATGATCCGACCGCGAAGGTGTTTCAACACCTGGTGGTCCTGGGTCATGACGTGGAGCCCACCCAGCACGTGCAGGAACTCCTGATCCAGGAGCGGACCCCGGCCTTGATCAAGGGGTTGCGGTTGCTGCGGGATCTGGCGCCCGGGGCAACCATCGCGATGACCGTGCCCCAGCACCTGATCGACTGGGCCCAGGAAAACCTCGGGCCTGAACTGAACCTGCTGCCGGTGTCGGAGCAGTATCGCCATCGATTGGATCGCACACTGGTGGCCAAGCTGACGGGAGTCACCGTGCCGGGTCGCACGCCCTACACCTCGCGGGGGGTGGGCGTGATGACCGCCGAGGCCGTGATGGCGGCCCACGATGCCCAAGAAGGTCGCCCCATGGTCCGCAAGACCTTGACGATTTCCGGCGTCGGGGCGCCGCGTCCGGTGACGGTGCGTGTGCCCCTGGGAACCAAGGTGAGGGATGTGCTGGCCGCCGTGGGCCTGGACATCCAGGAGGCGGGCCGCGTGCTGGCCGGCGGTCCCATGCGCGGAGTGGCGCTCTTCACCGACGAAACCCCGGTGGACAAGTTTCAGCACGGCATCCACTTGCTGCCCGAGGCGCATATCCCCGCCGAGGTCAATCGGATCTGTGTCAATTGTGGCCGCTGTGTCCGGGCCTGCCCGGTCCATCTTCAGGTCCACCTGATTGGCCGTTGCGCCGAGTTCGACCAGCTCAACGAGGCTCTGAACCATCACCCCGAAGCGTGCTTTGAATGTGGTCTCTGCGCCTTTGTCTGCCCGGCGGGACGCCCTCTGGTGCAGCTGGTCAAGCTGGCTCGCATGCACGCCAGGAGGTCGGCATGAATCAAGCGGCAAGTCCCCGTCTGCTGAATGTGGCTGCCAATCCGCACCTGCGGGGAGGGGGCACCCTCCTGCGCATGCAGCTGCTGTGGCTGCTGGCCCTGGCCCCGGCGGCCGTGGCCAGTGTGTGGGTGTACGGCTGGTACGCCTTGAGGGTCATGACCCTGGCCGTGGGCGTGTCTGTGGCATTGGATGCGGTGACCGGGAGGCTGCTCCCGTCACGCGATGAAACCGGCAACCTGAGCAGCGCAGTCATGGGCCTGCTGCTGGCCATGCTGCTGCCCGTCAATGCGCCCTGGTGGCTGGTGGTCATCGGCTGTCTGCTGACCATCGTGATCGGCAAGCGCTTGTTCGGGGGATGGGGTGCGCATCCGGTGCACCCGGTGGCTCTGGCTTACGCCATGCTGGCGGTGTCGTGGCCCGCGCGGCTGGATCTGACCGCTTCGCTGGCCTGGGCTCCGTGGACATCGACCATGGTCGAGCCCCTGCGCCTGGTCAAGACCCTGGGGGCCGAGGCGATGGCCTCGTACGACCAGCTGGACCTGCTGCTGGGACATCAGGTGGCGGGCACGGGCGCAGGCATGGTCCTGTGGCTGGCACTGGGCGGGTTGCTGTTGCTGGTGACCCGGGAAATCCCCTGGCAGGTGCCCCTGGGTTTCCTGGCCGGCGTGATGCTGTGTGCCTGGTTGCTGGAGTGGACGGCACCGGGCCGCACCGGCTCGCCGGTCTTTCAGCTGCTGGCGGGCAACACCATGCTGGCGGCGTTTTTTCTGGCCCCGGAACACACCAACTCGCCCGTCAACCGCTGGCCCATGCTCTTCTATGGTCTGCTGGGGGGCATCCTGCTGGTCTTGATCCGTGCTTTTTCCATTCATATCGACGGCGCGGTGTTCGCGGTGTTGCTGATCAATCTGTGCGCGCCCCTGCTGGACCGGGTGGTGCCCAGGGTGGCGGGTTTGAAGGAGGAGGATCGCGATGCGTGAGATCGGCCGACTGGTCCTGGTGCTGGTGGTGATCTGTTCGGTCAGCGCCGGAGCTCTGGCCTGGGTCCGTGATGCCCTGGCGTTGCGGATCGAGCAGCAAAGCGACTTCTACGTCCGGGGGCCGGCCCTGGAACGCCTGTTCGGGCGGCCGGCCGCTCAGCTGCTGAACAACAAGGTGATGGTGGACATGGGAGGGGTATCCTACCCGGTCTTCTTCACCCGGGAAAACGGCGAGGTGTCGGGACTGGCCGTCGAGGCTCCCGGCCACGGCGGGTACGCCGGCGACATCGTGATCATGATCGGGCTGGATCGGGCCCGCAACCAGATGCTGGGAGTGGAAATCGTGTCCCATGGCGAAACACCGGGCGTGGGTGCCCAGGTGGAAAAGGAAGCATTCCGTCAGCAGTGGCAGGGCTTGTCGGCCAATGAGGCGACCGCGTTGCGAGGCGAGGGGGGAGCCATCGATGCCATCACCGGCGCCACGTTCTCTTCCCGGGCCATGGTGGACGGGACCAACCAGGTGACCGCCTTGATCAAGGAACACCAGGAAGAAATCCTGGCCCTGATTGCGGCCATTCCCGATCAGGCCGGGCCGGAGGTGTTGCCATGAATTTCCGTCAGGCGTTGACCCACGGTTTCTGGCGCGACTTGCCGCCCTTCCGGCTGGTGCTGGGGCTGTGCCCCTCACTGGCGGTGACCTCGGCTGCGGAAAACGGACTGGGCATGGGGCTGGCCGTCACCTTCGTGCTGGTGTTCAGCAACATGTTCATCTCCCTGCTGCGCAAGGTGATCCCGGACAAGGTGCGCATTGCCAGCTACATCGTGGTCATCGCCACGCTGGTGGTGCTGGTCGAGATGGTCATGAAGGCCTTCTTCTTCCCCCTGTCTCAGAAGCTGGGCATCTACATTCCGTTGATCGTGGTGAACTGCATCATTCTGGGCCGCGCCGAGGCATTCGCCGCCCGCAACCCGGTGCTGATTTCCATGGCCGACGGCATCAGCGTGGGGCTGGGATTCACCATCTCTCTGGGCCTGGTGGGATCGTTGCGCGAGATCCTGGGGTCGGGCACCTGGTTCGGCATGTCGGTGTTCGGCGAAAGCTTCGAGCCGTTCGGCCTGATGGTTCAGGCGCCGGGGGCCTTCCTGTGTCTGGGTATTCTGCTGGGCTTGATGAATGCCTGGAGCAGAAGGCGCGGGGAAATTTTCATTCAAACCTAGAGGGCGTGGGCCATGAGCATCCTGATGATGGTGATCGGCGCGATCTTCGTGAACAACATCCTGCTGGCGCAGTACCTGGGCAACTGTCCCTTTTGCGGAGTGTCGAAAAAACTGGGTACCGCCGGCGGAATGGGAGCGGCGGTGACCTTCGTGGCCACCCTGGCCTCGGTGATCACCTGGCTGGTGTATCACCACCTTCTGTTGCCGCTGGATCTGGAGTACATGAAGACGCTGGTGTTCATCCTTGTGATCGCGGCCCTGGTGCAGCTGGTGGAAATTTTCCTGAAGAAGCAGAGCCGCGCTCTGTACGACTCCCTGGGCATTTACCTGCCCTTGATCACGACCAACTGCGCCGTGATGGGTATTGCACTTTTGAACATCAAGTACGACCACGGCCTGCTGGAAACCACGGTGTTTTCCGCAGCCAGCGCGGCCGGGTTTGCCCTGGCCATTCTGCTTTTTGCCGGGGTGCGTGAAAGGCTATTCCTGTCGCCGGTGCCGGTGGCCATGCGGGGAACCGCGGTGGCCCTGGTCACGGCGGGGGTCATGTCGCTGGCGTTCCTGGGCTTTGCAGGTATGGGACAGTAGAAAAGGAGATCGAGATGTGGATTCCGGCCGCAGTCATGGGTGGGTTAGCCGCGGTGGCGGCCGTGGGCTTGGGCGTGGCCGCTCGAGTGTTCCACGTCGATGAGGATCCCCGGCTGAAAGGTGTGACCGACCTTTTGCCCGGGGCCAATTGCGGGGGGTGCGGTTATGCGGGCTGCGCCGCCTGTGCGGAGGCCATCGTCACGGGTCAGGCCGAACCGAATGCCTGTGTGGTGGGGCAAACGGAAACGGCGACGGCGGTGGCCTCCTACCTGGGCATGGAGCTGTCCGGCACCGAACCCCAGATCGCCTGCCCGGACTGTCAGGGCGGATTGCGTGCCACCAAGAAATTCGAGTACTCGGGTTTCGACGATTGTCGGGCGGCGGTGTTGCTTTACCAGGGGCCCTTGCGCTGTGATCACGGATGCCTGGGCCTGGGCACCTGTGTACGGGCCTGTGCCTTCGGGGCCATCACCATGGGGCCCGAGGGGCTGCCGGTGTTTGATCCGCTGCGGTGCATCGGCTGTGGGGCCTGTGCGCGGGCCTGTCCCAAGGGGATCATCACCATCATCTCGGAAACGACCAAGATCCTGCACTGGAACCGTTACACCGATTGTCTGGCGCCGTGCCGGCAGAAGTGTCCAGCCCAGGTCAACGTGCCCAAGTACATCGAGCACATCAAGCATGGTGAGTATGCCGAGGCGCTGTTGACGGTCAAGGAGAGCAATCCGCTGCCGCTGAGCACGGGCCGGGTGTGTCCCGAGCCCTGCGCACTGGCCTGTCGCCGGAAAATTGGCGATGAACCGGTGGCGATCAACTACCTGAAGCGCTTTGCGGCCGACTGGGAGATGGACCATGGGCGTCTGCACATCCCGGTGGCGCCGGACACGGGCAAGCGGGTGGCGATCATCGGCGGCGGCCCGGGGGGATTGAGCGCGGCCTACTACCTGCGCCGGCTGGGCCATGAGGTGGCCATCTTCGAGAAGATGCCGGCCCTGGGAGGCATGCTCCGGTACGGCATTCCCGAGTACCGCTTGCCCAAGAAGATCCTGGACTGGGAGATCCAGGGTATTCTGGATCTGGGCATCGAGGCCACCACGAATGTGGCTCTGGGGCGGGACTTCACCCTGGAATTCCTGCATGCTGATGGCTTCGACGCCGTGCTTCTGGCCGTGGGGGCCTGGGCCGACCGGGGCCTGGGCCTGGGCGAAGAGGGCTTGAAGGGTATGGTCAGCGGGATCACCTTCCTGGAACGGTATCATCACGACGAGCCCATTCCGGTGGCGGGGAAAGTGGCGGTGATCGGCGGCGGTAACACGGCCATCGACGCGGCGCGCACCTCGCTGCGGTCCGGCGCCGAGGAAGTGACCATCGTGTACCGCCGGTCGCGTGACGAGATGCCCGCCAATCCCGCCGAAATCGTGGCGGCCGAGGAGGAGGGTATCCGGTTCCGGTTCCTCAGTGCCCCGGTCCGCATTGTCTCGGCCGAGGGGCACGTGACGGGCCTGGAGCTTCAGCGCATGGAACTGGGCGAGCCCGATCCCAGTGGGCGTCGTCGCCCTGTGCCGGTGGAGGGCAGCGAGGAAGTCATCGACTGCAGCCTGGTGGTCGAGGCGGTGGGTCAGATGCCCAATCTGGACTTCCTGGAAAAAGAAGGTATGCCGGCATTGCCCGTCACGCGGTGGACCACCATCGACGCCGATGAATCCACCCTGCAAACCGATGTCCCGTGGATCTTCACCTGTGGCGATTGCTTCACCGGGCCCGGGCTGATGGTCGAGGCCATCGGCGCCGGCCGTTATGTGGCGCGATCCATCCACTACACGATGATGGAGGGGGCGATTCCGCCGGTGGAAGACCGGCAAACGGAGATGATTTCCGACTCGCTGTTCGAGTCGATCGTCGGAGTGGTGCCCACGCCCAAGGTCCACGAACCGGTGGTGACCCTTGAGGATCGGCTGGGAACCTTCAAGGAAGTGGAAGGCACCATCGACGAGGAAGATGCGCGATACGAGGCCACGCGGTGCCTGAACTGTGGCACCTATTGCTATGATCATGACCTGGAGATGGCACAGCTGGATGAGGCCGCACCCAAGCCCGGATAATCCGGGCCAGTGCGGCCTCTCGGCACTCAGGCCATCTCGTGGTGAGGATGCACGGTGCCTCGTTGCCAGTTCACGTCCTCGCTCAACGCCAGTCCTTCATTCTGTTGCATCAGGATCAGAGCCGCCTCGGCCTTTTCGAGATGCTGCAGGTAGATGTGGGCAATGTGGTCCTTGGCCGTGCCGATGGTCAGGGTGATCTGGCTCAGGCAGGGAACCTGTTCGGTCAGGGGAATCGACTCGACCACAGCGGTCCAGGCCTTTTCCTCCAGCACCTGCAGAGATAGCTGGAGTTCGTGCAGCGCAATGCCTTCTTCGATCCTCTCGAGGGTGATGTCCTCGATGTAGGAGACAAATATCTGAGGGCCCTCCTGGAGGGATTTCAGGAAAGAGTCCACCAGACTGGCGACCCGTTGGCGCAGGATCTGTTCATCCAGGTGGTGGTCATTCAGGTATTCCGCGACGTTCATCCGGAGATAAACTTCGTTTTCCAGATGAGCGCGATTGGCTGCCATGATTTCATGGAGTCGGTGTAGCATGTTCGCTCCTTTCTTGGGGTCGTGGCACGGATGGCCCGGGGATTCTGGCGGTTTGAGAATGTGATGACCTGGGGTGAAGCACCCGGTCCACGGTGGCAAGGAGCTGTTCCAGGTCCGGGGACTTGACCACATAGGCCACGGCGCCCCAGGTCAGGTAGTTTTCCCGGTAGCTGCTGAAGGCCGTATGAATGATCACAGGCAAGCCGCGGTGATGGGCGATGATGGTCTGGAGGACCTCGACGCCGTCCATCCCGGGCATTCTGAGATCGAGGATGACCAGGTCGATCGGAGTGGTGCGGATGTATTCCAGGCATTCTCTGGCATTGGCTGCCGTCAAAATGGAGTAGCCGGCGTGTGCCAGCTCAATCTCATAGAGCAGGCGCAAGTGGGGCTCATCGTCCACGACGAGGATTCTTTTCATGACATTCCACCTTTCCCTCGGTCGATGGCGTTTCCTCGGGGTCCGGGGTGGGTTCCTTCTGGAACCAGTCGCTCCACAAGGGATGGGGGATTTGGCATCGCCAGCAGCCCTGCTTGGCCAGATCTTCGTCGGGGTCGGTGTTCTCCGGTCCCAGCCACAGTCTGCCAAAGCGATCCTGGATGATTTTCAGTTGTTGCATGTTCAAGCCCCTCCCGGGCCAGTGCGCCATCGCAAAGATCCCATACTTTGCTGGAATAAATGCATGACTCATACCAGAGGTGAGCAGTGGTGGTCTTGTGTTCAAGTGTTTGCGAGACAGTGCCTTGGTGGAGATTTTGGTGAATTGGTGGTCAGGCTGGAAGGCATTATTGCTATGTCCATCTTGAGGCACCGTGGCGATCCCGCTACCTTGTGGGTCCGGGCCACCGCCCCACCTGATATTCGACCTGGGAGGGCCGTACCATGGACGATCCTGCTCCCATCACTCCACCGCTGATGTCTCACATCGGCGCCAATGTTCCTCCGGAACTGATGGAACTGCTCTTCGACAGCACGTCTGATGGCGTGTTCGCCGTGGACGACCGGATGCGAATTATCGCGTTCAATAGAACGGCGGGGCTAATCCTGGGAATTTCTGCCGAAGAAGCCATGGGCAAGCCGTGCCATGAGGTGCTGCGGGCGAACATCTGCCATGAATGCTGCGCCTTGAAGTACACCCTGGCCAATGACCAGCCTGTGGTGAACCTGGCGGTTGATCTGCGCGACGTCCAGGGGCGGCGCATTCCCGTGACCATCTCCAGTTCCGCGCTGAAGGATCCCCAGGGAAATGTCATTGGCGGGGTGGAAACCTTCCGGAACATGAACTGGGTGCGCAATCTGGTGCGCGATGTGGAGCACCATCATCCCTTCGCCGATATCGTGACCAACGACCCTCAGATGCAGCATCTCTTCGAAATTTTGCCCACGCTGGCGGCCAGCGAAAGCTGCGTCCTGGTGCACGGGGAAACCGGCACGGGCAAGAACCTGATCGCCAAGGCTCTGCACAGTCTCAGTCCACGCCGCAAGGGGCCCCTGGTGACGGTCAACTGTGCGGCATTGCCGGAAACCCTCCTGGAATCGGAAATTTTTGGCTATCGGGCCGGAGCTTTCACGGGGGCGGTGCGGGATCGCAAGGGGCGTATTGCCGCGGCAGAAGGCGGCACCATTTTCCTCGACGAAATTGGCGACATGCCCATGAGCATGCAGGTCAAGCTCCTGCGCTTCCTGCAGGATCATGTCTACGAACGGCTGGGTGACGACAAGGCGATCACCGCCGATGTCCGGGTGATCACCGCCACCAACCGCAACTTGCTCCAGCTGGTGGAAGAGAAGAAGTTCCGCAAGGATCTCTACTATCGGGTCAATGTCCTGAGTCTGGAATTGCCGCCCTTGCGGGATCGCAAGCGGGACATTCCCTTGCTGGTTCAGGCCTTCCTCGATCGCCTTTCGCAGCAGCGGGGAAAGCAGCTGGCTGGGATTTCCCGTTCGGCCCTGCAAATTCTTCTGACCTACGAGTACCCCGGCAATATCCGGGAACTGGAGAACATCGTGGAGCACGCGTTTGTGCTTTGCCCGGGTCCAGAGATCGAGATTGATCACCTGCCTGACCATTTGCGACGCAAGGAAGGCAAGGTGAAACGCGGATCTCCCGCCCGGGAATTCGCCGACCTGGAAGCCACCTTCCTGCTGGAAGTGCTGGAACGAAACAACGGCAATCGACAGCAAACCGCCGATGAGCTGGGCATCCACAAGACCACCCTGCTGCGTCGGGTGCGGCGGCTGGGCATCACCTTGCCCAAGCGGGATGGAAGGTCCCGAAGCGACTCGGATTGATCGTATCGACTTTGCTACGGTGTGGACTGCCTGTTATTGCGAAATTGCCCCGTTGGTCCAGTCGAAGCTTCCACAGCTTTTCGTATTCTCTTGTTCTATATGATGTTGCCGGGTTCATGGTGAGCACCTGCCCAGGTACACGAAATGCAACAACCTTTGTGTCCGCGGCAACATGGACACGCAGTTTTTGCAGAACAGGGGAGGAACGCCATGTGGAAAGGACATATCCTCGAAATCCTGGGCCTGGGCTTGGTCGTGACCGCCTTCCTGCACTACGACCCCAGCACCACCGCCTGGATCAATGTGGCCGCAGGTGCGGTGATCGCGGTGCTGGGCACCTCGCTCTGGCACACCGCTTCCCGCCGTGGCTTGACCGCGAACATTCTGGGCCTGGCTCTGCTGGTGGCCGCGCTGATTCCCCCACTGCGCATCCACCACGTCAACACCTGGATTGCCGGACTGGTGGGCGTGGTGGCCTGGATGCTGGGCCGGCGCGTGGTGGCCAGCGAATCAGGCGGCCCTTGGCGTCTGAAAGATCGGCCGATTTACTGAGGGAGGGAGGACCGGGCCCCGGGTGGGCATAACCTGCCCAGGGGCCGGGACTCCAGGTTCAGAGGGCCATCGCCTTCTCCCGATGATGTCCTGGTGTTCCGTCAAATTTTTGTATTCCGGTGTAAGTAGGCCAGTATTCTGTACGTTTTCCTCTGTAGATTTTTCCAACCCGTTGGAAAATTTCCCCCAAAGAAGATTGAAATTATCTTGTTTTTGCTCAGCTCTTTGACGTAAAATCCCCTCCTCGAGGTGTGGACCGGGAGGTGTGGAGGTCAACCAACCATTCTGTCCATTGAGGGGGATTCTCATGCGAAGAATTACAAGGCCCTTTGGCTCGAAAATAAATCTGACACTGGCATTCCTGTTGATGGGAATCCTGACCGTGGCCGGTTGCGGTGGCGATGATGACAATCCCACCAATCCCGGCGGGGGCGGTGGCAATCAGTCCGCGGGGGTCTCGGCCACGGTGAATGGTCAAGCCTGGAATGCCGTGGCGGTTCAGGCGATCAACAACAGTGGTATTGTCGGAATCGGGGCCAGCGAAGCGGGAGCTTTTTCCAGCATCGGACTGGGCTGGCAGGATACGGGGGCGTCCACCTACACCTTCGGGATGGGGACGGTGGCCAACGGCACCGTGATCGGAAGCGATGGGACCACCTGGCAGGCTTCGGCCGGCATGGGAAGCGGATCCATCACCGTGACGGCTCTCGATGCCACGCATGCCGTGGGGACTTTTTCTTTCACGGCGCAGCGCATCACCGGAAGTGCCGAACCGGAAACCATCACGGTCACTGGCGGGACATTCGACGTGGATTTCTAGCTTTAGGTGTTTGAAACAAGGGCCACAACCGGCCACCAGGAGGATGCTGATGTCGCGAGAAGTTTCATGGAATCTCCAGCTCACCGTCAGGGACGGCCAGCTTGACACTGTCCGGGCCTTGATGGGGGAAATGGTGGCCAGCACGCTGGAAGAATCCGGTGCCCTGGGATACGAGTGGTATCTGGGCGAAGACGGAACGACCTGCCACATCCACGAGCGCTACACCGATTCGGAAGCGGCTCTGGCGCATGCCGGGAATTTCGGTTCTCTGTTCGCCGAGCGGTTTTTCGCGTGCTTCGAGCCGACCTGCCTTTCGGTCTATGGCAGGCCCACTGCCGAGGTTCGCGCGGCTCTGGACCCACTGGGCGCGAGCTACTACGGGCCTCTGGGTGGTTTCAGTCGCTGAAATGCCCATGACCAGGTTTTTCAACCAGCTGGAAAATCAGATTCACAAACAAGATCTATTTTATCTTGTTTTGAGACTTCACCTTGGCGTAGTATCTGCGCCGATGTGTGGTGAGGGGGAAAGCGAAGACGAGCATTTCCAAACCTGAGGGAGTTTTTCCATGCGCAGGATCGCCCAGTTATCCAGTTCAACAAATTCCATGAAACAATTGACCCTGGCCTTCTTGCTGATGGGCGTGCTGGCCGTGGCCGGCTGTGGGGGCGACGATGATAATCCCACCAACCCCGGCGGCGGCGGTGGTGGCGGCGGGGAAACCGGGACGGTTTCGGCCACCATCAACGGGGAATCATGGACCGGGCAGGCCGTGACGGCGGTCAACAACAGCGGAATCATCGGAGTGGGCGCCACCAACCTGAGTTCCGGCTGGACCGTGGGCATTGGCTGGGTGGGCGGCGCCACGGGGACCTACAGCGTGGGCGACACCTCTCCTGTGGTATGTACCGTTCAAGCGTTGGATGGGACCACCTGGCAGGCCGCCGACGAGATAGGCAGCGGGACCATCAACGTGACCGCCCTGGACGCCGACCATGTGGCCGGGACCTTCACTTTCACGGCGGTGCGCACCACCGGTACCACTGATCCGGCGACAATCTCGGTCACCAGT
>JAZBOO010000328.1:0-5890 GCA_036351155.1 Candidatus Krumholzibacteriia bacterium | reverse complement strand
CTGGGTGGGTGCGATGTTGACCCGGGAGGGTACGCCTCCGGGGCGTTTCGTGGACCGGTGGTTTCGTCCCCTGGCAATGGCCATGCTGTTCATGCCCATGCTGCGTCGCTTGCAGCGTAGCACGGAGAAGAGAGATTCGTGAAGCCGGACAAGGGATTGATGGGGGCCCATCTGCGGGTGGCCCGCCCCACAGATCAGCTCGAGGAAGTGGTGCGGTTTTATCGGGAGGGTCTGGGTTTTGTGGTGCTGGGTGAGTTCCAGGACCACGAAGGGTTCGACGGAGTCATGCTGGGCCACTCCGAGGCGGCCTACCACCTGGAGTTCACGCGAAAGCGGGGGCACACGGTGGGACCGGCGCCCACGGAAGACAACCTTCTGGTGTTCTACCTGCCCGATGGGGAAATGTGGAATGCGGCGGTTCAACGCCTCCTCGATTTTGGCGCCAAACCCGTCCCATCCTTCAATCCCTACTGGGATGTGCAGGGAAAAACGTTTGCGGATCCGGACGGCTACCGTGTGGTGCTGCAGAACGCCTCCTGGCCGGTGTGATATTTGGCCAAGACGGGTACCCGAGACAGGAGCTGGTGGATTCATGGTGGAGGTTCCGTCATTTTAATGATCCGAAAATTCGCCTTTGCTCTGACAATGATCGCTTTCTTGGCAGGATGTAGCAGTGTGCGGGTCATCGGATTTCCTGGCCTCGAAAATATCCCGGACGGTCCTCAAGGCGAGGAAATGGAGCCCTTGACAACCGTGATGGATATCAAGATCAACCTGAAGACCGGCGAATCAATTGAGGGACGGGTGGTGCAATTCGACCTGGAATCGGTGACGATAGGGAATCCGAGCAATTACGGGACAAAAGCAAGTGTTGTCGCCTTCGAAGAGGTGGAGAGCATGACGGCCGAGTGGGGGCCATATGTGTCACCTTTCGCTATTTTAACCGGAGCCGTGGTGGGCGTTGTTCTAACCCTCTATATCTCCTTACGTATGAACCTCCAAAGTATGAACTAGTGTTCTGTCAACCCGATAGCTGAGAAGTGGGCGTTGCCCAGTGCGAGCGGGCCAAGGGCGCCCCTCCTAGAGCTTGGTTGAGGCAGATTTCCTGCACCGATCCCCACCGGAAAGGATCAGGTACTCCGCAGGAGCGTAGCGACGAGGACATCCTGATCCTTTCCGGTGGGGATCGGTGCGGGAATTCTACCTTCAACCCCTTCAAGGAGCCCCCTTGGCCCTGCTCTCACTGACCAACGCCCACTTCGACTACGGGCGAGAAAAGATCCTCCGCGGCGTCAACCTGGCCCTGCATCCGGGGGTGAAGTACGCTCTGGTGGGAGCCAATGGCGCCGGCAAGACCACCCTGCTGGCCGCCATGGCGGGTCAGCTGCAGTTGCAGGGCGGCACGCGGCAGATCATGGGGTCGGCCCGGCTGGAAATGCTGCGCCAGGAATCGACTCTCGATCCCGAAAGCCTGGGCCATGGGGTGTTGCTGGAGACGGTGGCGGGTCTGGCCTTTGCCCGAGAACGCGGGCTGGAAAGTGACCTGGCCCAGGTGGCGGCCGAGATTGCCACGGCCCAGCCGGAAAACCATGATGCGCTGATCGAACATCAGGGCCGCCTGCAAGCCGAGTTCGAGCGCCTGGATGGGTATGCGGTGCAGGCCCGGCTGGAGTCGGCCCTGCGGGGTGTCGGCCTGCTGCCCGAAACCTGGGAACGCCCCATCGAAAAACTGTCCGGTGGGGAACGCCGCCGCGCCGCGCTGGCCGCGGTGCTGCTGTCCGGTGCCGACCTGCTGCTGCTGGACGAGCCCACCAACCACCTCGACCTGGAATCCTGCGAGTGGCTGGAGAACTACCTGGACCAGTACGCGGGGGCGGTGGTGCTGGTGTCTCATGACCGGCATTTCCTGGACCGGGTGGCCCGCAAAACGCTGCACCTGGACCGGGGCCGATTGATCAGCTACAGCGGCAACTACTCCTTCTTCGACGAGCAAAGCGCCCTGCGCTACGCCCAGGATCTGGCGTCCTGGGAGCGTCAGCAGTCGAAGATCAAGCAGACCGAGGAGTACATTCGCCGCAACCTCGAAGGCCAGAAAACCAAGCAGGCCCAGGCCCGACGCAAGCAGCTGGCCAAGGAAGAGAAACTGGAACGCCCCACGGCCGAGCCGGGGCTGTTCCGCTTCCATCTCGAGCCGGTGCGCAACAGCGGGGGTACCGTGTTCCAGCTGGAGAACCTGAGCAAGGGTTTCGCGCAACGGGCCCTCATCAAGGACCTGCAGCTGCATGTGTCGCGGGGGGAGCGTCTGGGCATCGTGGGGCCCAACGGCTGTGGAAAGTCGACCCTCCTGAAAATGTTGGCGGGCAAGGCGGTGCCCGACCGGGGCAAGGTGGTCCTGGGCCACAACGTGGACCTGGGTTACTACGACCAGGAGTTGACCACGGTGTCGGACCACAACACCGTGCTGGCCGAGATGCAATCGGTGGACCCGCGCGCCACCCTGGGTGAACTGCGCTCTTTCCTGGGGGCTTTTGGTTTCGGGGAAGATCTGTTCGATCGCCAGGTGGCCCGGTTGTCCGGTGGGGAGCGAGGGCGGCTGGCCTTGCTGCGCCTGATCAAGGAGGGCCACAACACCCTCCTGCTGGACGAGCCGACCAACCATCTGGACATCCGCAGCCGCGAATCCCTGGAGGCTGCTCTGGCCGAATATCCGGGAACGCTTATCGTGGTCAGCCATGACCGGCGGTTTCTGGACAAGATCGTGGACAAGCTGCTGGTGTTTCCCCCGGCAGCCGAGGCGGTCCAGGCCGACGGTCAGTTGGTGGTCCATCTGGGCAACTATGCCGATTATGTGAGGCACCGGAACAGCCAGCTGCAGGCCGAGGCCGAAAGCCAGCGTCCGGCAGCCCCTCGGAACGCCCCCGCAGCGGAAAAGGAAACCGGAAGTTCAGGCGGCCGTACTCCCCTGAGCAAGAACGAGCAGCAGAGGCGCCAGAGCTGGATCGACGATGCCGAGGAGAAAATCCTGGCCCTGGAAGACGAGAAAGCAGAGGCTCTGCAGGAGATGGCGCTGGCCGACCTGGCCAACGACCGCCGCATCGCCCTGGGGCAACGCATCGCCGCCATCGAAACCGAACTGCAGCAGCACATGGCCGACTGGGAACAGTGGAGCCTTGAAATCGAAGAAGGGATCTGACCGCGTATGGGTCAACAACCGGAAAATAGCCAGCACGACGGCACGGGTTTCGTGACCGAAACGCCGCGCGACCGCGCGGTGCTGGTCGGAGTGAACCTTCCCGATGCCTGGACCGGCGGCCTCGGTGGCATGACCGACCTTCCCGAACTGGCGCGCCTGGTCGACACCGCCGGAGCCGATGTGGTGGGTCAGCTGGAACAGAACCGGCACCGCCCGGCCCCCGGTGTTTACCTGGGCAAGGGCAAGCTGGAAGACCTGCAGGAAATGGTGGAGGAAACAGGGGCCAACCTGGTGGTGTTCGACAACGACCTGTCCCCCGCCCAGGGCCGCAACCTGGAAAAGGCGCTGGATGTCAATGTCATCGACCGGACGGAACTGATCCTCGATATTTTTGCCAGCCACGCCAGCACCCGGCAAGCCCGGATGCAGGTGGAACTGGCGCAGCTGCAGTACCTGCTGCCCCGGTTGACCCGGCTGTGGTCTCACCTTGAACGGCAGGCCGGCGGCATCGGCACCCGAGGCCCGGGTGAAACGCAGCTGGAATCGGATCGCCGCATGTTGAACAAGCGCATTGCCACCTTGCGCAAGGCGCTGAAGGATATCGACACCAATCGCCAGACCCAGGTCCGCTCGCGCGAGGGCACCTTCAAGGCCGCCCTGGTGGGCTACACCAACGCGGGCAAGTCCACCCTGATGAACGGTATCACCGGGGCCGGGGTTTACGTCAAGGACCAGCTCTTCGCGACCCTCGATGCCACCACCCGCCGGGTCGAAACCGACGAGCGGCGTCGCTTCCTGCTGACCGACACGGTGGGGTTCATCCGGCGTCTTCCCCATCACCTGGTGGAGAGCTTCAAGGCCACCCTGGAAGAGGTGCGCGAGGCTGACCTGATGCTCCACGTGGTCGACGCGGGAAGCGACGATCCTGATCATCAGATCGACTCGGTGAACCGGGTGCTGCGCGAGATCGTGCCCGACGAGAAACCCACGCTGATGGTGTTCAACAAGATGGACCTGGTGGACGAGGAACTGTTCTGCAACAAGTACCGCCGGTTGTATCCGGAGGCGATATTCGTGTCGGCCAAGCGGTCGGGGGGGGCCGAAGCTCTGCGCGATGCCATCCTGGGAATCATGGCTGGGGCGGAATCCATCTGCCGGGTCAAGGTGCCCATTGTGCACCTGCACTGCCTCAGCACGTTTCATCGCACCGGGGCCGTTCTCGAGCAGACGTTCGAGGCCGACATGTGCCTGGCCACCCTGCGCCTGAACGACGAGGAACTGAACCGACTGCTCAAGCAGGAAGGTGTGCAGCGGGCGGAAAATTCTCCCGAATAATCCCCGGCCAGGGGTTGGGCCCACCGTTTGCAAAACCCTGCTCATCAGCACAGGATTTCCTCCCATTCATTGCAAAGAGCCCCCATCCCGGGGGTTCCCTTTTGCATTTTGCCTAAACTTCCCCGTCAAATCTGCCGAAACCCCTCCCAGACCCTGAAATAACAGGGATCAGCAGCAACAGGCCCATGGCATGGGCTTTGCTCTATCGCCCCTGAGGCAGTGTCTCCATGCGGTACTTCAACCGGGGAAATGGGCCTCAAACGCGGATAACCAAGGGTTTGGGGGATTCAGGCGATGACAATGAGTCAAGCTTCCACAGGGAAAAATTTGCGGCGCAGCCCGGGCTGTCGGTCGGGCTTTTCCCTGGTGGAGATGATGATCGTGGTTCTTCTGCTGGGCATCGTGGCCTCCATTGCCACGCCGCCCATGGTGAAGTACCTGCAGTCCAGCCGGCTGCAAACCCAGGCCGACCAGCTGGCGGCCGACCTCCAGTATGCGCGCTCCCTGTCCATTGCCAATGGTGTGGTGCTGCAGTTTGCCAGCACCGAGGCGGGCTATGTGCTGCGCGATCCGGCCAGCGGACGCGTCTTCAAGACCATGAACTTCGACGGCGGACCTCAGCTGGACATGGCCCAGGACACCTTCTTTTTCCCCTGGGGCATGGCGGACGACACGACCTTCACCATGAACGGACACGGTCAGTCCCGTCAGATTCGCGTCCTGCCCACCGGCATCGTGGAGGTGCCCTGATCATGAGTTTTAAAAAAGTATTCCTCGCCAGATTGTCCCGCGTCCTTCCGGACCGCGAGGGGTTCTCCCTGGTGGAGATCCTCATGGTGCTGATGATCCTGACGGTGGGCATCATCCCACTGGCCGTGATCCAGCATCAGGCGCGGCAGGATGTTCAGGAGTCGGACATGTACACGTCCAGCCTGAACGTGGCCCAGTCCCAGCTGGAACGCATCAAGGGCCTGGGGTTCGGCAATGCCGTGCCCGATTCGGGCCAGGTGGGCAACATCCAGTGGCGGGCGCGGGTCACCAACGTGTCCTTCGGCCTGGACCGGGTCGAAGTGACCACCACCTGGACCGGTGGCGGTGCCAACCAGACCATCACCGTGGCTGACCTCATGAGCATGCGTTGAAGAAAGGAGCGGCAAGATGATCAAGATGAACCACCACGCGAAACTGCCGGCCCTCGATCGACGCGGCATGACCCTCGTCGAGATGATGATCTCCATCTCCATTTTCGGGGTGGTGCTGGGCGTGGTCATGGGATTCATGACCACCAGTGGACGCAGCTACAATGCCACCCGCGACAAGGTCCAGTACCAGCAATCCATGCGCGCGGTCATTTCGCTGCTG
>JAZBOO010000327.1:0-28754 GCA_036351155.1 Candidatus Krumholzibacteriia bacterium | reverse complement strand
TGGGAACCTGGTCGGCGATTCCGCGAAAAAGGTCGGAGTTATTGGTGGCCTTGAACATGGCCCGCGCTTCCCGGGACTCCTCCAGACCACGCGCCACCACCTTGAACAGCTGTTCCAGCTGGATGGGTTTGCTCACGTAATCATAGGCATTGAGTTTCATGGCCTGAACGGCCGAATCGGTCTTGTCGTAGGCGGTGACCATGATCACGCAGACGTGCGGCAACCTCGACTTGATCTGTTCCAGGACCTTGATGCCACTCATATCCGGCAACATCAAATCCAGGAGAACCAGATCAGGGTTGATCTTGTCCAGATCATCCAGAGCAGACTGCCCCAGACCGTGGGTCACGACCTCGTAGCCCTCGTCTTCCAGGGTGGCTTCCAGAAAGAGGCGAATGGCCTCTTCGTCATCGATGACCAGCAGTACAGGTTTCATGCTCGGGATTATCATCGGTAAGGTAGCGGGTCGCAAGGAGGATTCGTTCAGACCTCAAAAAAAGCCCGCCACCATGAAGGTGGCGGGCCGAGTACCGGGCGCAATATCGAGGTCAGAGAGCGCCCTCCCCCTTGATGACAACTCCCACGGTCGAGGCCAGGATTTTTATATCCTGGGGCCACCCGGCACTGTTGATATATTTCTTGTCCAGCTCGACCTTCCGTCGGGCCGAGTCGATGCTGTCATCGTAACCGTTGATCACCTGGGCCAGACCCGTGATCCCGGGCTTCACCAGCAGACGATCCCGGAAATCCGGAATGTCTTTCTCCAGCTGATGCACGAAGACCAGGCGCTCGGGCCGCGGTCCGATCAGGCTCATTTCACCCTTGAGCACATTGTAAAACTGAGGCAGTTCATCGATCCGGGTTTTCCGGAGGAAACGGCCCATGCGGGTGATACGGCTGTCGTTCTTGGTGGCCCACTGGGCACCCTTGGCCTCGGCGTCGGTCCGCATGCTCCGGATCTTGTGCACCCGGAAAGACTTCCCGGGCCGCAGGATTTTGCGGCGATCGTTGCTCTGACGCTCGGCACCACGCCGGTGACGCTGACGACGATTGATCCCCACCCGCTCCTGGCTGTAAAACACAGGACCGGGGCTGTCGAGCTTGATCAACAGAGCCAGCAAGGGCAGAAAAAGCCCGAAGACCGCCAGGGCCGCCAGGGAGACCACGATGTCGAAAACACGCTTCAGCTTGAGGTACACCGGGCCAGGCAGTCGCATATCCATGGGCACGAGTGTCTGCCCGCCAGCCGGACGAAAGGCAGGAGCGGCCTCAACAAATCGAGGTTGCGCAAGGGCAGCGGAACCGCCGTGAGTCGAAAAAGTGGAGGACATATGGAAATCCGGAGAATTACTGTCTCCATTCCTCGCACCGGACACCGGCCCGTCAAATCGGTTGAAAAACGAATTGTTCCGCATGTAGAATCCTACCTAGCTGGATGTTGTCCAGGCTGTTCCCCTAGAAACTGATGCGTTGCCTAATGAATGCGGTAAGCGCTTCCCCCGAATCACTGACCATGAACCAGATTCTACACCAATTGCCCTCCAACTGCAACAGAATTTTTTGCGATTTGATTAACTTCACCGAATCTGAATCATCACCAAATTGGGACCGATCAAATTCCCTGCAGGATAAAGAGTTGTCAGACATGATGTCATCGGTAGAAACTCCCGGCACAGGACATAAAGACATCTTTATTTTACACATTGTCCTGCAGGCATGATGTTGAAAAACCTTTGTCTTCCCCGGGAACCAGGAGTTCAGTGTTTTCATGAAACTGCCCCCGCATACCCTTAGAAACAGTTTTTTTATCGTGATCCTGGCCGTGGTGATCTATGCCCTCGTGGGCCTCTGGGTTGGTTTCGAGGATCTGAAAACCCAGCTGGCCGGCTTCCCTCCCTCCTACTTCCTCGGACTCGCGTTCCTCTCTTTGCTGAACTACGGACTCCGCTTTTTTCGTTGGCACCTCTACCTCGACCAGGTGCGCCTGAAGCTTCCCCTCCGGGATTCCCTTGGGCTATATTTTTCGGCCTACGTGATGGTCATCACCCCCGGAAAGGTGGGAGAAGTCTTCAAGGCCGCCATCATGAGGGAAAAGTTCGGGATTCCTCTGGCCAAGGGTTTGCCCGTGGTCCTGGCCGAACGGGTCTATGATTTTCTGGCCGTCTTGATTCTCGCTGCCATCGGACTGGCCACCTGGCCTGCCAGCTATGCAGGACTGGGCCCCGGGTTGATTCTCTCGGCCTCCGTTCCCGCGGTCCTGCTGGTTCTGCACAACGCCAGGATTCGCGCCTGGCTCCTGAACAAGCTGGGCAAGGCTCCCTTGTTGCGGGACCAGCACCTGGCCCTGGACGATTCCCTGAGCACCCTGGAAACCCTTTTCCGCCCGGTTCCATTCGCTGGCTACTCCCTTCTCTCGGTGGTCGCCTGGATGGCCGAATGCCTGGGCCTCTGGCTTGCCTGCCGGGGTCTGGGCTGGGGTATTCCCACCCCGGACGCCGTCTTCACCTATGCTGCCGGCACCCTGGTCGGTTCCCTGTCCTTCCTGCCTGGTGGCCTCGGGGGCACCGAGGCCACCATCATTTACCTCCTGCAAAGTCTGGGTCTGGATGCGGCCACCGGTGCCACCGTGGCTCTCATTGTCCGGCTGTTCACTCTGTGGCTGGCCGTGGTGATTGGCCTGGGCTTCTCGCTCGGCTTCAGATCACGCTTCTTCACTGCGGGGGAACAAAAAAAAGACCGCGGGTAGTCCCCGCGGTCCTCATATCCATCCTGTGCCTGAAGCCTATTCCTGAGCGCGGTCGTAGGCCAGCCAGAGGGTAGTCATCGCCGTGACAGTGCTGAGAATGAGGGGAAGATTCCGCTGGAACCAGTTTTCGCGATGAAACTTCACGTGCACTGCATCGCCGGGATAAACCAGGGGATTGCCCAGGGGATTGCCATCCTTGATGAACTTCTCCAGGTTGATCTTCCGGGAGGTCAGTTCCTCGCCCGAGCGATGCACCCACCAGATCTGATTCAAGAGCGCGTCATCGCTGGGCGATCCCGCCAGCATGATCACGTCGAGCAACGGCGTGGGCTCCTTGATCGGGACCACGGTGGGCACTTCGACCCCACCAAAGACCTGAACCCCGGCACTGCTGGCCACCGAGGAAACTCCTTCGAGCGTGGCCGGGATCACCAGCGTGTCCCCATTGCGAAGCTCGAATGTTGGCACACCCGCACCGGTCATGATACCCGAGAGATCAAGCTCTGAAACCTGAGTGCCGCTCGCTGCTTCCCGAACCACCCGGGCCTGGTTCAGGTTGGCCGCCTCGCCAGGGCCACCAGCGGCGCGCAAGACGTCCCACAGCGAAGGCGGAGTGTTGAAGCTGTATTCCCCCGTGTTCCCCACCTCACCAATCACGTAGATCCGCACACCCGTGCCCTGGGAAGCCAGGGTCAACTGCACGGTGTCCACCGACGGGTCGAACAGACGCAACCGCTGACGGAGCACGAGTTCCGCTTCGGCCACCGTGAGACCTGCCAGGGCCACATCACCCACCTGGGGAATGGGGACCCGGCCGTTGCCATCCACGCTCAGAGCCAGGGTCAAATCGGGACGTCCCGGCACCGAAAGTTGCACCTGGTCACCGTTGACCAGGCGGTAGGTGGTGGCGGGGCCATTGGCCTGAGCAAGGGCCTGCAGGGGCATCAACAGGGCAATCAGCAACAGAACCAGACCACGCTGGCGCTGGGGCTCCCTCCGGACTGTCTTGGCCATGTCTCGCATCGTCACTCTCCACTGGGGATATGGTTTTCCTGGTACCAGGTCACCGTTCGGGCCAGCCCTTCCTCCAGGCTGACACTTCCGGCATAATCAAGGAATTCCCGGGCCAGATCAATACTTGCCTGGCTGTGGCGCACATCACCGGGCCGGGAAGCGTCATAGGTCGGCTCAATATCCACGCCGATCAGATCACGGATCTTGAGGCACAGGTCCTCCACGGTGATCCGTCCCCCCAGGGCGATGTTGTAGCTGCGCCCGCCGGCTTCCGGACGGGAATCACAGGCCGCGATATTCGCTTCCACCACGTTCTGCACGAAGGTGAAATCACGGGATTGTTGCCCATCCCCGTGGATGATGGGAGACTGCCCATCGAGAAACCGGGTGATGAACTTGGGCACCACGGCCGCGTACTGACTGTTGGGATCCTGCCGCGGACCGAACACGTTGAAATACCGCAAGCCAATGGTATTCAGACCATAAAGATTGTTGAACACCGACCCGTAAAGCTCGGACACCCGCTTGTTCACCGCATAGGGAGACATGGGTTTCGGTTGCATACCCTCGTGCTTGGGCAGTTCCTCGGTGTCCCCGTAGATGGAACTGCTGGCCGCGTAAACCACCCGCCGCACTCCACTCTGGTGAGCTCCCCAGAACACCCGCATGGTTCCCCCCACGTTCTGTTCGTCACTCAGGATGGGATCTGCAACACTGCGCGGGACGCTGGGCAGGGCAGCCTGATGAAAAACACAGTCCACCCCCTGGCAGCAGTCCAGGACGGTGTCCAGATCCGTGATCGAACCTTCCACGAAACGGATGCGCTCCCGGAAATCGGCCATGTTGCCGACATTCCCGGTGGACAGGTTGTCCAGCACAACCACCTCGTGATCGCGCTGGACCAGTTCACGAGCCAGATGGGAGCCGATGAAACCGGCTCCCCCGGTGACCAGATACTTCGCCATGATATTCCTTCCGCCTACAGCTTGACCAGATTGCTGGACTGGTGCCCCTTCAGGGCGTTTCGGGTGTCCACGACCAGCAGATCGGCCTCCAGCAGGAGGGGATGATCAACCTTGGGATGCGCGGTGACCACCACCGCGGCATCGAATGTCTTGAGAGTTTCCAGGTCCCAGGTTTCCACGCGCTGGCCATGAATCCCCTCGGGCAAGTCGCCCACGTGAGGGTCGTACCAGTGCACATCACCACCCAGATCGTGCAGCAGATTCAGGATATCCAGGGCCGGAGATTCCCGCAGGTCATCGATCGCCGCCTTGTAAGCCACGCCGACCACCAGGATGCGGCTGCCCTTGACCGACCTGGACCGATCATTCAATCCCAGGGTGACCAGGTTGCGGACATGCTTGGGCATGAATCCATTGACCTGCCCCGCCAGATCGATGAAGCGCGTCTCGCTGCCATGCTGCTTGGCCTTCCAGGACAGGTAGAAGGGGTCGATGGGAATACAGTGCCCACCCAGACCAGGCCCTGGATAGAAGGGCATGAAGCCGAAGGGCTTGGTGGCCGCCCCCTCGATGACTTCCCAGACGTCGATGTCCATGTCGCTGCACATCAGCGCGATCTCATTCACCAGACCGATGTTGACGCTGCGGAAGGTGTTTTCCAGCAACTTGACCGTCTCGGCCACTCTCACCGAGGAAACGGGCACCACGGTGTCCATCACCTGGCTGTAGAGGCTCTTGGCCACCTCGGTGCAGTTGAGGGTCACGCCGCCCACCACCTTGGGGATGTTCTTGGTATGATAGGTGGGGTTCCCGGGGTCCACGCGCTCGGGCGAGAAGGCCAGGAAAAAGTCCTTCCCCACCTCTTTGCCTCCTTCGGCCAGACGGGGCAGAATGACTTCCTCGGTGGTTCCCGGGTAGGTGGTGCTCTCCAGGATGATGAGCATGCCGTCATGCAAAGCCGGAGCAATGGCATCCACAGCGGACTGGATGTAGGAAATATCCGGGTCTCCGGTTTTTCCCAGCGGCGTGGGCACACAGATGTTGACGCTGTCCACCTCTTTGAGCCGGGACATGTCGGTGGTCGCGGAAAGCAACCCCTTGTCCACCACTTCCTTCAACTCGGCCGACGTCACGTCAATGATGTAGCTCTGCCCCTTGCCCAGGGATTCCACCTTGGGCACGGAAAGATCGAAACCCAGGACCTTGAATCCGGCCTGCGCATAGGAAACGGCCAGGGGCAACCCCACGTAACCCAGTCCCAGAACACCCAGCGTGAGGTCCTTGTTTTGAAGTTTTGCGATCATTTTTTCCATGGTAAAAATAAACTCCTTCTCGGTCTTGGCCGACGAGACAGACCCTGAGCTTTGCTGCCCCCGAGGGCATCACTTCATTACTGGGAACTTCGGCCGCAACGCCTGATTCCTGAACTGTTTTCCGGATATTCGGTAAATCAACAGGCGAAGGTCAGTCTTCGTCTTCCGGCTGGCGCATCTCCTCGCGCAACCGGCCCATCTCGCGCCTGATCTCCCTCAATTCCAACACTTTGTAATATAAACGGCGCACAACCGAAAGGGTAAAAATGAGGAGGAGGCCCAGCGCCAGCCAGCGATAGAGCGGGTTCACCCCTTCCCCGTGGACAGAAAACAGGTTGTTCACGGTCTGCGTGAAGAGGCCCAAGGTCACGATGAAGGCCACCAGCAGGAAAATATGGATCAATCCTCCGGAGAATTCCTCCTTGCAGCGCATGAACTGGCGCAAGGGGAAATCGCCACCGCTGCCATCACGGAAACGGGAGTCGAACATGGCGGAAGGCCGGCGGGATCGTTTTTCGAACATCATCTGATGCCCCCGGGTCGTAAAAGTCTATCGGCCGCTTTCGTCCAGCTCCTCGAAGTCGGCGTCCGAAATCTCCTGCTGGGTGATGTCGTCCATTTTGCGGTCTTTCTGATCAGCAGGGCCGGGATAGGGCTCCCGGGTGGTTGGCCGGCGGGCCGAGGTTCGCCCCTGGGTATAGGTCCGCCACAGGCGCCTGATCAGCAGCCAGAGCATGAAGAGAAGCAGGAGTCGGAAAATAAACATCGTATTACACCGGGGAAAAATGGTACGCCCGACAGGATTCGAACCTGTGGCCTTCTGCTCCGGAGGCAGACGCTCTATCCAGCTGAGCTACGGGCGCACCTGATTGGTGGCGAAAGTATGGGACATGAACCCAACGCCGTCAAATTCCTTTTGAAGCACAACTTGAGGTTAACCCGATCCCTCCTGTTGATCAATGCGATCTTGCCCCAGGAGCTTGCGGGCGTGGTCGATCTGAACCGGCCGCGTCGCCTCACCGGACATTTGCCCTCCGAGCAGGCGCGCAATTTCCTCGACGCGTCCTTCCTGGTCAAGATTGCCCACCCGAACCCGGGTCCGCTGGTGGGCGACCTCCTTGGCCACCTTCCAGTGCCACTGACCGAATGCCGCCACCGTCGGCAGGTGGGTGATGCAGAGCACTTGCCCGTTTTCGCCCAGCCGGGAAAGCAACCGCGCCACCGGAACGGCGTTGTCCATCCCCAGCCCGGCATCGATTTCATCGAAGAGCATCAGCGGCGGCTCGCTCTCATGCCGGTCCAGAACCGACAAACCCAGGAAAATTCGCGATTTTTCCCCGCCGGAGGCAATTTTGCCCACCTCTCCGTAGCTTTCCCCGGGGTTGGTCCGGGCCACCAGGGACACCAGATCGGCGCCACCGGCGGTGACCCGGCTGGGCTGTCCGTCCAGCACGATCGCCCCGCGAGGATCCAGGTCCGGCTCGACCACGAAAGTGAGTTCCACATCGGGCATGGCCAGGGGGCGAATCAGGTCACGGGCCTGCCGGGCCACCTGAGGCGCGCCTTTCACACGGCATTCCCGCAGATCCCGGCAAGCCTGGGCCAGGGTCTCCCGGGCCCGGAGAACATCATCCTCCAGCTGGAGGATGTCGCTGGCGGCCGCACGCTGCCGTGCCACCTGGTCGGCCAGGGTGGCCTCGCGTTCCACAAGTCCAGCCACGTCCGTGTGATACTTCCGTTTGAGTTCACCGTAGTGGGCATGGCGTTCTTCCCATTCGTCCAGGCGGGAGGGATCCACATCCACCGTGTCCAGAAATCGTTCGAGCCCACCTGCTGCTTCCTCGGCAGCGCTCTGCGCCGTTTGCACCAGCTCCAGAATAGCAGCCAGACGAGGGCTGGTGTCTTCCAGAGGAGCCAGGACGCCAAAAGCCGACCCCAGCAGATCCCGGGCGTTGATCTCGCCTTCGGTCAATGCCTCCCGGGCCTGGGCGGCACTTTCGAGCAGGGAACGTGAATTCCGGCCCAGGGCAATCTTTTCGGCAAGGTCAGCTTCCTCTTCGGCATCGAGCCCAGCCTCGGACAGTTCCTTCAGCTGGTATTCCCAGATCTCCAGCTGTTGCCGGGCAAAATCTTCTTCCTGCCGCCGGCGGGCCAGCTGGCGATTCAATTCCTGGTACTGAGCCAGATGGCGATGAACCGCGGCGAGTTCCTCCTCCAGGCCCAGGGCCCGGTCCAGGAAATCCCGGGCGAAACCCGGACGGGAAAGGACCCTTTGCTGATCCTGGCTCTGGACCCCCACCAGGCGGGGGCCCACCTGTTCCAGGAGGGCCAGACTGGACATCAACCCGTTGATCAAGACCCGGCCGCGAGTTTCCCGGCGCAACTCGCGGCGCAGGACCAGCAGGCCATCGTCGGCCAGCTTGATCCCCAGTTCCTGACAGTGAGCCATTTGCTCCGGGCAATCTCCGAGATCGAACACGCCTTCCACGTAGGCCAGGTCCTCCCCACGACGGATCTGCTCCTTCTCCCCCTTGCCGCCGGCCAGCAAAGAGAGGGCACCGGCCACCAGGCTCTTGCCTGCCCCGGTTTCACCGGTCAGGACGGTCAGACCCATTTCCAGGGAAAGATTGAGATCCTCAACCAGGGCCAGGTTGCCCACCCTGAGTTCACGAAGCATCAGAGTCCCTTGCTCAAGCGACGGTTGGGTCCGCCCCAGTTGAGCTTGTGCCGCATGACGCGATAGAAGGTGCTGTGGGGAAATTTGACCAGGTTCACTTCGTCGATGGCCTGCCGGAAGCTCAGCCGGTCGTGGTCGGCCAGGGTATGTGTGGTCTGGCCATCGGCCGTCAACACGGCACCCTCTCCTGTCTCATGCAAGATGAGTTCGATGTTCGTGTTCTCGGAGATGATGAGCGGCCGCATGCCGAGGCTGTGCGGGCAGATAGGGGCCACCAGAAGACAGGGCACGGCGGAGTGACAAATGGGGCCCCCCGCCGAAAGATTGTAGGCCGTCGACCCGGTGGGCGTGCTGACAATGATGCCGTCGCCGACGAAGGTGCCCAGGGAATCTCCGTCGAGGATCAATTCCATGTGCAAGGCCCGCGGCAGAGGCCCCATGTTTACCACCAGATCATTCAGGGCATTGCTGTTGGCAATGCGGTTGCCCTCACGCCAGACCGAGCAGTAAACCCGCGCCCGGGTATCGATGTGGTAGTTCCCCGCCAGAAGGTTGGCCACCGCTTCGCTGAGCTCGCTGACCGGAACATCCGTCAGATAGCCGAGCGAGCCCATGTTCACCCCGAGCAACGGCACGCCGGATAAACCAAGGACACGGGCCGCCCGCAGCATGGTGCCATCCCCACCCAGAGCAATCACCACGTCCACGGCATCGGCCAGGTCGGCATTGTCCACCCGCTTGATATCGCGGGGCAAAATGACAGATAGGTCCTTCGAAGCCACCACTTCCGCCCCACCCTCGACACTGAGGCGTGCGATGGTTTCCAGGGCGGGAGGCAACTCGGGTTTGGCGGGATTTCCGAAAACCCCGACCCTTTTCACTGGACGCGGTTGGCCGTTTCCCCGGGTGTTCATGAGGCACTCTGGGCTTCGGGACGCGAGCCGCCGAGACGACTGACCTCCTGGCTCACCCGCTCCAGAATGCCGTCGGCATCCAGACCCATGTCGGCCAGAAGTTCGGCCCGCGAAGCGTGTTCCTGAAAGCGATCGGGAATCCCGATGTTCACCACCCGGGGCCCCGCTGAATCTTCCTGAGCAGCGGCCCATTCCAGGACCGCGGCCCCGAAACCACCCGCCAGAGCATTTTCCTCGATGGTGAACACCAGCTGGTGCCGAGCCCAGACCGAGGCGAGAAGATCCTCATCCAGTGGCTTGATGAAACGCATGTCCACCACTTCGGCCTTCAAGCCCCGGGAAGCCAGGTTTTCCGCAGCTTCGAGGGCCGGCGCGACCATGGAACCCACCGCCAGAATGGCCAGGGCTTCCCCTTCCCTGAGCGTTTCCGACTGACCCAGGGGAATGGGTTCCAGGTTCTCGGCAAGAGGAACACCCAGCCCGGAACCCCGGGGATAGCGCAGGGACGAAGGTCCGTCTTCACGTGCCAGGCCCGTGGCCAGCATGTGGCGCAGTTGATCCTCATCGCGAGGGGCCATCACCACCATGTTGGGCACCATGCGCAGGAAGGTAAAATCGAAAACGCCGTGGTGCGTGGGGCCGTCTTCGCCCACCACCCCGCCACGGTCCACGGCAAACACCACCGGCAGTTTCTGGAGAGCCACGTCATGGATGATCATGTCCAGTGCCCGCTGCAGGAAGGTTGAATAGACCGCCACCACGGGGCGCTGCCCGGCGCTGGCCAGACCTCCGGCAAAGGTCACCGCGTGTCCCTCGGCAATGCCCACGTCGTGGAACCGGTCGGGGAAACGGTCCTTCATTTTGCCCACGCCTGTGCCCGAAGGCATGGCCGCGGTGATCCCGTGAATGCGGGGATCTTTCTCGGCCAGATCACACAGGGTCTCCCCGAAAATTCCGGTGTAACTGGGGACGGTGGCCTTGACCACCTTCACGCCCTCGTCCTGGTCGAACTTGCCCACGCCGTGGTATTTTTGCCCATCTTCCTCGGCGAATCGATAGCCCTTCCCCTTGGTGGTCAGGACGTGGATCAGGATCGGGCCCTTGAGCTTGCGCACCGCTTCCAGGGTTTCGATCATCAAAGGCAGGTCATGGCCGTCCAGGGGACCGAAGTACTTGAAACCCAGCTCCTCGAACAGGATGGTCGGCACGACCAGCTGCTTCATGCTCTCCTTGATCCGGCTGGCCAGGATCTGGGCCTTGCTCCCGTGGGGAACCTTGCCCAGCAGGTCCCACACATCAGCCTCCAGGCGGTTGTAGTGCTTTCCGCTGGTGATCCGGGTCAGATAGCGAGAGATGGCCCCCACATTGGGGGAAATGCTCATCTTGTTGTCGTTGAGGATGACGATCATGTCGGTCTGCAACTGGCCGGCATTGTTCAGGCCTTCATAGGCCAGACCGCCGGTCAAGGCCCCATCGCCCACCAGGGCGATGACGGAATGATCTTCGCCCCGCGCATCCCGCGCCGCAGCAAACCCCACCGCCGCACTGATGGAGGTGCTGGCGTGCCCCACCCCGAACATGTCGTGAGGGCTTTCGGCCTGCTTGGGGAAACCGGCCGCTCCCCCCTTGCGCCGCAGGCTCTGGAAATACTCCCGGCGTCCTGTCAGCAACTTGTGGCCGTAGGCTTGATGGCCAACATCCCAGATGATCTTGTCCGTGGGAGTCGAAAACACCCGGTGCAAGGCCACGGTGAGCTCCACCACCCCCAGGCTGGCACCGAGGTGGCCACCAGTCCTGGCCACAGTGGAGATGATTTCCTCACGCAACTCTTCACACAGGTGCAAAAGTTGAGCGGGCGAAAGGGGCTTCAGATCATCCGGGCCCTGGATATGTTTAAGCAAGGGCTCCATGAACTCCTCATTCTGCACAAAACGGCCGGAACCAGCTGGGGTTCGGCCACCAACAATCTTTGGCTAGGTTAACCCGAAGACCCGCTGAACGCCAGAGCGAATAGCCCCCCGAACAGCACCCCTACGGCCACGTGGATGGGGTGATGGGTCCGTGGATCAAGGTAGTCGGCCACATGGGTACGCAGCTCCCCGGCCGAGCCCAGGGTCTCCACCAGACGAAAAACCACTTCCCTTTGCCGACTGGCCTGCACGCGCAACTTGACGGTATCGTGGATCACGATCACCGCAAAAACCAGGGCAAAACCCGTTTCCGAGGCCGCCCATCCGTTGCGCAAGGACACCAGAACCAGGAGGCAGGTCAGCACCGCCGCGGGACTGCTGGGCAGCCCGTGGCTTTGAGCCAGCGCCGCCAGGGCCAGGTCGCGCCGGGTCAGGGCGTAGGTGACCCATTTCAGCACCTGATTGACCAGGGCACAGAGAGCCAGCACGGCCCAAACGGGCAAGCTGGTCAAGCCATCGCCCGTCATCGCTTGCGATCCCACATCAGACGCCCCAGTTCCAGGAGAAGTTCACGCGGGTTTCCCGCGGGAAGGACCACTTCCAGCCCCTTGCGGCCGCGTCGACCCTGCCGCTCAGCGCGTGAGCGGGCTTTCTCCAGGCCTTCGATCCCGATCCAGGTGACCTTGCCGGCAGCTGCGTCCTTGCCGGGGCTTTTCCCCAGTTCTTCGGTGGATGCCGTCACATCGAGCACATCATCGGCTCCCTGAAACGCCAGCCCCAGCTGAATCCCGGCGCGACTGATCCGGTCCACCGCATCGTCCCCGGCCCCTGCCAGCAGCGCGCCCGCCCCGAATGCCACGGCCAGCAAGGCCGCCGTTTTCTTCAGGTGGATGCTGCGTACTAGACTATCACTGGGCTCCACACCCTCGGCGTCCAGATCCTCCTGTTGCCCCCCGACCATTCCCGCAGGCCCCACTGCCGCAGCAATCATGGCCACCAGGGGGCCGGCAAAAGCGCCCCCGGTCTGACCCAAAACTTCAAAGGCCCGAGCCTGCAAACCGTCGCCGGCGAGGATGGCCGTGGCCTCATCGAAGGCCACATGGCAGGTGGGCCGACCCCGGCGCAGGACATCATCGTCCATGGCCGGCAGGTCATCGTGGATCAGGGAATAAGTGTGGATCATTTCCAGGGCACCCGCGGCGGCCAGAGCTTGATCACGCGACACCGGGGTCTGGGGTCCGTGGCCGGCCAGGGCATCGTAAGTCCATAGCAGAATGATCGGCCGCAGCCTCTTGCCCCCGCCCAGTAAACTGTGCTTCATGGCGGCCAGAAGACGGTCGGGCACACCACGGCGTTGATTCATCAGCCGGCGGAGTTCGCGCTCCACGGTCTTCTTCTCCGCGGTCAGAGACCGGTCCAGATCAAGTTCAAGGGCGCTCAACGCGGCCCTCCGCCTGCAACATGGCCTCGTAGGTGTTTTCCAGAAGCATGGCGATTGTCATGGGCCCCACCCCACCGGGAACCGGCGTCATGGCGGCCACCCGCCCCAGCAAGCGATCATAATCCACATCACCCACCAGCCGGGTGCCACTTTTCCGCTCAGGGGCGTCAATCCGGTTAATTCCCACGTCAACCACCACCGAACCTTCGGCAATCTCCTCCGGTCCCAGAAAGCGGGGCACACCGATGGCGGCCACCACCACATCGGCCTGCGACGTGACCGCAGCCAGGTCCCGGGTTCCGCTATGGCACATGGTCACCGTGGCGTTGGCGTCGTCCCGCTTGAGAGACAGAAGCATGGTCAAGGGACGGCCCACGATCACGCTGCGGCCCACGATCACCACGTGCTTCCCGGAGACAGGAATCTGGTAGTGCTGCAACAGCTTCAAGACACCCTTGGGGGTGCAGGGCACAAACCGCGGATGGCCAGCTGTCAGGCGGCCCAGATTCTCCGGATGAAAACCGTCCACATCCTTGGCAGGGTCAACGGACATGAGAACCTTTTCCTGGTCCAGATGACCAGGCAAAGGGAGCTGCACCAGGATGCCGTCGATGGTCGGATCGCCATTCAGGCGAGCGATCAAATCCAGCACCTGCTCCTGCGTGGCATCAGCGGGCAGCCGGTTGGTTTCGTGATGGAATCCAACTTCCTCACAACCCTTTTCCTTGTGGCTGACATAGACGGCCGAGGCGGGGTCATCTCCCACCAGGACCACGGCCAAACCGGGCGGCCGCTTGGCCAGCGCCACCTTGGCCTTGAGGTCCTGCAGCACCTGGTCGCGGACCACATTCCCCTTCAACAGAAGAGTTTCCATGGGCATCCTCTCGGCTTTCGTCAGCGTGCCACGCTGGTGGCCCTGGTTTCCCGGATTACCATCACCTTGATCTGGCCGGGGTACTCCAGTTCTCCTTCGATACGGCGGCTGACTTCCTCGGCCAGCACGGCCGCGTCGGCATCGGAAACCTTGCTGTGGTTCACCAGCACCCGGATTTCACGGCCGGCCTGGATGGCAAAGCTCTTCTCCACGCCTTCGAAGCTCTCGGCGATCTCTTCCAGATTTTCCAGCCGCTCCACGTAGGTCTGAACACTTTCACGCCGAGCTCCGGGCCGAGACGCGGAAACGGCATCGGCCGCCGCGGTGATGAAGGTGTAAGGAGTGCGCGGTTCCACATCCTGGTGGTGTCCGCCCACCGCGTTGATGACCGTGTCATTCTCTCCGAACTTCTTGCATAGACGGGCCCCGATCACGGCGTGAGGCCCCTCGATCTCATGGTCGGCCGCCTTGCCGATGTCATGCAGGAATCCACAACGTCGGGCCAGCTTTGGGTCCAGGCCCAGCTCGGAAGCCACCACCGCAGACACGGCGGCCACCTCGGCGGAATGCTTGAGCAGGTTCTGTCCATAGCTGGTCCGGTAGTTCAACCGCCCGATGTAGTAGAACATGTCCGCATGCACATTCTGCAGACCCATGTCCAGGCAGGCCTGTTCACCGATTTCCCGGATCTTTTCCTGCATTTCCTTGTCGGTTTTCTGGACGATCTCTTCGATCCGGCCCGGGTGAATGCGCCCGTCGCGGATCAGGATTTCCAGGGACTGTCGAGCCACCTCACGCCGCACAGGATCGAACCCGGACACGACCACTGCTCCGGGGGTGTCATCGATGATCACATCGACCCCCGTGGCCAGCTCGAAGGCCCGGATATTCCGCCCCTCGCGCCCGATGATCCGCCCTTTCATCTCGTCATTGGGCAGATCCACCACCGACACGGTGCTTTCGGCCACGTGCTCGGAAGCATAGCGCTGGATGGCCAGGCTCAGTATCTTCATGGCCTCACGCCGAGACGTCCGTTCGGCTTCCTCGCGCACCTGCTGGATGCTCTTGGCCGCCGCGTGCCGGGCATCGGAGACCATGGTCTCCATCAGGATGTTCTTGGCTTTTTCGGCGGATAGTCCCGCCACCTGCTCAAGCTTGAGCTGAGCGGCCTCGTGCAGTCGAGAAAGTTCCTCTTGCTGGGTTTTCAGTTCCTGTTGACGTCCCCGCAGATCTTCTTCGGCCTGGTCCTGTCGACTTTCCTTGGCGTCTATGAAGGCCACTTTCTTGTCGAGATTTGCCTCTCTCTTGTCCAGGGATTCCTGCCTCAGCCGCGCCTCTCGCCGCGCCGATTCGGTTTCCTGCTCGAAACGCTGCCGGGCCTGATAGAATTCTTCCTTGGCCTCCAGCTCGGCGGACTTGACGATACCCGCCGCTTCCTTCTCGGCCTCCTGGATCATCCGGTCACAGGTCATCTGTGACTGCCCGTGTCGTCGGGTGTAACTGAAGCGGAAAAGAAACCAGCCGAGGAGAAAAAATACTATGGCGGAAGCTATGGGGTACACAAACACAGGTACCTGCGGCATAGCCGCTCCTTCCTGGTTGATGAGGAGTACGGGGAATTGGTCCGGGGTGTCAGTATACCCCGCCCGGTCGTGTGCGTCGGAAGCAACTGAACCGTGTTGCTCCAGGTGGGTTTCCTGCCTCTGACGTTGAACTTCCCCGAGGGGCATGATCGCGGTCAGCGAACTCCGGAATCCCTTTGTAGAAGTGTTGGCTCACTTGTACGACACATCACGTGCCGGGCAGGGAATCACCCATGGTCTCGGGAGAAGCGTCCCTCTCCACCTCTCTGGACAAGAGGTGGGTAATCTGATCAGATCTATCTTCGAGAGTGGCCATGGTTTCCAGGCGCTTCTGCTGTTCCCGGAACAGTTCGTCGGCAATGTTCACCGCCGCGAGAATCGCCACCTTGGCCGTCGAAGCCACCGAGGAATTCCCGGCCACTTCATTCATGCGTTCATCGACAAATGCCGCCACCTTCTGGACGTAATCCGGGTCGGCATCACCTTTCAAGGTGTATGTTTTCCCGAAAATATCGACTTTCACGCTCTCTTGTTCCACACTGGACCGCTTCCCGATGCCATCTAGCCCAAGGCCTCCAGCTGCTGCAGCAGGCCTCCGACCTTGACCTCGATTTCCTTCCGCTTTTCCTCATAAACCTCGACGTTGACCGCATTGGAGCGAGCCTCGTCGAGTTCGTGGTTTAATCGACCGTTCTGATTCTCGAGTTCCTGGATCTGCGCTTCGAGCTCCTGGCAACGTCCGTTCAGACGTTCATTCTCGCCCCGCAATTCCTTGATCAAAGATACCGCCTCGAGAACCTTGGCCTCCAGAATGTTCAGATTGCTTTCCATGCTGTCCGCTCTCTTCCTTGATCCCGGTGGGTTGCATGTGTGGCGAATACCGCCATCAGCCTCTCTGTTCTATACCTAAACGGTCCGAAAGGGCTTCCAGAATGGTCTTGATGGCCCAATCCACCGTCTTCCCTTTCAAATTACCCTTTGCCGAGCGGAACTTCAAGCGAATTCCATACGCCCCGGCACCCTCGGAAATGCCCTTACCCCGGTAGATATCAAACAGTTCCACGGTATCGAGCAACGGCCCCCCGGCCTCCTTCACCACACGCTCGAGTTCCGCGAACCCCACGGACTTCGGGACCAGCAAGCTGAGGTCGCGCTTGACGGCAGGGAATCGGGCAAAATCGGCATAGGTCAACGGCCGAGGTGTCAGGTCCATGCCCGACAGTCTGATCTCGGCCACCGCCACGGGGGAATCTATATCGAATTTATCCAGAACTTGCGACGCCACCCGCCCCAGCTGACCCACCACATTCCCGTGGGAATCGGCAATATCCAGCTGGGAACCAGGCTGCAGGAAAACCTCCCGGTCATGAACCGAAAGTTCAAGCGGAAGGCGCAAGTAGGTGGAAAGTGTTTCCACCACACCCTTGAGTTCCAGCAGGTCGGCCGGCACGCCGTCCAGCCCCTGGGCCTTGTGCGCCGCCACGGCAAATTGCAGAAAGACAGGCTCTTCGGGCAACAACTTCTCATCCTCATGGCGAGGATTGGCCACCTTGGCCCCGGCCGGCAGAAAGGTCCGGTTGAGCTGGAAAACCCGCAAGGGAACGTCAGCTCCGGAGTTCAGATTGCGACGGAGCACATCCAGCAGTGAAGGCATCAGGGTGGTGCGCAGCTGGGTGTTGCCCCCATGGTTGGGATTGATCACCGAGAGGGTTTGCAGGCGCAGGTCTCCCTCCGGCAAGGCCAGTTTCTCCAGTTCCCCCGCCGCCAGGAAACTACTGGTGACCAGTTCACTGTAACCATTGGCCGCAAACCACTGCCGCAGCTTGCCTTGTACAACATCCAGAGGACGATGGGCAGCCCCCTGGGAGGCGGAGAAGCCCTTCCCTCCACTCATGTTGTCGAAACCGTAGGTCCGGGCGATTTCCTCGATCAGGTCAACTTCCTGGAACAGGTCACGCCGGAACGAGGGGACCTGGACCATCATGTTCACCGCACTGGGATTGATGGACGCGGGATTCCCCATGGGCTGGACCTTCAGGCCCAGGTTCTGCAGGGCCATGGCGGCCTCATCGGTGGAAACCTCGGTCCCCAGCAGACGATTGACCTGCCAGATACGCAAGGGCACCGCAGGGGCCGGCTTGTAGTCGGGGTCATGCCGGTCGGCCCAGTCAGGGACAATGTAGGCGCCCGCCAGTTCCTGAAGGAGAAACAGGGCACGGTGGGCGGCCTTCATGACCATGTCCCAGTCGGCCCCGCGCTCGAAGCGGTAACTGCTTTCGCTGATGAGCCCCAGTCCGCGGCTCGCGGTGCGCACCAGATGGGGATCGAAGAAGGCGCTTTCCAGCAGGATGTCCTTGGTGCTTTCCTCACATTCGCTGTTGGCCAGGCCCATGACGCCGGCCAGGGCCACCGGGCCCTTCTCATCGCAAACCATCAGTGTGCCCTCGGCCAGCTCGCGCTCCTGGTCGTCCAGGGTCACCACCTTGGTGCCGGCGGCCGCCCGCTCGATGGTGATGGTGGTGCCCGAAAGCTTGGACTGATCGAAGGCGTGCATGGGCTGCCCCAGCTCCAGCATGACGTAGTTGGTAATATCCACCACGTTGCTGATGGGGCGGCTGCCGACCGCCCGCAGCCGGTTCTGCATCCACAGCGGGGAAGGCTTGACTTCCACATCACGGGCTCCGAAAGCCGTGTAACGGGGACAGTCGGCATAGTTGTCCACCCGAACTTTCACGCCCAGATTTTCGCCCGTTTGCTGGCTTCCCCAGGTCCGGGGCATGCTGGCCTTGGTCCCGTAGATGGCGGCCACTTCACGTGCCACACCGAAATGGCTCAACCAGTCGGGTCGGTTGGGGGTCACCTCGATGTCCAGCACGGTATCGCTGAATCCGTACAGTTCATCGGCGGAGGAGCCAGGGGCCAGATCGGTATCCAGTTCCATGATCCCCTCGGCATCGCTGGAAAGATGCAGCTCATTGGCCGAGCAGATCATGCCAAAGCTTTCCACGCCGCGGATCTTGGACTTCTTGATCTTGAAATCGCCGGGAAGCACCGCCCCCACGCGGGCGAACAGGACCGTGATCCCCTCCCGCACGTTGGGCGCTCCGCACACCACCTGAACAGGCTCGCCGGTGCCGTCATCCACCCGGCACAGGCTCAGGCGGTCGGCATCGGGATGCTGTTCCCGGTGCACCACCTTGGCCACCACCACCGAGGGGAATGTCTGCTCGAACGCTTCCAGGCTTTCCACGTTCAGGCCCGCCGCCGTCAGCTTGACCGCCAGTTGTTCAGGGGTGTCATCCCAGGAAACGAGATCACCCAGCCAGTCCAGACTGATTTTCACAGCACACCTCGAAATTGGTTCAGGAAACGCAGGTCGTTCTCGTAAAGCAGGCGGATGTCCCCGATGCCGTACTTGAGCATGGCGATCCGGTCGATCCCCATCCCGAAAGCAAACCCGGTGTAGGCGTCATCCGGATATCCGGCGGCCTTGAAGACATTCGGGTGCACCATCCCGGCGCCCATGATCTCCAGCCATCCGGTCTGACCGCATACCCCACAGCCTTCACCGCGACAGGCGACACACTGCATGTCCACTTCCACCGAGGGCTCGGTGAAGGGAAAATAATGGGGACGGAAGCGGGTGGGCTCCGCGGCCCCGAAGAAGCGACGCACGAAGGTGTCCACCGTGTCCTTCAGGTCGGCCAGGCTGATGGCCTTGTCCACGACCAGGCCCTCGATCTGGTAGAACTCGGACGAGTGGGAGGCGTCGGCGTTCTCGTTGCGGTAAACACGCCCGGGGAAAATGTAGGCCAGCGGAGGATCCAGCTCTTCCATGGTCCGCACCTGGACCGGCGAGGTCTGGGTCCGGAGGCATACCTTGTTGTTGATGTAGAAGGTGTCCTGAATATCCCGCGCCGGGTGGTCGTCAGGAAAGTTGAGCGCCGTGAAGTTGTAGTAGTCCAGTTCCACCTCGGGCCCATCACCCCGGGTGAAGCCCATCCCGTAGAAGATATCGCAGATGGATTCCAGCACACTGACCAATGGATGGACCGTGCCCAGCCCCGAGGGCGGAGTTCCAGGCAAGGTCAGGTCCCAGCCCGGGCCCTCCTGCGTGTCACCGGCACTGCGCAGCTCGGCCAGCCGTGCATCCAGCAGGTCCCCCAGCGTGGTCTTGAGCCGGTTGAGTTCAGCGCCCATGCGGGGCCGATCTTCGGCGGACACATCCTTGAGGTTGCGCAGAAGAAGAGTCACTTCTCCCTTGCGCCCCAGCAGCGCCACCCGGACCGCTTCAATGTCGGCCTCGCTGTGCGCGGCCAGGATCCGGGCGGATCCTTCGTCCCGAAGCCTTTCGATGGTTTCCATCATGGCTGGATCACCTCCGCCGGCAGGGACCGGCCCGATCACGGAAGAAAAAGAGGATTGAAAAAAGACCGGCCTGGCCCGGAAGCGTCAATCACCCCGGGCCGGACATCGGACCAGGCCGCCCCTGTTAAAGGGCGGCCTTGGCGGCTTCGGCAAGCTTGCTGAACGCGGTGGCGTCGGTCACGGCCAGATCAGCCAGCATCTTGCGATCGACTTCGATCTCGGCCTTCTTCAAGCCGTTCATGAAGTGACTGTAGCTCAGGCCATTCAAGCGCGCGGCGGCGTTGATGCGGGTGATCCACAACCGGCGGAATTCCCGCTTCTTGTTGCGGCGGTCGCGGTAGGCGTAGGCCAGGGCGCGATCGACGGTTTCCCGCGCCTGGCGGTACTGGGTCCCCTTGCCGCCCACAAAACCTTTGGCCCGCTTGAGATACTTCTTCCTCCGCTGCTTGGCGGCAGGATTATTTGTTGCTCTTGGCATTTCAGTGCCTCCTGACTTTTCTGTTCCAGTGCCGGTCAGAACCGGGACCAGTCTGGGTTAAGGGATGCTCCGTTGGGTCAGCATCCCCGGTCACGGTTCTACTTGCCCAGCATCTTGCGGGCACGGGCCTCGTCGCAGGAAGCCAGCATGCTGCTCTTGCGCAGGTTGCGCAGGCGCTTGGGGCTCTTGGCGGTGAACAGATGGCCATGGTAGGCCTTGCTCCGTTTGATCCTTCCGCTGCCGGTCAGCTTGAATCGCTTGGCGGCGGCGCGGTTGGTCTTCATTTTGTTACCCATGTTCTTGCCTCTCTGACTTCAGACTTGCGGACGGCCGTACGGCACGGCCGTCCTGATTTCCTCCCGCGGATCCTTCACACCGGTCCATCGCCCTGGCGAACCCGGCCCTCAGGCGGGAACTCAACGGGCCTTGTTGGGAGCGATGACGAAACTGATCTGACGACCTTCCCGCTGCGGCCTGCTTTCAGGCGAACCGTACTCCTTCAGTTCCTCGTTCAGATGCTCGAGGAATTCCAGAGCCAGGTCCAGGTGGGTGATTTCCCTGCCGCGGAACCGCATGACAACCTTCACCTTGTTACCTGCCTCGAGGAAGCTGATGATGTGCTTCTTCTTGAACTGGTAATCGTGGTCGTCCGTTTTGGGTCGGAACTGGATGGTCTTGATCTTGACCGTATGAGAAGCCTGCCGGGCCTTGCGGGCCTTCTTGCTCTGCTCATACTTGAACTTGCCGTAGTCCATGATGCGACATACGGGCGGACGGGCTCCAGGGGCCACCTCGACCAGGTCGAGTCCCTTCTCTTCAGCCAGCCGCAATGCTTCGTTCGTGTCCAGGATTCCGAGTTGCTCGCCTTCTTCATCTACAACCAGAACCTTTGGGATTCTGATCATCCGGTTGATCCGGGTCACCTTGGTTCCCTTGATAAGCCCTACCTCCTGGTTCGCGTTTCATCCGCACGTGCCCATGGGCACAAAAAAAAGCGGACACAATGGTCCGCCCTGGGGTCTGGATAACCGCTCCGGTCCCGGGCCAGAAGGCACTGCGGGCCAAATACGGTGAGAGGGCGGACCTCTTCTTGAATCATCTGCCGGAAGAACCCCTCTTCCGGTCAGCACAAGTTTTGAGACAAATTAACCCTTGGTGGCCACAACGTCAAGGAGATCGTCAATGACCGTCTGGACGGGCTTGGACCCCTGGTCCCCCTGGTGGCGGATCCGCAGGGCCACTTCTCCATTTTCCATCTCCCGGCCACCGACCACCAGCATCCAGGGCACCCGCAAAACTTCGGCCTCGCGGATCTTGAACCCGATTTTCTCGTCCCGCACGTCGGATTCGGCGCGGATCCCGGCTTTCTGCAGCCTGGCGGCCACTTCCTGGGCGTAATCGTGCTGGTCGCGGCTGACGCTCATGACCCTCACCTGCTCGGGGGCCAGCCACATGGGGAAATCGCCGGCAAAATGCTCGGTGATGACCCCGATGAACCGCTCCAGGGACCCCAGAATGGCCCGGTGCACCATGTACACGTACTTGTCCTGGCCGTCGCTGTCGGTGTAGGTCACATCGAAGCGCCGGGGCAGGTTGAAATCGAACTGGATGGTGCTGGTCTGCCATTTCCGGCCCAGAGCGTCGATGAGCTTGACGTCGATCTTCGGGCCGTAGAAAACGGCCTCACCCTCCTCACGGGTGTAATCGAGATCGGCTTTCTCGAGAGCCTTGACCAGCGAGGCCTCGGCCATCTCCCACTCCTCGTCGGTACCGGCATACTTGCTGGTGTCCTGGCTGTCGCGCACCGACAGCTCCACCTTGAATTCGTGGAAACCGAAAGTGCCCAGGATGTCCTTCACCAGCTGGATGCAACCGGCCACCTCGTCCTCCAGCTGGGCCGGAGTGCAGAAGATGTGGGCGTCGTCCTGGGTGAATCCGCGCACACGCAGCAGACCGTGCAACGCTCCGGGATCCTCGGCACGGTAGACGGTCCCCAGCTCGGCCAGCCGGACCGGCAGACTGCGGTACCCACGGGTCTTGCGCTTGTACATCAGGATGTGTCCGGGGCAGTTCATCGGCTTGACCACCATGGGCTTGCCGTCCTGCTCGAAGACATACATGTCGTCCCGGTAGAACTGCATGTGCCCGCTGGTTTCCCACAGACCCGCCTGGAAGATGTGCGGGGTGGTGACTGTGCGGTAGCCGCGCTCCCGGTGGATCTGCTTCCAGAAATCCATGATCTGTTCACGCAGGATGTCGCCCCGCGGATACCAGAAGCTCAGGCCGGAACCGGCCTCTTCGTGGATCCCGAACAGGTCCAGCTCGCGCCCCAGCTTGCGGTGATCGCGCTTCTTGGCCTCCTCCAGCATGACCAGGTGCTCGTCCAGATCCTTCTTCTTGAAGAAGGCGGTGCCGTAAATACGCTGCAGCATGGGCGCGCTGTGGTCCTTGGCCCAGTGAGCCGCCGACACGTTGAGCAGCTTGAAGGCCTTCAGGTCCTTGCTGTCCGGTACGTGGGGCCCCTCGCAGAAGTCGGTGAACTCGCCCATGCGATAGATGGACAGCTCCTCCCCCTCCAGGTCCTCGATCTGGGCCATCTTGTACGGCTGGTCGGCGAACATGGCCTTGGCCTGCTGGGGAGTCACCACCTCGCGCACCACGGGGACCTTCTGCTGGGCCAGTTCGGACATGCGCTTCTCGATGGTGGCCAGCTCCTCCTCGGTGAAAGGCTCGCCGCGATCGAAGTCATAGTAGAAGCCGGATTCGATGGCCGGACCGAAGGCAAACTTCACGCCGGGATACAGGTCCTGCACCGCCCAGGCCATCAGGTGCGCCACGCTGTGGCGCAGGGTCTGCAGTCCTTCATCGCTGTTCTTGGTGATGACCTTCAGGTCGCCCCCGGTGGAGGCGGCCTCGTCCAGCGGGTGATGAGTTCCATTGACAGTCACCGCCAGGGCGTTGCGGAACAGCCCCTCACCGATCTGCTTGACGGCATCCCCGTAAGGGCGACCTTCTTCGAGCTGCAGCACGTTGCCGTCGGGGAGTTTCAGATTCAGCTGTGACATGTCGTTTCATCCTTGGAAATAGTGAAGTCCCGGCCACAAACCCGGGACTGAGGCAAAAGAACTTGAGGGGCCAAAATAGGCTTTTTGGACAGGGCTCGCAATCGGGAACTCGTATTCCGGATCAAGACAAAAGGACCCGCCACAGGGCAGGTCCTTCCGTCAATCTTGCATGGTGGGCGATACTGGATTCGAACCAGTGACCTCTTGTCTGTCAAACAAGCGCTCTAACCAAAACTGAGCTAATCGCCCCCAGGACGCGCAAATAAAACCACTGCCCCGGATAATGTCAACGGAAAATCCGCGTGATCCGGGGCAGCAGGTTTCGATCAGGTCAGATAGTCGACCAGGCGTTCGCCGTGGCCGTGCTGGCGCATCTTGCTCAGGGCCTGGTTTCGGATCTGGCGCACGCGCTCACGGGACAGGTTGATATCCTGTCCGATGGTCTCCAGAGAGGAGGTCTCCTCCGAGCCCAGCCCGTAGTACCGGGTGACGATGTCCTTCTCCCGGGGCGACAGCAGGCTCATGGCATCGGCCAGCTCGTCCACCAGTTCACCGGCCACGTAGCGGTCGTCCGGCGTCAGATCACCGGGATCGCTCAAGGTGTCGGCCAGGGTCACATCGTCCTCGTACAGCGGCTTGTCCAGGCTGACCAGGGGCTTGCTGGCGGCACGGATCTGGTTCATCTTGCGAGGATCCAGTTCCATCTGCTCGGCAATTTCGTCCTCGGCCACGTTGCGCTGGAACTTCTGCTCGAGCTGCTGCGACACGCGCTTCATCCGCTGGGCCTGCTGGCTGCGGTTGATGGGCAAACGCACGGTGTTGGTCTGCTCGGCGATGGCCTTCTGGATGGCCTGGCGAATCCACCACACCGCGTAGCTGATGAACCGGAACTCCCGGCGCTCATCGAAACGCTTGGCGGCGGTGATCAGGCCGATGTTGCCCTCGGCGATCAGATCCATGTAGCTGAGTCCCTGGTTCAGGAACTTCTTGGCCACGCTGACCACGAACCGCAGGTTGGAATTGACCAGCCGGTCCAGGGCGGCCTTGTCGCCGCCGCGAATCCTCGTGGCCAGTTCGAATTCTTCCTCGCGGGTCAACAACCGGTGCTTGCCGATTGTCTGCAAATAGTGCTGGAGGCTGTGATCTTCTCTCCGGTCACTGCTGAGTTCCACTTCGTACACTCTGCGTCCTCCCGTTACTGCCCTCTGGGCGATTCCCCGATTTATGTCGACCTGCCCCGCTGGAGCGAAGGAACAGGAAGATTTTTGGCTTGCCAGCTGTGTTCGTCTATATTTTTCCTGTACCGTTTCTATACGGAATATATACGAACCGGTTTCAAGAAACAAGACGAATTTTCAGTTTTCGTCAAAAACCCCGAAAACTTTAGCAAATCCACCGTTTGGCTTGTACAACAGCCTATCCGGTTTGGTTCCTGAAAAAGATTATCAAAAGGGAACCACTCCGTCAAAGACTATTTTGGTCCTCTTTCTCTAGCGAAATTGTTGCCAAGGACCGAACCGGACGGTGTGGTGGTCGGATGTCGGGGCATTGCCCGGCATCCGACCATACCACTCTATTGAAAACAGTCAACCATTATTGTTAATTATTTCTTGTCGTCGTCCACGACCTCGTAATCGGCATCCACAGGACCCTCGCCTGCCTCCCCGGCACCGTCTCCCTGTCCGCCAGACCCCTCGGGACCCTGATCCTCCCCACCACCCTGGGCGGCGGCGGCCTTCTCGTAGGCCTTGCTGGCCAGTTCTTGCACCGACTTCATCAGAGCATCACTGGCGGTGCGGATCATCTCCACGTCCTCGCTGGTCATCAGCTCCTCGAGGGCCTTGATCTTGGACTCGACGTCTTCACGGAGGCTCTCATCGAGATCCTTGTCCAGCTCTTCCATGCTCTTGCGGGCGGCATGGATCCGGGCCTCGGACTCATTGCGCACATCGATCAGCTCACGCTTCTTCTTGTCCACATCGGCATTGGCCTCGGCATCGTGCACCATCTTGTCGATTTCCTCGTCAGTCAGGCCGCTGGAAGCCTGGATCTTGATGCTCTGCTCCTTGCCCGTGGCCTTGTCCACCGCGCTCACCGACAGGATACCGTTGGCGTCGATGTCGAAGGTGACCTCGATCTGCGGAATACCGCGGGGCGCCGCAGGAATGCCTGTCAGCTGGAAACGGCCAATGGTCTTGTTGTCCAGAGCCATCTGCCGCTCACCCTGCAGAACATGAATATCCACCGTGGGCTGGTTATCCGCCGCCGTCGAGAACACCTGACTTTTCTTGGTCGGGATGGTGGTGTTCCGCTCGATCAGGCGCGTCATCACCGATCCCAGGGTTTCGATACCCAGGCTCAGCGGGGTCACATCCAGCAGGACGATGTCCATGTCCTCGCCGCCAAGAACGCCACCCTGGATGGCGGCACCCATGCCCACCACTTCATCAGGGTTCACCGTCCGGTTGGGCTCCTGCTGAAAAATGGACTGCACCTTGGCCTGAACAGCCGGGATACGCGTCGATCCACCCACCAGCAGCACTTCATCGATGTCCGAGGGCTTCAAGCCGGCATCCTTGATGCAGTTGAGACAGGGCTGCATGGTGCGCTCCACCAGGTCCTCCACCAGCGATTCGAACTTGGCCCGGGTCAGGGTCAAGGTCAGGTGCTTGGGACCATTCTGGTCGGCGGTGATGAAGGGCAGGTTGATCTCGGTCTGAGTGGACGAGCTCAGCTCGCGCTTGGCCAGTTCCGCTGCTTCCTTCAGCCGCTGCAGGGCCATGGGGTCCTTGCTGAGGTCGATGCCCTCCTGCTTGACAAACACATCCACCAGGTGATCGATCACACGCTGGTCGAAATCGTCGCCACCCAGGTGCGTGTCACCATTGGTGGCCAGCACCGAGAACACGCCGTCCTGGATTTCCAGGATGGAGATGTCGAAGGTTCCGCCACCGAGGTCGAACACGGCGATGGTCTCCTCACCCTTCCGGTCCAGTCCATAGGCCAGGGCGGCAGCCGTGGGCTCGTTGATGATCCGCTTGACCTCCAGCCCGGCAATCTTGCCGGCATCCTTGGTGGCCTGGCGTTGGCTGTCATTGAAATATGCCGGCACGGTGATCACCGCCTCGGTCACGGTTTCCCCGAGATACTCCTCGGCGGTCTCCTTCAGGGTCCGCAGAACCTGCGCAGAAATTTCGGGAGGCGTGAATTCGCCATGCCCCGTCTTGATGCGCACCTCGCCACTGTTTCCCTTGACCACCTTGTAGGGCACTTCACTGATCTCATTGGACACCTCGTCGAACTGGCGCCCCATGAAACGCTTGATGCTGTAAATCGTGTCGGAGGGGTTGGTCACCGCTTGCCGCTTGGCCAGCAGCCCCACCAGACGCTCTCCGTTCTTGTTCCAGGCCACCACCGAAGGGGTGGTGCGATTACCCTCTTTATTCTGAATGACCTTGGGTTCTCCACCTTCCATGACGCTGACGACACTGTTGGTGGTTCCCAGATCGATACCGATAATCTTTCCCATGATATAACTCCAGGGCTGAGGTGGTGATTGATTTCATCGGTATTGCTATAACAAGCCCCATGCCCGAGATACAATTGATCAGAAAATTAGTTAAGCCATTTTTCTACAACAATTTAAACGGGTCAAAGGTGAGCGAAGAAAAAAGTGTGGCGCACCACGCCTGTCATTGTGACATACTGGACATGCCATTCAGGCATTAATCTTGACGGTCTGTCACACCCTGACGGAAGGAAAGCAGGACCGCCAGGCTCATCAGGCGGTAGTAAAGAGGCGCCAGCAGAGGGAAGTTCCGGTCCCCCACCGGCCACTTTTCCAGCCACCGGGGCAAGTCACGCCCCAGGGTGGTGCCGGCCAGAAACCGGATCGCGCGCCCCGTCAACCCAGGGGCCACCTGACCCTCGTGATCAATCACGTGATGAAGCTGCATTTCCGGGATGCGCCGAGGATGAAGCCGGGCGATATGCCGCAGGGACTGCCGGCCACACTCTCGCTTCTTGTCGAAGTACTGGGCGCTGGTATGGTGATGGACATGTCGAGGCACCGGCGCGGTCAGGGCAAAAAAATGGACCCCGGCCTGGTCTTCCAGCCGGAAAGCCACCTCCATGTCCTCGAAACCGTACCCGGAAAAACCCTCGTCGAAGCCCCCGATTCTTTGAAACGCCGCGCGGGGCACCGCAGCGTTCTGGGTGACGAAGTACCTGCCCGGGGCCGGTCCAGGGTCGAGACGGGCCACCCCGCGGGTGTCCAGGTAGTGGAAGTGTGGCGCGTCGATCAGGTCCGGGTCCGTCACCGCATAGCCAATGGTCCCAGCACCCGGATGGGCTTCCAGCAGGTCCAGGTGGGCCTTCAGGAGACCAGGAGGAGCAATGATGTCGTCGTCCAGAAAAAGAATCCATTGCCCACGGGCCTGCTGGGCTCCGAAGTTCCGCGCCCGGGCACGCCCCACGTTCTTTCCGGGGGTCACCGGTCGCAGACGACCCTCCTCGGGTCGAGAGGCCAGGAAAGCCGCCGTCCCATCGGTGCTCCCGTCATCCACCACCACCACCTCGAAACTCCGCCCTGGGCCGGGGTCCTGCTCCAGCACAGCCTCCAGGGTCTGGCGCAAAAGCTCCACCTTGTTCATGGTGGGAATCACAACCGAGAGATCTGGCTGATCTGGCTGCCCGCTCACGAGGGTCCTCCGGGGCCATCCAGACGGGAAAGGCAGACCTCGCGAGGCCCTGCTCCCTTTCCCTCGACCAGCTGGCGAAACAGGGTGTCCACGTGCCGCATGTTGGCCTCGAAGCCGGCGTGGGTGCGGGCAGATTCCAGTGCCTTCTGGCCGGCTCGATGCCTGAAATCCTCATCGCGGGCAAAGCGGAGCATCGCGTCCGCCAGGGCCTCGGCATCGCGCGGAGGAACCACCAGCCCCGACTCACCGTCCGTCACCCACTCCACCGAGGAAGCCAGATTGCTGATGATCACCCCGGAGGCGCAGGACATGGCCTCCAGCAGGCTCACCGCGGTCGCATCCACCGAGGGCACACTGATGAAGACATCGCAGGCATTGAGGGCCGTGGCGAACTCCTCGTGAGGCAGGCGCCCAACCATGGCCATGACGTCCTCGATCCCGGCCTCCCGCGCCATCTCCCGGAAGGGCTCGGGATCGCCCTCGTAGCCGGCAAAAAGAAAGCGCGCCCGCGGTTCGACGGCCCGTACCTTGACCGCCGCGGCGATCACCGTGTCGATGTTGTAATAAGGCTGGGTGTAGCTGCGAGGTGAGAAGTACAGGATGTGGTCGTCAGCAAAACCCAGCTCACGGCGCCAGTGTGTGGCATCGAAGGGGCGAAACTTTTCGAAATCCACACCCCAGAGAATCCGGTAGCTGCGCTCGGGGT
>JAZBOO010000326.1:0-2603 GCA_036351155.1 Candidatus Krumholzibacteriia bacterium | reverse complement strand
GACCTCGGCGGTCGACGGCTTGCGCAAAACCCCGGGCATTTCCCGGATCTACCGCCAGACCATCGGGGAGGCCGACGCCGTGTTCGCCCGCGGGGTCATGATCCCCGCCGTTCCGGCCATCTACCAGTCCTGTGCGCAGCGGAGCATTCCCCTGGTCCACTGGCTGGTGGGCAACCCCGAGGCCCTGCTGCGGAGCCATCGGCGGTATGGGCCGATCCTGGACCATCTGGGCCGGTTGTTCGTTCGCCGCTGGGAGGGGCAGGTCAGGCGGGGCTACCGCCAGGGCGGGCCTGCTTGCCTGCTGTGCAACGGACAGGAGATTGCCGACCGCTTCGGCGATGGCCCCACCGAGGTCACGGTGTCCACCACGCTGCGGCCGGAGGACATCCAGGCGCCCAGGGCAGACAGGGCGCCCTCGGCCTCCCCCGCTCCCTTGCGCATCCTGACGGTGGCCTACATTCGCCCCGAAAAGGGCATCGAATATCTGCTGGAGGCCATGAGCCTGCTGAAAACCCAGGGAGAAGTCCACCTGGATCTGGTGGGATCCCGGGATCGCTACCCCACCTACCAGGCCAAGCTGGATCAGCTGATCCGGCAACATGGTCTGGAAGAACGTATCCACTGGAGGGGCCATACCGACCGGGATGATTTGGCGACCCACTTTGGCCGTGCCGATCTGTTTGTCTTGCCCACCCTGTCCGAAGGCACGCCCCGGGTCTTGCTGGAGGCCATGGCCCATGGAGTGCCTCTGGTGGCGTCCCAGGTCGGGGGCATTCCCGATTCCGTGGCCCACGAGGTCAATGGACTGCTGATTCCCCCCAAAGATCCTGCGGCGCTGGCCGAGGCCTGCGACCGGGTCTTCGCCGATAGCCAGCTCCGGCAGGGGCTGGTAGAATCAGGACGGGAATTTGCCCGGGCTCATACCGTGGATCGGTTCGCGGAAAGGATCGTATCCATCTTTCGCCGCTTGACCGAGCGCTAGGGAAATCATGGAATCTGGTCCCAAAATGTTCGAAGCCCCTGTTTTCGCCTTCATCGGTGCCATCATCTCCAACCTGGGCGTGACGCCCTGGGTGATCCGACAGCTGCTTCGGCGCTCCATCATGGACATCCCCAACCAGCGCAGCAGTCATGACACGCCGGTGCCCCGGGGCGCGGGCATCATGATCATCCTGACCTGGCTGCTGGGCATGATCCTGGTGGAGGGCATGGCCATTTACAACCCCGCGGGATTCTTCATTGCCGGCCCCGACGGCTTTGTCATCGGGGGCACCATCGGCATGGTGCTTCTGGCCGCGGTGGGCTTGATCGACGACCGCCACAACCTCAACCCTTTCATCAAGCTCCTGGTCCAGATTGTTGCAGCCCTTCAAGTTCTGTGGCTGGCCAGGCTGCCTGTGGAATCCTTCGGCCTTCCGTTCCTGGAGGAGCCCGGGCTGGGAACCCTGGGGTGGGTTCTGGCTTTGATCTGGCTCGTCGGCTTCACCAACATCTTCAATTTCATGGACGGCATCAACGGCCTGGCCTTTTCCCAGCTGATCTTCGGCGGGGTGGCGCTGTCCATCATGGGCGTGATGATTGACGACTTCGAACTGGCCGTCTCGGGTGCCCTGGCCGCCGGTGCCGCCGTGGGATTGCTGAAGTACAACTTCCCCCAGGCTCAGGTGTTCATGGGCGACGTGGGCAGCTTGCCGGCGGGATTCCTGCTGGGGCTCATGGCCCTGAGGGCCGCCTTCGGTCCCGACAGCCAGGGGCAGATACCCTTCATGGCCCCGGTGCTGGCCCTGTGGCCCTTCCTGTTCGACGGCGGGTACACCCTGCTGAACCGGGTCTACCACCGGCGCAACCCCTTCCAGGCCCACCGCAGCCACCTGTATCAGCGGCAGCTGTTCGCAGGACAGACCCACGGGGAAATCACCGTGTTTTATGGGATTTCGATGCTGGTGTGCGGTTTGTTCAGCCTGATGTTGCCCGGCTGGAGCGACACCTACCAGGTGGTGGCCCTGGCGGGACTGGTGTTGCTTTCGGTGGTTTTTCTGATCAGGACGGTGACCCGGGTGAGGGCCAGCCAGACGGTGGTGGCGCCGCTGGATGCGGAGAATGATTGAGATCGACGGGCATTCAGGCCAGGTCGGTGCCGGTGCGGGCAAACTGGCGGGCCGCCACCGGTCGCGCAGGCTGCCGCCGAGGAATATGCTCCGGGTAGGGCTCCACGTTGAAGACCTCGACGACGGGCATTTCCGGACCCTCCAGGCGGGGAACCAGATCCCCCAGTTCCTCGCGACCGCCCGTGACGGTGGCCCAGATGGTCTGCAGATCCTGGATCACACCCCCCTGCCCCAGACTGTCGAGATACAGATTCAGCTTCCAGGGCAGAACGGACTTGATGTACAGGTTTTCGGGGTCCTTGGCGACCGCCAGGATCTTCTCTTCATTGCGCAGCAGAAGGGAAACTCGGTGGGTCATCCCGGGCTTGTGTGAGCAGAGGCGGTCGAATTCCGTGGGATAGTACTGCACGTATCTGGGCACTTCCGGTCGCGGTCCGACCAGGGACATCTCGCCGCGCAACACGTTGATCAGCTGGGGATATTCGTCGAGCTTGT
>JAZBOO010000325.1:0-2631 GCA_036351155.1 Candidatus Krumholzibacteriia bacterium | reverse complement strand
GGCCTGGCCTTCCATGACGAGCATCCCCGGATCGCCGTGAACCTCAAGGCCTTGCAGGAAGAGGGCCACGAACTCGATTCGCGCATCCTGCGCCTGTGCAAGGTGGTCAGGGAATGAGGGTTCTGCCCGAAGGCTGGACAATTCGCACGCGGATCACCGTGACGGTGGCCGGAGTGGCTCTGGTGGGTGCCCTGGCCATGGCCCTTTATTTTCCGCAGCGCATGGAATCCCTGGCCATGCGGTCTCTCGAAAGCAAGGCCCGCAGTCTGGCCGAGGTGCTGGCCTACAACCTGGCGCCACCCCTGGAGTTCGGAGACCTGACCGGCATCGGAGAAACCGTGGGCGGGATTTCTGACGACACCGGACTGGTCGGCATCCAGGTGGCGGACACCGAGGGAACCACCCTTTTCGGACCCGTTCTGCGGGACGACAAGCTGCTTCACCAGTCGGCCACCATCCTCCGTGATCTCCGCACTGTCCTGGAGATCGTCACCCCTGTGTCCAGTCATGGCCAGCAGCTGGGCACTCTGGTCATCCACCTGGACAAGACCCCCATGCAACGCGAACTGGGGCAGGTCAAGACGGCCACCTGGCTGATTTGCCTGGTCATCAGCCTGATCAGCATTGCCGCCGGAGCGGGGCTTTCCCGCAAGATCACCCGTCCCATTGGCGAGATGAGCGAAGCCGCCGGAGCCATGACCCAGGGCCGGCTGGATGTACGTATACGGCACAACAGCCAGGACGAGCTGGGGCAGCTGGCCGTGGCCTTCAATGCCATGGCGCGCAGCGTACAACAGGCCCGGCAAAAGGTGGAGGACGCCAACCGGAACCTGGAGTCCAAGGTGACCCAGCGGACTGCCGAACTGGTGACCGCCAAGGAAAATGCTGACCGGGCCAGCCAGGCCAAGAGCCAGTTCCTGGCCAACATGTCCCACGAGATCCGCACCCCCATGAACGGCATCATGGGCATGACCGACCTGACCCTGGGCACGGACCTGGATTCCGAGCAGCGGCGCAATCTGACCATCGTTCAGGACAGCGCAGAGGCCCTGCTGAACATCATCAATGACATTCTCGATTTTTCGAAGGTGGAAGCCGGCCGCCTGGAACTGGAACGCATTCCCTTCGACCTTTACCAGCTGGTGGACGGCCTGGCCGACACCTTCGGGCTGGAGGCAGGGCGCAGCGACGTGGATTTCGTCTGTCTGGTGCACCCGCAGGTGGCCCGCCACGTGGAGGGCGATCCGGGTAGACTGCGGCAGATCCTGGTCAACCTGCTGGGCAACGCCTTGAAATTCACTCCCGAGGGAACGGTTGAACTTTCGGTCCGGCCGGGGCAAGCCCCCGATGTGGTGGAGTTTGCCGTGCGCGATACCGGCATCGGGATCAGCGAGGAAGCCCGCGGCCACATCTTCCAGGCTTTTGCCCAGGCCGATGCCTCCACCACCCGCCAGTTCGGAGGGACCGGGCTGGGCCTGGCCATCTCCAATCAGCTGGTGGGCTTGATGGGTGGACAGCTCTCCCTGGACTCACAAAAGGGTGCGGGCAGCCGGTTCTCCTTCTCCCTCGCGCTGCCCGCCGATCCCGAACGCGCCGTAGCCTGGCCCACCTCCAGTGGAAGTCGGGCCGTGATCCTCTGTCGCGGACATGATACGGGTCTGGCTCTGAAAGAGCAGCTGACCGCTCTCGACTGGGAGGTGACCGTGCTGTCCAGCCAGGAGGATCCCGAGGTCCTGAACCGAAGGATCGGCGATCTTCTGCCTGCCAAGCTGGTTCTGGTGGAGGCCGGATTGGCCCGAGACCAGCATCCCGTGTGGCCCGCCATTCAAGCCCTCCTGGCCAACCAGCCGGGCAGCCGGGGTATTCTTCTGGCTTCCCTGGGCGACGATCAGTCCATTGAAGTCCCCGAGATCAGTCGCAAGCTGACGACACCCGTCAAGCCGACGGCCCTGCTGGAAATCCTGGATCCCCGTCACCATTCCGGATCCGGCCACGATGAACACAGCACCTCATCCCAGGCCCTGGAAACCATCCGGGGCTTGAAGGTCCTTGTGGTCGAGGACAACCCGGTGAACCAGACCTTCGCCAAGTTGTTGCTGATCAAGCTGGGCTGCGTCCCGGTGGTGGCCGCACACGGTCAGGAGGGACTGGAAGCCCTGGAGCAAGAGACTTTCGACCTCGTCCTGTCGGACGTGCAAATGCCCGTCATGGATGGTTTTTCCATGACTCAGGCCATCCGCGCCATGGAGAAAACTTCGGGCGGGCATCTCCCCATCGTGGGTTTCACCGCCCACGCCATGCAGTCGGATCGCGATCGCTGTCTCGAATCCGGGATGGACGCCCACGTGAGCAAACCCGTGAACCGCGATGAGCTGGTGGAGGTCATGGCCTCGCTCATGTGTTCCCCCGTCTTACACGATTGACTCCGTTTTGGAATCAAACTAAAGATTTTCCCCATGTTGTCGATGGTTCCCTAAAATAGAGGTTTCGCCCGACCTCCTCATCAAGAATTCCGAAAGGGAGCCCTCATGTCGCATACTTTTCGCTGGGCGTTTTCCTTGGTTTTGGTCGGGTTGCTGCTCTGCAATGTGCCGGCAGCGGGCCGAGATCTGCCGGAAATTCTCGAGTCAG
>JAZBOO010000324.1:0-3018 GCA_036351155.1 Candidatus Krumholzibacteriia bacterium | reverse complement strand
CCAGATCGAATATCCGGAATACCGGATCGGCCGGGTCCACGGGGTCCATCGCCGCGGCCGACAGATAGTCGTTGGTCCCCGGATTGACCACCTGCCCATCGATCTTGCAGTAGCCCACATGGGTGCGGTGATCGGCCTGATACATCCCCGCATTGATGGCGGCCACCAGGCCAAAACGGCGGCACCAGTCCCAGGCCTCCAGGCCCCGTTCCACCTTCTGCTCGGGACAGGTCAGGACCTTCAGGTCCCAGGCTGCGGGATCGACACGCAGAACCACCAGATCAGCCGCCTCGACGGTAACATCCTGGGTCTGTGTATCGAACCGCCCCAGATCCAGGCCCGGCTCCAGCTCTTGCCAGATCTCGTCGGCACCCAGGACCCCCGACCCCGTGAGCAGCAAAACCAGCAGACCGGCAACAAGACTAATTCTCATGATCCAGCTTCTTCTGATAGGTCAATGTGTAGGGCCCAAAGCCCATGCTCTTCCAGAATTCCTGGGACAATTCATTTGTGGCGTCAATGTTGGCCCGGATATGATTCGCGCCCTGACTCTGCAACCATTCTTCAGCCACCCGGTACATCTTCCTTGCCAGGCCCTGGCCTCGACAGGACGCGGTCACGGCAATTTCCTGCACAAACCCGTACCGTTCCACGGTGAAGATCGGTGGGCAATCCTGCATGGTCGCCACCATGTATCCCACCAACCGGCTTTCATTTTCCGTCACCAGGACCAGAAAATCCGGATCGGAAATCAACCGGGCAATGAAATCCAGCCAGGTGACTCGGGCACCTGGCCGACGCACCCAGAGAGGGTCCAGTGCTTCATGGAAAGCCATGAACTCGTCCCAGAGTTCCGCGATTCCGGGGATATCTCGCGCCTCGGCCTCACGCATCACCATGGGTGCCACCCCCATCCCGGATACCACCGGTTGGCAATCATGTAGAACAAAATCGAATCGATCATCAGGTGCAGGATCACGATGTAAAACAACGAACCGGTCTTCTTGTAGGTCAACCCCTGGATCAGCGCGAACCCGTAAATGAACACAGGGCCCCACCCCACGAAGGCCATCTCGTGCAGGAAGCTGGTGAAGAAAACCGCCTGGGCCAGGTTGGCCTCGCCGAAGCGGAAGTGCCGATGCACCAGCACGAACACGAAGTTGATGAAGGCCAGCTCATCCCAGACGCCCACGAAATTGCAGCCCCAGAACAGGCGCCACAGGGCATCGGTGCGATCACCCTCCAGGGGCAGTGGCCAGCTCAGGTGCAGATCGGGCGTCAGGACGTGGAAGTACACCCACATCAGGCCGTAGGCCAGGACGAATCCCGCCGGCAGCCACAGCCACATCTTGAGCGACCAGCGCCCGTTGAACCAGCTGTAGTCCAGGGGCTCCTTCAGCCAGTATTTCGCAGCCAACGCCGGCACCAGCAACACGCCCACCCCCAGCATGAGGACCAGTTCCAGCACGTGGGCGTTGCCCGTATCGCCGTCGATCCGGGTGAAGAACAGCAGGACAATCAACCAGGCCAGCAGCACGGTGGTCTTGCCCCAGTTGCCCTGGGGATATTTCCAGCCGGTGAACAGCCCGAAGGCCAGAAACGGCCAGCCCAGCCAGTGCCAGAGGACAGGGTTCTGGGCACCCGGCAGACCGATTCCCGGATAGGACTTCAACCCGATGATCAAAAGCATGGACAGGGCCAGGGACCACAGGCCCAGGCGTTTCCAGCCGGTCAGATATTCTGTGCGAGGTTCAATCATGGACGTGATGATCTCCATTGCTGTCGGATAAATCCAGGACGTATTGCTCGAACCAGTTCAGCAACTGGTGCTGGTAAAATACCTGGTTGCGGGGATCGCGCAGGCCATGGCCCTCGTTCTCGAAGCGCAGGAAGCGCGAGGGCACACCCCGGGCCTGCAGAGCGGAGAACCACATCTGCCCGCCCGCGGCCAGGCACCGAAAATCCAGATGTCCCTGGCTCACCAGGGTGGGCGTGTTCACCTGCTGGACCCGGGTCCAGGGCGAGTTGCGCCGGTAGATCTCGGCCGCCCCGGGATCCCACGGCCGGCCGCCGAACTCCCACTCGGGAAACCACTTCTCATCGGTGGTGCCCCAGAAGGTCACCAGTTCAGGATACATACGGTCCAGGGCCGCGGCCTGAAATCTGTCCCCCTGGGTTGTCAGTTCCGCGGCCAGGTGTCCCCCGTAGCTGCCGCCCATGACGGCCAGGCGCTCGGGATCGGCCCAGTCCTGGGCCACCGCCCAGTCCAGACAGGCCATCAGCTCACGCGCCGGCCGGCCCACCCAGTCGCCCTGGATGGCGGCCTGAAAATCTTTCCCGTACCCCAGGCTGCCGGTGGGATTGGCGATCAGGACCGCATAGCCAAATCGGGGCAAAATGTGAAACTCGGGCAAAAAATACCCGCCATACATCCATTCCGGTCCTCCGTGAATGCTCAGGACCACCGGCACCTTCTGGCCCAGCTCGAACCCATGGGGCAGGTAGTACCAGCCCTGGATGGGACGGCCCTCCACCCGGATGGAAAATCCCTGGGGTTCGGTCAGCCCCACCCGATTGACCCAGTCGGCGTTGGGATCCACCACCACGCGGGGTGTGTGGTGGCCCTTGGTCTTCTCGGCCAGGTCCACCGCATAGATGGCCCCCGGATGGGTCTGGCTGGCCCCCTGCAACAGAACCCGGCGCCCTGACACCGCCAGCGACCAGAAATTGTGCTGAAAATCGGTCAGCCAGCGCACCTTTTCACCCGTGCAGTACACCAGCTCCAGGGCCCCTCGCCGGGCGGCCAGCGCCAGAAAACCGTCGAGGTAGGGTTCCCAGCGATAGAAGTAAGCATCCAGGGTGACCCCGTGGGTTTCCGGGGGCGTTTCCGCCCCTACCTCGGGATCCATGATCACCACCCGGCGCGGCGCCGTCTCCCACAGGGGATCATTGGCCTGCAACCAGGCGATACGTCCGTCGGACAGCCAGCGGGGATCGCTGTCCATGCCGGGGCCCATG
>JAZBOO010000323.1:0-36040 GCA_036351155.1 Candidatus Krumholzibacteriia bacterium | reverse complement strand
GAAGAGGCCCTGGAAACACACCTCAAGGCCGAGGAAGAGGCCCGAAAGTACCCCATGACCCGAGCGCGGTACGATTCATTGACCGCCGTGGGCGAACGACCGGAAACCCTTGATTACCTGCAAGGCAGCGGCTTGCTCCAGGATGTGCGGACCGGGGCCATCCTGGGCATGGTGGGGGGACGATCCTTCGAGGACTATCAGTGGAACATGGCCACCCAGGCCAGCCGCCAGCCCGGATCCATTTTCAAACCCTTCATCTACCTGACGGCCCTGCAGCAGGGTTACACACCCAGCACCATCCTGATGGACACGCCCTTTGTCCTGGACACGGGGACCAGTCTTTGGCGACCCAAGAATTTCAGTGGCCGTTTCCGGGGCCCCATGAACGTCCGCTTTGCCCTGAGTCGTTCGGTCAACACCCCGACGGCCAAGCTGTACCTGGACTTCGGCCTGGCCCCGGTTCTGGAGAACGTGGAGAAGCTGGGCTTCACCACTCCCCTGCCCCGGGTGCCGGCGCTCTTCCTGGGAGCTGGCGAGGTCACCTTGCGGGAAGTGGTCGCCGCCTACAGCACCTTCGCCAACCACGGGGTGTACGTCACCCAGCACCTGATCACCCGGGTGGAAAGCATGGAGGGGGAAGTCCTTTACGAGGTTCGGATCCAGCAACGCGAGGCACTGGATCCCGCCGAAGCCTACATGATGTGCAACCTGCTGCAGACGACCATCAAGGAAGGCACGGCCCGGAGTGCCGGGTGGCGAGGCTTCACCAAGACGGGTGCCGGCAAGACAGGGACCACCAACGAGAGCACCAACGCCTGGTTTTGCGGCTTCACGCCCAGTTTCTGCGGAGGGGTTTGGGTGGGCTTTGACCGGGCCTTGCCCATGGGCAAGGGAGCCACGGGATCGCGCATGGCCTTGCCGGTGTGGACGGGGTTCATGAGCAAGATCACCGATCAGAAGGGCGAGGAGCCCTTCATCAGACCGCCGGGAATCCTGGAGGCCACCGTTTGCCTGGAGTCGGGCATGCTGGCCACCAGCGGCTGTGACAGCACGGCAGTGGAAGTCTACCTGCCCAACAATTTCCCTCAGCAGGTGTGTGACCTGCACGGCGGGCAGCTCCATGACTTCAAGGGCGTGGACAAGGATTTCCAGACCCTGGACCGGGACGACGACGAGTTCTGATCAGCCTATTCGACCCGGTCGATGATCAGTGGACGAGGCGGCACCTCATCTTCGCGGATGGACACAGCCTTGAGAATCCGCGACGCCGCCAGGACGGCCTGGTCGGCCCTGTCACAGGAGATCACGGCCAGGGGGGCCCCTGCTTCCAGGTGGTCACCAATGGCCGACAGGAAGGCGATGCCACAGCTCAGATCCAGCGGATCCTCCACCTTGCGGCGGGCGCCGCCCATGTCGGCCAGGGCCAGTCCCACCTGCCGGGCATCGATCCCGGCCAGCCAACCTGCGCGTTCCACCTTCACTTCCATGGCCACGGGAGCCACCGCGAGGCCGAAATCTTCGCGCTCCGGTTCCAGCCGTCCGCCCTGGGCCGCCACCCATTCCAGCATGGCCTGGAAAGCCGCCCCTGAATCCCACACCTCCTCGACCAGCGCGTAGGCACCGGCTCGGTCGGGACGCACACCGGACACCCGGACCATCTCGGCCGTCAGGTCCACCGTCAGATCCACCAGGTCCCTGGGCCCGGTGACTCGACCGCCGGGACGCAGGGCGGCAAAGGCCTCGATGGTTTCGTTGGCGTGCCCCACCGCCACCCCCAGGGGCTGGTCCATGTCGGAAAAAACCACCGACATCTTGCGCCCGTAGCTGCGGCCGGTCGCCACCAGGGCCGCGGCCAGCTCTCGCGCCTGGTCCAGACCGCGCATGAAAGCGCCCGATCCGGTTTTCAGGTCGATGACGATGGTCTGCGGTCCGGCCGCCAGCTTCTTGGACATGATGGAACCCGTGATCAGGGGCACGCAGTCCACGGTCGCCGTGACGTCGCGCAGGGCGTAGATTTTTCCATCGGCCGGAGCAATGGATCCGCTCTGCCCCATGATGGCACACCCCTTGTCCCGGACGATTTCCAGGAACTCCGAGTTGTCCAGGTGGATCCGGTACCCGGGGATGGCTTCCAGCTTGTCCAGGGTGCCCCCGGTGTGCCCCAGGCCCCGGCCCGAGAGCATGGGCACCTTCAACCCGCAGGCCGCCGCCAGTGGCGCCAGTAGCAGGCTCACCTTGTCTCCCACTCCCCCGGTGCTGTGCTTGTCTGCCGTGGGGCCGCCCAGGCCACTGGTGTCCAGCTGCTCTCCCGACTCCAGCATGGCTCCGGTCAAGGCGGCGGTTTCCTGGGGGGTCATGCCCCGGAACCACACAGCCATGAGAAAAGCCGACATCTGATACACCGGAAAAGTCTCCCCGGTGAACCCGGTCACCACGTGGTGAATCTGTTCGGAGCTCAGCTCCAGGCCTTGCTTCTTGGCCTCGATGATTTCCAGGATGTTCATGACGTGCCCCCCCTGGTGTGCGCATCGAAACTGAGAAAAGCTTCCGGGACCAGCTGCCTGGCGGTGAACACCCGCACGGGACCATCCAGTCCCCGGTCCCCCGCCAGCAGCACCTTCATGTCCGGCCCGAATTCCAGCAACACCTGCCGGCAGGCTCCGCACGGCGGGGTGGGCCAGGGTCCATCGGCACAGACGGCGATGGTCGAAAAATGTTGATGGCCCTCGGTCACCGCCCGGAAGACCGCAGTCCTTTCGGCGCAGTTGCTCAGGCCGAAGCTGGCGTTTTCCACGTTGGTGCCGGTGAAAACCGATCCGTCCTCGGCCCGCAGCGCCGCCCCCACCCGAAATCCGGAATAGGGAGAATAGCTTCGAGCCCGCGCATCACAGGCCGCCTGCACCAGGGCCTCTTCCTCCGCATCCATCCCGAGGACCTCCGGGAGAAAGCTCCGCCCTTTTCGAGGCGAATCGGCCCCGAAGAAATGCGTGAATGTGGCGGCCACGTCCATGAACCCTTCCCGGATCCCCAGGTCTTTTCCTTGCTCCCACCCCTTCAGAAAGGCCAGCACCGGGACCAGCTCACGAGAATGGTCGGTGCTGGGGGTGGTCGGGTCGTTGCCGTGGTCCGCGGTCATCAGCAGCAAGTCTCCCGGTTCCATGGTCCCCAGGAAACCGGGCAACCAGGCGTCGAAAATTTCCAGACCTTCCTTCATGCCCTCGGGGTCGTTCCGATGCCCCCACAACATGTCGAAATCCACCAGGTTGAGCATGATCAGCGCCTGTTCATCGGAGCAGCCGGCGTACAGGTCCAGCAGCTTGGCCATCCCCTGGGCATTGCTCTTGGAGGGGTAGGTGTGGTCGATGCCCGTTCCGGCATACAGATCGTAGATCTTGCCGATGGAGTGCACCGTCACCCCGGCTTCCTGCAGCGCCGTCAGAGCCAGGCCCGCCGGCGGTGTGATGGAATAATCGTGTCGGTCCGGGGTCCGTTTGAAGTTCCCGCTGGGACCGGTGAATGGTCGGGCGATGACCCGGCTCACCTGGTGGGGCGCCACCAGCATTTCCCGGGCAATTTCACACACCCGGTAAAGTTCCTTCAGATCACACACCTGATCATGGGCGGCAATCTGGAATACACTGTCGGCCGAGGTGTAAACGATGAGCTTGCCGGTGGCCAGATGCTCATCGCCCAGTTCCTCGATGATGGCCGTTCCGCTGGCCGCCTTGTTGCCCAGAACCCCGTAACCCGTCAGCTCGGTGAACCTGTCCAGGATCTCCTGCGGGAATCCGTCGGGATAGGTGGGAAAGGCCTCGTCGATGACCAGCCCCATCAGCTCCCAGTGTCCGGTGGTCGAATCTTTTCCGGCGGAGATTTCCTGCAGGCGGCCAAAACTGGCCCGCGGTTGATCCACCGGTGACACACCCGGAATCTGGTGCAGGTTGCCCAGCCCCAGGCGCTCCAGGTTGGGCAGGTGCACCCCCCCCACGGCGGCGGCCATGTTGGCCAGGGTATCACTGCCTTCGTCACCATATTGCGCCGCGTCCGGAGCGTTGCCCACGCCCAGCCCATCCAGCACGATCAACACTGCTTTGGCCATGTTGCCATATCTCCTTGAGAGGTTAAACGATCCTGGCAGGGTAGTGCCCGCAACCGGGCGCGTCAATCTTCTTGCCTGCAAGCCCTGTCGAGGTAATATGGGGCCCATGAACAAGGATCTCTTTTCCACTTCCGGTGACCCGGAACCCTCCCAAGAAAAACCCAGAGAGGAATCCCGCCAGATTCCCCTGGCTGACCGTATGCGCCCCCGTCATCTGGATGAGGTGGTGGGACAGGAGGACCTCCTGGGACCGCAGGGTCCCCTGCGGCTGCTGCTCAAGGGAGATGGACTGCCCTCTCTCCTGTTCTGGGGTCCTCCCGGCTGCGGAAAAACCACCCTCGCGCGCTTGCTGGCCAACCACACGAACGCCCGCTTCCTGGAGTACAGTGCCGTGGCGGTGGGTTCCAAGGAACTCAAGGGCGTCATGGGCGAATCGGAGAAATACCGACGCGCGACGGGCCAGCACACCATCCTTTTCCTGGATGAGATCCATCGCTTCAACAAGGCCCAGCAAGACGCTCTGTTGCCCTGGGTGGAGCGTGGCGATGTGACCCTGGTGGGGGCCACCACGGAGAATCCCAGCTTCGAGATCAACAGCGCTCTGATTTCGCGGACCCGGCTGTTCGTTCTGAAACCCCTGGCTCCCTCCCATGTCCAGATCCTCTTGAACCGCGCACTGACCGAGGACCATGAACTCTCTCGTCTCCAGCTGGACATCGAAGACGAGGTCCTCGGCGCCCTGGCCGAGATGAGCGAAGGCGACGCCCGAGCGGGGCTTGGGCTTCTGGAAACCCTGTGCGCGGCCGCCTCCGCCGACATGGCGGACACCGGATCCCGATCGGTGACCCTCGAGGACCTCGAGCGTCTTCTGCAGGGGCGGGCAGCCCGCTACGACAAGGGCGGGGACGAACATTTCAACATCATCTCGGCCCTGCACAAGAGCCTCCGCAACAGCGATGTCCAGGCGAGCGTGTACTGGTTGACCCGGATGCTCGAGGGCGGGGAAGATCCCCTGTACATCGCCCGACGCCTGGTGCGCTTTGCCAGCGAGGATGTGGGCCTGGCCGACCCGGGGGCTCTGCCCCAGGCTCTGGCGGCCAGGGACGCGGTCCACTTTCTCGGCATGCCCGAAGGGGCCCTGGCCCTGGCCCAGGCCGCCGTCTACCTGGCTCTGTCCCCCAAGAGCAATGCCCTGTACCGCGGGTACAAGGTCGCCCAGAAGGAGGTCGCCCGAGGCCACAACCCTCCCGTGCCCCTGCATCTGAGGAACGCTCCGACCCGTCTGATGAAAGATCTGAATTTCGGCAAGGATTATGTGTATGCCCACGATACCCCCGAGGGCGTGGCAGAAATGAGTTGCTTGCCCGAAACGCTGGCCGATCGTATCTACTACCAGCCCGGCAAGCGCGGCTACGAGGCCGAGCTGGCCGATCGCATGGAAAAAATCAGGCAATGGCACCTGAAGCGTCGAAACAGACACCAGCCAGCCGGTGAAAGCAAGAGCGACCAAGGAGACAAGGAATGAAAAGGATTGGTGTGTTGACCGGTGGCGGCGATGCCTCCGGCATGAACCCCGCCCTGCGCGCAGTTGTCCGGACCGCCTGGCAGCATGGCGCCGAGGTGATCGGAATCAATCGGGGCTGGGAAGGTCTGGCCGAAGGAGATTACAGGGTCATGAGCCCCGGTTCCGTCAGCGGGATCCTGGACAAGGGCGGCACCATCCTGCGCACCTTTCGCTATCCTCAGTTCGCCACCGAGGACGTCACCGGTCCGGTGGGCAAGACCCTCAAGGAGCTCAACCTGGACGGCATGGTGATCATCGGAGGCGACGGAAGTTTCCGGGGGGCTGCCAAGCTGCAGAGAGATTTCAATCTTCCGGTGGTGGGCGTGCCTGCCACCATCGACAACGACATACCCGGCACCGACATGTCCATCGGGTTTGACACCGCCCTGAACATCGCCATCGAGGCGGTGGACAAGGTGCGCGACACCGCGACCAGCCACGGGCGCATCTTCGTCATCGAGGTCATGGGACGCGAGTACGGGCTGCTGGCCGCCCAGACCGCCATCGCCACCGGGGCCGAGGAGGTGCTGTTGCCGGAAATCCCCTACAGCATCGACGAGGTGGCCCGCCGCATCAAGGAAGGCTACTCCCGGGGCAAATCCCATGCCCTGGTCATCGTGGCCGAGGGAGCGGGCAAGGCTTCGTACGTCACCTTCGAGCTCCAGGAGCGCCTGCAGCGAGGCGTGCGCATGGTGGTTCTGGGGCATGTCCAGCGGGGCGGTAGTCCCAGCGGCTACGATCGCATCCTGGCCTCTCGCATGGGTTACCGCGCCACCGAGATGCTCTTCGAGGGGCAGCATGGCTTGATGGTGGGGATCGTTTCCAACAAGTTCAAGACCTCCAGCCTGGAAAAGAAGACCAAGGTTTCCCCCAAGGCCGTGCTCAGAGATGCTCGGCTGATGGAGAAGCTGGTCTGACGAGGCTGACCTCAGGGTCACAGGTGAAGAAAAACAGCGGTCCCACCAATGGGACCGCTGTTCTGTTTCCTGCGCGAGGCGCTGAATCCAGGTTATTCCTGGAAGGCCTCGATGTAGGTGTTGGCGTACTGGAACCAGTTGACCCGGATCTTGCCCACGTAGTGGCCCAGACCCTCGTGGTCAACCTTCCGTACGGCATAGGCGTCTTCCAGCTCGGTGACCGTGAAGGCACCGATCAAAGGAAGGTCCTTGTCCAGGAGCAGGTGCATCATGTACTCGGCACCCTCGGTCAGATCGACGATCTCGAAGAAGCATTCGCTCCCGATGGCGTACCAGGCATAATCCTCTTCGGTCAGCTGGGCCGGAGCTTCGCCCTCGGCGGCTTCAGGCAGATCGAAGCGGGGCTGGTAGACGAAGTTGGCAAAGGCGCTCTTGATGGTCTTGACCGGATCGCCCTCGTTTTCGGGCAGATAGGTCGCTTGAGCTTCCTTGATGCCGGCGGCCCGGTAACCCACGTCAGGCAGAGGCGCGCCAGGCAGATCCTGGGAGATGGCACCGGCCCGCAGCAGGCGGGGCAGCACGTAGCCCTTGGGGGCGGGAATGCTGTCCTCGACCACCAGACCGTCACGCTTGATCCGCTGAATGACCAGGTGGGTGGGCTGAGGCGTGAAGGTTTTCTTGACGCCCAGCAGGGAGCCACGCAGACCGGCATAGTTGTTTTCCAGATCCTGGCCAACCAGGAAGTTGAGCAGGTTGCCGTTGCGCATCACGGCCACGTCACCGGCGACATACTCCACCTCGGGGGCATCGATCTCGAACAAGAAGCCGACACTCAGGGTGTCGCCATCCATGACCCTGCGGACAGAATCGTAAACGTAGGGATCGACAACTTCCTCTTTGCTGCAACCTGTCAGGCCGACAAAAGTCAGGACAGTCAGGCCCAGCACCAGGGACAAGACCCAACGACGCGGGGAAGAAACACCGAACATGAACAACCTCCCTAAGGGTACTTTCGATGCCTTGCCGGTGGGATGCAAGGCGTTGAATCAACTGACGATCCTGAATGCCGTCGCATGTTAGGACCGCACAGATCACTCGTCAACCGTTGTGTGCAACCCCATGAAATTGGGGCATCAGCACGAAAAAAGCAAATGCATTCCTTGGCGACAGGCGGCAAAAAGGGCCGGAAATCTCAAAGCTGGGGCAATTGCCGCAATACCGCCCGCACGTCACCACCTGTGGAGAGCCCGCCTTCCCACAGGGACTGGAAAACCTGCCAGTGGTCCGGAAGCAAAACTCCCGCGGAGGAGAACAGACGGCTGAAGCGGGCCCGTCTTTCCGCCAGACTGTAACCGGGCAGGGACAGGCGGGCCAGGCGCCCATCAATCACCACCTCCCAGGCGGCCTGATATCCCTCCACCAGTTCCCGGGGCACGCGGTCCAGTTGCCCCTCGCCGCTGACCAGATCCCTCGCCAGCAGAAGGTTGTGGTGCAGGAATTTGGCTCCCTGGTCGAGATCGAAATCCCGGTGGAGTTCATTGTCCGGCAACCAGGCCCCTTCATGAGCTTCCCACACCTGCCGGGCCGCGGACTCCGGCCCCTGAAGGTTGCGCACCGGAGCAAATGATCGGCTGCTGCAGAACAGGGTCAGCTCACGACGGTCGCCGTCTTCTCCCTGGACCGGAGCGAAGGAAAACCAGGGGCTTTCCTCGGCGGGAGACTCGTCTGCCCAGAGGTGGATCCGAGCAAAATACCGGGACAGTTCCAGGTTGGCTGTCACCGCAGGAAACAGGGAACCGGCCAACCGACACCAGTCCGGGTCCGGTCCCTGGCAATCCCACACGGTCGTCTCTGTGACCACGGTCACTCCTTCAGGTCAGTCCTCGGCAATCATCTTGCCGCCACCGACCGGCTGCAGCCTGGCCGTGAAATGCCTGAGGGAAGGGGGTTCCCAGAGGATTTCCAGGCCCCTCAGCTTGTCCCCGATCTCCATGACCCGGGCGCAGGACTCGGCCACATAATCCAGCTGGGTATGCGTGTACACCCGGCGGGGTATGGCCAGCCGGACCAGCTCCATGGCCGGAGGCACCATCAGCCCGGTGTCCGGGTCCACGTGCTCGAACATCAGGCTGCCGATTTCCACCCCGCGCACCCCGCCTTCGAGGTACAGAGCGGCAGTGAAGACCTGGGCGGGAAACTGATTCTGCGGAATATGGGGCAGACACTTCAGGGCATCGATGTAAACCGCATGCCCCCCGGTCGGGCGCAGGTAGGGCACACCCAGCTCGTCCAGACGCCGACCCAGTCGGGCCACCTGACCGATCCGATACGCCAGGTAGTCAGGATCCATGACCTCGCGCAACCCCTGGGCCACCGCGGCCAGATCACGTCCGGCCAGTCCCCCGTAGGTCGGAAACCCCTCGCGCAGAATGAGCAGGTTGGTGCAGGTCTGGGCCCAGGTGTCATCGTTCAGGCACAGGAAGCCGCCGATGTTCACCAGGGCATCCTTCTTGGCGCTCATGGTGCAGCCATCGCCCAGGGCAAACATCTCGTGGCAGATATCTTTGATGCTCTTCTCGCCGTAGCCCTCTTCCCGCTGCTGGATGAACCAGGCGTTCTCGGCAAAGCGGCAGGCATCGTAGATCAGGGGCACGTCCAGACGATGACAGAACTCGGACACAGCCTTCATGTTGGCCAGCGAAACAGGCTGCCCTCCCCCGCTGTTGTTGGTGATGGTGAGCATCACGAACGGGATCCGGTCACGACCGTACTTCTCGAAAGCCGCCTCCAGCTTGGCCAGAGACATGTCGCCCTTGAAGGGTGCCTCGAGCATGGGATCCAGGCCGGCATCGGCCACACAATCCAGGGCGATGGCCCCGATGTGCTCCACGTTGGCCCGGGTGGTGTCGAAGTGAATGTTGTTGGGAATCACCTGGCCGGGCTTGACGGTGGCCGTGAACAGGATCCCTTCAGCAGCCCGCCCCTGGTGAGTCGGGATGACGTGCTTGTAACCGAAGATATCGCGGATCGTGGTTTCGAAGTCGGCAAAGGATTTGCTGCAGGCATAAGCCTCGTCCCCGGCCATCATGGCGGCCCATTGCAGGTCGCTCATGGCGCTGGTGCCGCTGTCGGTCAGCAGATCCACGTAGATGGCCTCCGAAGGCACCTTGAAAACGTTGTAGCCCGCTTCACGCAGGTACTTGACCCGTTCCTCACGGCTGACACGTTGGATCTTCTCGACAACCTTGATGCGATAGGGCTCAAAGGAATGGTCCATGAACCGGCTCCTTGATTTCGGCGGTGGTCGGCGTGTTCGGAGGGCAGGGAATACCCGTCCGCCATCGGAAAATCAAAGGTAGCCCACGGGTTCACGCCGGACAAGCCAGGGGTGAGGGATATTCGTGGAATTTACCCAGATTCCTCGAGGGCCAGCGGAGATTTCTCCTTGTAGAGAATGAGGACATTGCTGGTCAACCGGGAAAGAACAAGGTAGTGCTGTCGTGGCCGCTCTGTTCCCAGACAGAGATAGACGCCCGTCGATTCAGGTTGCCCGGCCGGCCGGTCGGCGGGATTCAACAGGACCAGAGGACGCCGCGGCAGATCATCGGGCAGTTCGAGCTGACGGGCGGCCGATTGCCACCAGGCCTCCCAAAGACCGATCCCGGGCAATTCTCCCAGGGTGATCCTGGACAGATCCTTGCCCAGTTGCCTGGCCCGTGCGGCCGATCCTGGCTCGGCCAGAACCGACCCGACCCAGGGCTCCTTCACCCAGCGGTCAAAGAATTCTCCCACCGTGGTGTGCGAGGACAACCCGTCGCGATGCAATCGCCAGGAATCCAGCATGCCCCTCCCCTCGTTCCCGAGGTAGCGAGGTAAAATGCCCCTGATCAGTGGATGGGATTCAGGTTCCCCACGCGAGGCCGAGAGCGACTCCACGGTACCCGCCATCTCCTCCGGCGCCTGGAGAAAAATTTTCAGAAGCCCCAGGTCGGCCAGGGTTTCCAGCAGGGAGGCCAGCAGTTCTCGCGCCCCGGGCAGCAACCAGGAATCCAGATCTTCCTCGGCCACGGCCAGCCAGCCTTTCTCGCGGAGGCAGGACCCCAGGAAATCCAGATCGGTCGCCAGCGGACCCGCCAGGCGCAAGCGAGGTTCCAGCTTTCCCTCTTCCAGATCCTGGACGATCCGCGCCAGGCACTGGTCCAGGTTCACGGCATAGATACTGGTCACCTGACCCCGTTCCGTCGCCGTGGACTGCCCCTTGCCCGCATGATCGGATCCCAGGAGCTTGGTGATCTCGGTCCAGAGTCGCCGACCGACCTCCCTCTGCACCTCCAGGTGGATCACATTTTCCTGCCGGGGCACGGTCAGAAAAAGATGTTCCCAGGGTTCCGTGGCGGCCACCGGGTCAATGGTCATGAAGAGGCGCCGGCCACGACCCAGCTGGGCGATCTGATACCTGGTCTCGGGTTCAAACCGCTGGATCTCCAGCATGATCAGGATGTTTCCCGCTCCCACCCGGGGATCGGCCCCTTCCCGGGACGGCCGGGGAACCGTGGTGCCGGGTTCGATGACCTGGACATCAGGGGCCGGCCCGGGACATCCGGCCCGAGCCCAGTGCGTCAGAAAATGATTCACCGCCCCGGCATCCGGTCCGTACACCGTCACTTCACCCAGCTGGCCATGATCTGCCCAGACCTGTCCCAACCCCTGGGCCAGGACCTCGTGCCTTCCGGTTCCCGTGGCGCCCGATATCACCAGCAGGCCAGACCGGGCTTCCGGAGCGGCCAGGCTGGCCACACGGTTCCGCACCGTGTCCAGGACATCGGCCTTGGGCCCTCGCTGCAGGAGTGATTTCAGGCCGGTCACCTTGCCCCGGGGCCTGGTCCCTGAACCGACCTGACCGTCAGGGTCCTTTTCCTGATACCCGGTCGACTCCCCTTCCCGCAGGGTGGAGGCCAGGAGTTTCCAGGCCGATTCGTTGCTCTTGACCGTCTGGCTTTCCGCCACCGACAGGAGATCGACCAGATGTAGCGAATGACCGGTGGGCGGCCCGGACCAGGACCACATCCGCAGCGCCGAGCCCAGGGCAAGGAATTCCTCCTCTTCCGGGCGCAAGCTGTCCAGCCCGGTTTCGACCAGGAAACCCGCCCCGGTTTCGGTGGCCGAGCCCAGAACATCTGCCAGACGCTTCCGGAACAGGGCCAGGAACGATCGCATCCGATCCAGGACCTCGGCCGTGGGCAAGGTGGCCTGGACCAGGCGCCGCCGGGAGTTCAGGGCCCCTCGAGGACAGAGGTAGGCAAGCCCGCAATCCTGGGTACGGGACAAGGTGCTGAAGGCCAGGATGATGTCGAGCTGCTCCTTCAGTGCCTCGTCCATTTCCAGGGGAGGATCATCGAGATCGAACCAGATGGGCGGTCCGGGTTCGGCCCGCCCCAGGACCAGGGGAAGCAGGAGGCAAACCTGATCTTCCAGATTCCGCAGTTGATGTTCCAGCTCGGCAAACCGGCGCGGAATGAGCAAGGTGTGCCAGGGAGAATCGGAGCGTCGACTGTTCCCTGCCGATTCCGCATCCGAGAGCACATCGCCGGCCAGACGGGCAATCCAGCGCATGAGACGTACTCCGCCGGCAATCTGCTCCGGAAGCAATCCCGCCAGCCAGGCCAGCTGTCCACCGGGAATCAAAACCCGACCGGCGTCATCATGAAGAGCACCGTCGGTGCCCGGCGCGGACGCCAGGACCGGACGGACCCGATCCAGGAGGGTGCGCAGGCGGAGGACCTGATGTTCGGGTGAAGCCGCGTACCCCGCATCAGGAAATGAAGGGCCCTCCGGCGGGGTTACCTGGTCTTCGGTTTCAAGGCCAGGGCTGGGGGTCTTTTCAGGGCCCGCGGGTGATGGAGCACCGTGCCACTGTGCATCCAGGCGATCGGCCAGAAACTGCGTCCAGGCGGCGGGCGCTTGCCCCACCTGGAGGATCAGCCGCCCCTTGACGCCTTCAGCGAGGGTACGCAAGGCCAGAGCCCCTTCCTGGTTGGCATGGTTTCCGGTGGGCAACCAGTCATCCACCTCGAGGGCCAGGGCCGTCCGGCAGGGATAGGTGGCCAGCATCTGATTCAATCGCGGGTCCGCCAGATCGGAAGCTCGGCACCAGAGCAAGGGGCCAGGACGCATGATGGGCCCGGGCGGCGCCGCCGGATCCCAGATGGCCAGCCCGGGATGGTATCCCGCCGCCACCACGGCAGCCGCCTGTTCCGGGACATGGTCGCCCACCACCAGCAACCAGTGGTCGAACCGGCCGCGCTCCCAGGCCCGGGCCAGGTCCGGCAGCAGCAGGTCTCCCAGTTCGGACAGGGGAAGGTCGGTGATCATGGCCTGGCCTGCCGCCGATTCGGTGGCGGGCCGACGGGTTTCCGGACCCGGATCCAGGCCCTGCGTGGCCAGCCAGTGCCGGACGGCATCAAGGGTCTGGGTGGGAATAGCCCGGTCGGGACGATTTCCGGACTTGGTTGAGGACCCCGGCAAAGAAAAGACCCGACAGGACTCCGCTTCCGCCAGGGCCAGGGCCTTCTCTCCATTCCAGGAGGCGATGGAAGACACCCCCGGTTCCGCGCTCGGTTCCAGAATGCGCCACCAGCGACAGTCCAGGATTTCCACCGTTTCCCAGGGGCCGGCCAGAAGGCTGGCAAATTCCAGTCCGCAAAGACGCCGGCGCCAGCGCAGATAGGCTTGCCGGTCCTGGTCGGCCAGAGCCCAGGCCTCTCGCGTGTCCTCCTGAGCCAGCGGCCAATCCGTGGAGGAAAGACTTTCCAGGACAGGCACCATCAACAGCCCGGAAGAACCGGGGGCTTTGGACTCTATTGCAAATTCAGGGCTTCCCTCGCCCAGGGCGGCACGATCAAGCGCCAGGTAGTGAGTCCCGGGCACCCCGAGGGGGATTTCCCGGCTGGCAATACGCCGCCAGAACTCGGCCAGAACACCCTGGGAGGGCAACAGCACGGTTCCCGAACCGGCCAGCTGCACACCGTCACGGACGTGGGCCACCTGGGAGGCCAGGGCTTCGGCCCGCAGGTAGGTCGCGTGGGGAGCCACCCCCTGATCGGCCAGCCTCAAATGCGGCGGACGCAAGTTGGTCATGGCCAGGCAGAATGGCCGGCCGTAGACCCCCAGCCAGGTTCCCAGCAATTCCTCCAGCTCGGACCTCATCCACACCGCACCGGTCAGCAGGCTCAGGTGACGATGTCCTCGGGCGTGAAGCAGGGTATGAAGATCCTGGATGGCACTGCCGGGACGTCCCAGCAGTTGCCAGTGGATGGCGGCGGAATCCAGGAAAACCCAGGACACTTCACTGCCCTCGAACACCCCCCAGAGGGCGTCGAGCAAGCCTGGGTCAGCCACCAGGGAGGAAGAAAGCCCGGCCACCACCCCCCCCTTGCGAACCCGCTGGGAGAACTGGTAGGCCCAGGGATCCTGCACCTGCTGATCATCCTCCAGAACCGGAGCCACACGGGCAATATCACTCACCAGATCCTGATACTCCCGATACAGCGGAAAATCCTTCAGGCGCCGCTGCCGGACCTGGAGAAAATCCAGCAGATCACCGTTGTGGGTCTCGACGCATCGTTGCCAGTGAAAGAGAGGCAACAGGCCCGCCACATCGCCGGTCGGACGATGGGCCGGGCGCAGCATCGATTCCAGGAATTCCAGGCTGGCCCCCAGTGAGTGAACCTCGCCCGAGGGAGGAATCAGGGTCACCGGTCCCACGGCCTGGGCGGCAATACGGGTCAGCTGGCTCACCCGATCCAGCCGGTCCAGAACCACCCGCCATTTCTGCCCGGTCCCCCCCCAGCCTTCCAGCACCGCGCCCGGTTCTCCGGTGGTCACGATGGCCAGGTCGTTGTGCCCCAGATCCGGGCGGCCTCCGCCCTCCGCCTCGCCCGGGTGCTGTGGATCCAGGCCCCGTGAATCGGTGCCCCCACCCAGAGGATCGTGCCGGGTCCAGAGCAAGGGCAGGGTCCAGGGTTCAAAGGAGGCGTCCAGCGTCTGCCCCAGGCCGGTGTCCAGGTTGAGGTAGGGATAGAGGCAGCCCGCTGCGGGATCGCCGCGCCGCGCCAGAGCCCCGATTCCCGCCCGCAAGGAAGGGTCGGCCCGGTGAATCCGGGCCAGGACAGCCAGCCAGACCAGCCCGCTCTGAAGGGCGCCGGAAGCCGGTCCACCCTGCCAGGATTCCATCAAGGCGGAGCGCCGAGGCGGTTCCAGCAGGGGATGACCCAGATCCGGTTTCCAGCCATCCCGCCAGGGTCCCGATTCGCCGAGGCCCAGCCGCACCATCGTGTCATCGGTCAGCCCTCCGGCAGGTACCGAGGGCTCCAGAAAAGCCTGGGCAAAATCCTTGATGCTCCACGGGGCCGGACCTTCGGGCCAGGCGTCCTGTATCACCTCGCGCACACCTTGATCCCTGGCCAGGATGCGGTCATCACAAGGCTCCAGGAAAGCCTCGAGATCGGCGGGGGCTTCCCCCACCTGCCAGAAGGCCACATCGCGCGGCTGGTCCTTCCACCAGAAAACAACGGCCACCCGGCCATCCAGTTCCAGGCCCACGGAGGCCCAGGCCAAGGAAGGCCCGCCCGGTTCGGGATCCGGACGCCGAAAATCGAGCTGCGACAGGGTGAAGGCATAGCGCACGCTGGCCTGACTCCCCAGGGCCAATCCGGCCGATTGCATGGCCTGCAGGGCTTCGGTGTACCGTGGAACTGGGAAGGACAGGTCCTTGGCGTTGGCGAGGAGTTCCAGCAGACGTACCCGGGCTTCATCGGGGCGAGGACCCGGTTCGGGGTTGACCTGCAGGTACTGGCGATAACGTTCCACCGCCTCGGCGGGTTTCCTCAGCAAACGATCGGTGGTGATGGCCTGGAGCCAGGCCCGCTCTTCTTCGAGGCGGCTGGTGGACCCGAAATAGCGGGCGTCCAGCAGCTGAAGAATGATCTGGACCCAGTTCTCCGAGGCAGGGCTTCCGGGCTCCAGGCTGCCCTGGGCCACAAACTCTTCCAGCAGACCAGGCCCCTTGCGCGCCAGCCAGAGACGGTCCTCTTCGGTCAGGGGAATATCGTGACGGATGAGCTGGACATCGAACAGTTGCCCGGTCTTGCCGGCGGTGCGGAACAATCCCTTGAGCAGGGGCACGGCCGAAGCCGGCTCTTCGCTGAACAACCGGCTGCGTCCGACCAGGAACAGGGCCTGAGCCAGGACGGGTTGATTGGCGGCTGCGTCGTCCTCGGGGCGCAATTCGGCCAGCCGGACTGCATTCCTCACCGTGGACTCAGCCTGGGTCAGGAAGGCCTGCCGGAATTGCTCCGATCGGCGCGACCAGCGGCCTCCATCTGTTCCGGCACCGCTGCCACGGAACAGACGGGCCAAACCATCGGTGATCTTCTCGGTCAGAAAAACCCGGCCCGGAGATTGCTCCCGCGCGGACAGACCCAGGTCGAACTCACGCTCGGCCCGAGGCAGATCACCCTCCTCGAGGGCGCGTGTGGCTGCGCCGAGGTGATCCCAGTAGCTCCGTCCTGATGGGTTATTTCTTTCCATGCCCGCAATCTACCATGGAAAAAACCAAAACTCAACGCGTCACTACCAGCCGGGTGGTCAGGCGCTGGGGTCCCTGCTTCATGACGGCCAGATAGGTGCCGGCAGCCACCTGGCGGCCCCGGGAATCGGTCCCGTCCCAGCCGGGGAGGGCCTTGGCAGCTCCTTGCCGCAGCACCTGGACCTGGCGGCCCCGCAGGTCGTAAATGCGCACCTCGGCGCCCTGGGGGTCCCCTCCCTTCAACCGGAAATGGAAATGTCCCGCTCCCGGATTGGGATAAGCCGTGAGTCGCGAACCCTGCGGGGAAAGTGAAGGCACCGCGGTCAATTCCTGAGCCAGAGGATAGGCCCCGGAGTTGCGCTGATCGGACCGCGCAGACTGCCACCCCGGGCTGGCCTGATAGCCGGCCAGAACAGGATTGATCCACAGCTGACTGTTGGTGCCCAGGACCTGAAGGTTGATTCCGGTATTCAGCGGAACCAGCACCTGGCCCGCCGAGGCCAGACTGACCCCTGACGCTCCCCCCGGGCGCAGGGACACCCTGCTTTCGAGCGGACGGCCAGAGCGAGATGGCTGGAAACGGCCGCTGGCCGCCCCGTCAATGGCTGTCAAACCGTAGAGCAACTCGGACCACTCGATGCTGAACACCATGCTTTCTTCGGCCCCACTCCCGCCCAGGAAATCGAAGGCCAGAGGCGTGGGAAAGATGGCCTGCTGGAGGGTCAATACCCCCTGGCTGGTCGTGGACCGGACCTCGAACCCGGGCACATCCACCACCTGAACCTGCCCCTCGGTCAACAGGCTAGCCCGTCCCAGGGTCCAGCCTGCACCCACACCGCTGACCCCGTTGCTGCCCAGGCCCATGACACTGACTCGGAGATCACCCCCACCGTAAAAACCTGCCACCATGGGTGCGGAAGTCTGCACCCAGGGACCCCCGATGGGCGATTCGATGGACATCTGGTCACCGGGCCCAGGTTCACCGCTCCCCCGGCGGACATGGAACAGGACTCTTCCGGTGGCGGGGTCCAGCGAAGACACGATGACCTCGTGCAGACCATCTCTATCCAGGTCACAGAGAACAGGCGGCGTGGTCAGTTGGCCGCCCAGATCCACCGGCCAGCCGGGCAGAGTGTTGCCCTGAGAATCGGTCGCCAGAAGAATTCCACCCTCGAAGGCGATCACCAGCTCCTCGGCAGAACCAGGCAGGAGCTGCCCCACAGCCGGGTCCAGCGGCAAGGAGTACCCCAGGGAGACCTCCAGCTGCTTCACGGGTCCCCAGGACCACCCATGCAAAGTGCCGGCCTCGTCGATCACCAGCACCCGTCGCTGCCCGGAAACTTCCTCCACCCCGATGGCCGTGGTCAGGGGCATGTTGAATCCCAGCTCTTCGCGGAACCAGGCCCCCAGGCGATTGAAGAAATACACCGAGCCGAACCGGGAACCGAGAACGATTTCGTCCCCGGGAGAACCATCGAGATCCCAGACCACCGGCTGGGTCAATCCCCCCTGAGCCGAGGGGTTGGGAAAGACATAAACGGGCCAGCCGGGCAAGGCCACCCCGGTCTGGTCCAGGACGTTGACCGAGCGGGCCACGTTGTCGACTTCCACCCGCGAAGCCACCACGATGTTGGGACCGGCGGAACCGCCCAGACGTCCCGAATTGGGAGCGCCCGTCAGATTGCCGGGCAGCTGCACGGACACCGAGGATTCCAGGAAGCTGTCCGCCTCGCGCAACCGGAGGGTGACCTGCCCTGAACCGCTCACCTGCCTCACCACCAGGAACGCCCAAGCATCCTCCGTGGCGTGGTGATACAGGAATTCCGAGACACCGGGACCATTGCTGTTTTCCCGGCTGATCAGGGAGCCGAAGGGGTCTTCGTCCATGAGGCGGGGATCGATCACGTCCAGTGCCACATCCAGTCCCGGCTGCGGCACCACCTCGACCAGGTATCTGATCCCCGGATTGGTCAGCAGCCGCCGCGTCACGGTGGGGCGGACATCGGCCAGGCTGAGAGTGTCCAGCTGATCCTTGCCCGGCTGCAAAACACGGAAGAGGGCGCCCACCGCCGCGTCCACACGCAAAAGACCCCACCCGCGTACCTGGTCCGGAGCGTCGTGGGCGGAAAGCTGGGTGCGCACACCCCCGGGCTGAGCTTCCTCGGTGACCCGGGCCGTGGCCCCGCGCAGCAAGGCCATGCGGGTCTGGACGCCGGAGCGGTCCCGCGGCACGGCCAGACCGTTGTCCGCCAGAGCCTCCTCCAGCATATAGGCCGCCCCGGCCAGATGCGCCGCACTCAGACTGGTCCCCTGTCGCATGCTGTAGGTGTCGTCAGGCTCGTTGTCCGCCGTCACCACGTGGCCGCCAGGGGCCAGCAGGTCGGGCTTGGATTGCCCGGCCAGCCCTCGTCCACTGAACACGGAAACGGCTCCGTCGGGATCCACACTCCCGGCGGTCAAAACATCGGAAAGCTGGGCGGGATAGCCCGGTCCGGCAGGATCGTCGCCGAAATTACCCATGGCCGCGACCGGCAGAATACCTGCGTCCACGAAGGCCGCCATGGCCTGGCTGATGCCCAGGTCAACCTCCCAGTTGACGGCCATCAGAGCGGTGCGAATCCGGTAGATTTCCCTGTTCTCCAGGGTCCAGGCGCAGGCGGCCAGGAAGTCCCCTGCCCAGGCGTGCCACACTCCGTCGAAGTCGTAGTACTTCACCACGGTCAGCCGGCCCCCGGGATTCACGCCCGCATAGGATGGGTCCACGCTTCCCGAACCGGCCACCACCGAGGCCAGGGCCGTGCCGTGGTAGTGATAATCCCAGGGTCCCTGGGCCAGGGGGAAGTCATCGCTCACATCGTGCCAGCCCACCACCTTGAAACCCTCGAACAAAGGCCAGCCGCTGGTGGCGGAATACCAGTCGGCCGCGTCACCCACGGCGGGAGCTGGTCCATCCTGATTATCCTGGGCAAAATCTCCCAGATCCCCGTGGGCGGTATCGCAGCCCGAGTCCAGAATGGCCACGGTGGCCGACCAGTCGTTCCCCAGTTGCCAGTGCCCCGTCCCCAGCTGGGTGGCGCCAATCTGGGGGCAGCTCTGGGTCAGGGAGGGCAGGCCATCACGGTCCAGAAGCAACTGGCCACGGTACTCTCGAGCCAGAAAGACCCCGAGAGCGTTCTCGTCACAGGCCACCACCTGCACGCCTCCGAAATGATCCAGATCATGAAGGACCTTTGCTTGCCCTGCCTGGGCGGCCTCCTGCGCTGCGCTCGCCACCATTCCCGGACTGGCCCCCAGGGCGATCACCCGGACCAGGCCGGTGGACCATGTTCCCTCGGGCGTTGAAAGGAACTCCAGGTTGGCGTGCGCTCCATCGGCCGTGGGAGTGAACAATTCCTGACGTGAATGCCGAGACCCCAGACGAAGATCGGCCCAGGTTGCTTCACCGGCCAGCCAGCGATCGAGAATATCCTCGCGCCCGTTTCCATCGGCATCGAGGGTGGGCAGCTGCGGGGAGCTGGCCAGGGGGGCGGCCAAGACCGCCGGCAGACTACCGAGCATACCCGCCAGAAGGCACAGCAAGAGGTTCCGAAAAAACAGGCCGCACCGGCAGTTTTCCAAACTTGAGATCCTGGACATCTGATGATTCCTTCGGAAGCCGCACTCCGGGCTGTGTGATGGCGCGTGTCAACGACAGTCAACACTACTTACGCAAACCTGGTCACCAGGTTGCCATGGCGGGCCACCCCGCCTCACTCCATGATTCTAGGGCGGCAGAAGGTTCTTGGCAATCCGGACGGCGGCCGATCCCCATCCCGGGCCTACCCCACGCCCCGAAACAGGCGAAGCCGCGCCTCTTCCCGGTTCTCATCCATTTCGATGGTCACCACGTCCAGGGAATTCCAGGAACCCGTCCGGCCGGTGGTCTGCAGCCAGTGCCAGGCGGTACGGCGCAACCGGGCCAGCTGACGGGGATGGACGCTTTCTTCGGCGGTGGCCAGACCTGACTTTTGCCGGGTCTTGACCTCGACAAAGGCCACGCTGTTGCCCCGGGCCATGATCAGGTCGATCTCGCCGCCGGGAATGCGATAGCGCTCTTCAAGAAAGCGATAGCCCAGGATCTCCAGAAAGGCCCTGGCCATGGTTTCACCCAGCTGGCCGTGCCTGTGACGGACGCCCATGACGGTCCTGTACAATCCGGGAGGAGGTGGGAAAAGACCTGTTCAGAAGAGCAAGCCCTGGTCCAGTTCCGACAGCGGCCGGTAACTGAGGCGGTGCAGGGCACAGGGACCATGGCGTTCGATGGCTTCGCGATGGGTCCGGGCTCCGTAACCCTTGTGGCCGGCAAAACCGTAGTCCGGAAAATGACGGTCGAAGGCCACCATGACCCGGTCCCGAAACACCTTGGCCAGAATGCTGGCCGCCGCGATGCTGGCGCTGGTGGCGTCGCCCTTGACCACTGTCTCGCAAGGGGCGGCGAAAACGGGGGCCTGCAGACCATCCACCAGGACCAGATCCGGTCGGGGCCGCAGCTTGAGGAGAGAACGTCGCATGGCTCGCAGGGTGGCTTGCAGGATGTTGACCTGATCTATTTCTCGAGCAGAAACAGCGCAAGCGCCCCAGCTGAGGGCGCTTGCGAGGATAAGTCGGCACAGATCTTCCCGGCGGGCGGCCGACAGCTTCTTGCTGTCGTCCAAACCCGCGGGACATCAGTCAGGAGGCAGGATCACCGCCGCGGCCACCACCGGCCCCGCCCAGCAACCGCGCCCCGCTTCGTCCACGCCGGCCAGAAGGCCCCTGTCCTTCGACCGTTCCTGATCGAAGGACAGCAAGGGGCGAGACGAAGAAGACACCGGGCTACCGGCGCGCTTCGCGAATCCTGGCCTTGCGACCGGTCCGGCCACGCAGGTAATACAGCTTGGCGCGGCGAATACGGCCCCGCTTTTTCACGGTGATGGAGTCGATGTTGGGCGATTCCACGGGAAAAATCCGCTCCACGGCAATACCGCCGGTCACCTTGCGCACGGTGATGGTGGCCTCGAGGCCGGTTCCCTGCCTGGCAATGACGGCGCCGATGAAGTTCTGGATACGGCTCTTGCCGCCCTCGACGATGCGCACGGCCACGTTGATGGTGTCCCCGATTTTGAAATCAGGAAGGTCATCCCGCAGTCCTGCGGCGCGCATTTGTTCCACGATGTTCATTTCTGCCTCCAAACCGGGTACTTTCCGGTCCCGGTCAAACTGCCCACCAGCGGGGTGCGCACGCTGTGCTTGCGCCACCATGGCCGGGCGTAATCCTGTCCCGCCTGCGTCACCGCCGAAGCGGGACCGCGGGCCAGGCCCTTTCCATCCGATTTATTCTTCGTCCAGCAGGTCGGGACGTCGGTCCCGGGTCCTGCGCTCTGCTTCCTCTTGCCGCCACTTCTCGATGTTGGCGTGATGGCCGGAGAGCAACACCTCGGGCACCGTCAACCCCCGATACTCCGGAGGTTTCGTGTACCACTGGCAATCCAGGCCGCCCTCTCGCTGGGCGGTGAAACTGTCGTTCGCCGCCGAGTCCCCGTTGTGCAGGACTCCTTCAATGCGGCGAACCACCGCATCGGCGATCACCAGAGCCGGCAATTCTCCACCGGTCAGAACATAGTCGCCGATCGAAACTTCGCGGGTGACCACCAGCTGGCGGGCCCGCTCGTCGATGCCCTTGTAGTGGCCACAGATGAGAATCATCTCACCGGTGTCCCGCAGCTGATCCAGCAGCTCCAGGGTCAAGGCCTCGTCAAAGACCTGGCCCTGCGGGGTGGTCAGGATCACCGGGGCATCCTCGTTCCTCCGCACCGCTTCCACAGCTTCGACCACCGGCGGCGCCATCATGATCATGCCGGCACCACCGCCATAGGCCTTGTCGTCCACCGTCCGGTGCTTGTCCACCGAGAAGTCGCGAATGTCCGTGACCTCGAACTGGATCTGCCCCTGGCGCTGAGCCCGGCCCATCATGCTGGAATCGAGCACGGCCTGAACCATGTCCGGGAACAGGGTCAGCACCCTGATGACCGGAACCTGCTCCTCACCGACCGCGTGATCAGTCCTGGACATCCAGCAATCCTTCCGGAGGATCGATGACCAGGTCGCCTTCCAGGTTGTCGTCATGGGCCAGGATGGGTTCCACCGTGGGAATCAGGATTTCCCCTTTTTCCCCGGGAATGACCAGCAAATACCTGGCGCCTCCCACCCGGACCTCGTCCACTGTGCCGACCAGCTGACCGTCTGCGGTTTTGACCTGCCGCCCCAGATACCGGAAGGGCAGTCCCTCTTCCGGTCGGGGAAAAGTCTCCTGGCGATAATTGTTCGCCTGGAAACCCAGTTCCCTGCCCACCATGAGGTCGGCCTGGTTGCGGTCGGTCACACCCTGGACCTTGAGGCTCCAGCAGCTGCCCGCTTGACGATGGCCGGTCAACTCGGCAGGCGACCCGTCCTGCCAGACCAGAAACTCCGAATCGAGCAACGGTTCGTAAAAATCGAGCAGAGGATAAAGCTTGAGCTCACCCTTCAACCCGATGGCCTTGACGATTTCGCCGATGCAGACAAAACGGCCCATCACTCGACGATTTCCAGACCGATCCGCTGATCGGTGCGCGCGCTGACAGCAGTCAACATGACGCGCATGGCCCGGGCAGTCTGGCCGCCCTTGCCGATCACCTTGCCCAGGTCGTCCTGGTGGACACGCACCTGGTACACGTCACGACCCTGCCGCCGCACCACGTCGACGGTCACATCCTCGGGATGCTCCACGAGATTCACCACGACGTAGGAGATGAACTCCAGCACGCGTTCCTGCCCCAGGTTCAGCTCTTCGGAAGCTGAATCCTCGGGGGCAGCGGGAGCGTCGGAGGCCACCTCGGGGGCCTCCACCGGCTCCTGATCGCCTTGCTCTTCCATCATGTCCTTGTTGTCTTCGGGGGCGCTCACTTGTCTTCTTCCCCGTCAGCCTCGGCCGACTCTTCGGCAGGAGCTTCTGCAACTTCTTCTTCGGCCGCGGCTTCGGCAGCAGCGGCAGCTTCTTCGGCGGCCTTGGCATCGGCTGCGGCCTTGGCGGCGGCAGCTTCCTCGGCAGCCTTGGCATCCGCTTCGGCCTTGGCGGCGGCTTCCTCGGCAGCCTTGGCTTCCGCTTCGGCCTTGGCCTTGGCCTGCTTCTTGGCCTCGATGGACGCGACGCGGTTCTCTTCCTTCTTGGCCGCGTTGGCGGTCCATTCGTTCATCTTGGCTTCGACCTCAGCCGCGTCCAGCCCCTGCTTGACCAGGCTGTAACGGTAGAGCACGCCTTCGCTCCGCAGAAGGCTGCGAGCGGTTTCACTGAGAGTGGCGCCCTTCGTCATCCAGGCGATGATGTCTTCAGCGTGCAGTTCGACCTCATGAGGGTCTTTGAAAGGATTGTAGTAGCCGAGGTTGGCCAGGTAGGCGCCGTCACGGCGCTTGCGGCTGTCCAGAACAACGAGGCGGTAGAAAGGACGCTTCTTGCGACCCATGCGGGTCAGACGGATTGTGGTAGACACTTATCGACCTCCACTTGGTGGTTTCACGCCGCGCCCCATGCGCGCCGTGTACTTGGCGGGTTTCCGGTCACTGACCGGGCTGCCCGCCCATGAAATTTTTGCCGAACTCCTGCAGACCGCCGGCAGCATTGATGTCGCGCATCATCCGCCGCATATCCCGGTACTGCTTGAGCAGCTTGTTGACCTGCGAGACCGTGGTCCCGCTTCCGCGCGCAATCCTCTTGCGCCGCGAACCGTTGATGAGATCCGGCTTGCGCCTCTCGGCGCGGGTCATGCTCTGGATCATGGCCTCCACCTTGACGAACTGCTTGTCGTCAACGTTGGCCTTGTCGAGCATGCCGCTGTTCATGCCGGGCAACATCTTCAGGATCCCCTTCAGGGGTCCCATCTTCTTCATCTGCTGGATCTGCCCCAGAAAATCCTCCAGGGTGAATTCGCCCTCGGCGAATCGGCCGGCCAGGTGCTCGGCCTGGTCCAGATCCATCTTTTCCTCGGCCTGCTCGATGAGGGTCAGGACATCGCCCATCCCCAGGATCCGGCTGGCCATGCGGTCGGGGTGGAAGACCTCCAGGTCCTCCATCTTCTCGCCCACACCCACCAGCTTGACCGGACGTCCGGTCACCTCGAGCACGCTCAGGGCGGCGCCACCCCGGGCATCGCCGTCCATCTTGGTCAGCACGGCCCCATCAAACCCGACCTTCTCGGAAAACTGGGTCGCAATGTTCACGGCCTCCTGGCCGGTCATCGCGTCCAGCACCAGAAGCTTCTCGTCCATGGCGACGGTCTTCTCGATGTTTTCCAGCTCACCCATCAGGGTGTCGTCGATGTGCAGGCGCCCGGCCGTGTCCACGATCAGAAGATCGCACTTGTTGTCCTTGGCCTTGCGCAGTCCCAGCTTGACGATCTGGGCGGCATTCTTCCGCTCACGATCGCTGTGAACCGGGACGTCCACCTGCTTCCCGATGACATGGAGCTGGTCAATGGCGGCGGGACGATAGATGTCCGCAGCCACCAGCAGAGGGCTGCGCCCTTCCTTCTTCATCCGCCGGGCCAGCTTGCCGCAGAAGGTGGTTTTACCCGACCCTTGCAAGCCCATGACCATGATGGTGGAAATGCCCTTGGTCTTGGCGTTCTCCACATCCAGGTTCAGCTCCGAGGCCTGGCCGCCCAGCAAATTCGTCAGCTCGTCGTTGACGATCTTGACCACCTGCTGCGCCGGGGTCAGACTCCCCAGGACTTCCTGTCCCAGGGCCTTTTCCCTGATGTTGGCGACCAGCTTCTTGGCCACCCCATAGTTGACATCCGCCTCGAGCAAGGCCAGACGCACCTCGCGCAAGGCTTCCTTGACGTTGTCCTCGGTCAACTTGTCCTGACCAGCCAGTTTTTTCATGGTCTGGTCGAGGCGTTTGGTCAATTCCTGAAACAATGGGCACCCCGGATGGGCAAAACACACAAAAACAGACACACCGGGCCCAGGCACCTTTTCCAGGGAAAGGGCGCCCAGCCCACGCGCTGAACTTATTTCATATCAACATGTTCCAGCGTTCACCGCAAGAAGTACCCCAGGGGCCTTTCTCGGGTGATTCATACCGGAACGCAGAAAACTAACATTCAGAAGGGGTTTTGGCAAGAAGGGGGCGGCGAAAACCGCGCATCTACCCCCGTAGCTGGATGACCCGCTGAGCCCGATCCTCGGCCCCCACCAGCCAGGACCCGGACACCAGAATATCCGCCCCCGCCTGACGGCAGACCATGCCGGTCTCGTCATTGATGCCCCCATCGACGTTGATCAGGAACTCCAGCCCCTCGGCTTCACGGCGACTGGCCAGGGCGGCGATCTTGTCCACCGCCACCGGGTTGAAGGACTGCCCCCCGAAACCGGGCTGCACACTCATGATGAGGACCAGATCCACCTGATCCAGGAACGGGAGGATCGTCTCCAGATCCGTGCCCGGGTTCAGCGAAATCCCACGCTTCATGCCCAGCTCACCGATCCGGGCCAGGGTTTCGGGCAGGGGACACTCGGCCTCCACGTGCACGGTCAACCCATCGATTCCAGATTTCGCGAAGGGCTCCAGATATCGGTCGGGATGCGTCATCATCAGGTGGGCGTCCAGGGGCAGCAGGGTCAGTCGGCGGATGGCCGCGCAGATGAAGGGTCCAAACGTCAGGTTGGGCACGAAATGGCCGTCCATCACATCGAGATGCAGGAGGTCGGCCCCCGCCTCGGTCAGGCTGGCAATATCCTGCCCCAGGCAGGCGAAATCAGCCGAGAGCAATGAGGGTGCCACCCAGGCGGTACCTTCAGCGGGACGAGGCAACCAGTTCAAGCCGTTCTCCTTTGCGGATGCGTTGGCCGGCGGAGGGATGCTGGGAAAGGACGAGATTGGGTGGCACGCGGTCCGTCCGCTCGTACACCACCGGCGCCAGAACAAAACCCGCATCGCTGATGATCTGTCGGGCCTGGAACAGCGGGGCCCCCTCGAGGTTGGGCATGCGCAGCAGCTCGGAGGCGGCGGGTTCGGCCACCACCAGCTGGACTTCCGCACCCTTGTACAGGTCGGTGCCCGGCGCGGGATTCTGAAAATCGACGATGGGTTCGGTCACGCCCTGGCGCCGCAGCCGCAGGATTCGCCCCAGTCGGAAATTTTCCCGCTGCAGGGTGATCTCGGCCTGACGCAGGGACAGCCCCGTCAGGTCGGGCAGCAGTCCCGCCGGCGGTCCGCTGCTGGTGACAACCTTGACCGTGCGCCCGCCCCGGATTCCTTTCTCGGGAGCGGGAATCTGATCCAGGATCATGCCCTCCGGAATGGTCGGGTGCGCCCTCTGGCGCTGAACTTCCACCTCCAGGCTCAACGGTCCCAGCTGGGTTTCGGCGCCCTGGACCGACATGCCCCGGATATCGGGGGTCAGGACCACCTTGTTGTGGTGGATGATCTGAGGCAGGACCAGGAAGTTGATCCCCAGCAACGCCACCCCGGCCAGTCCGACCAGGGCGATCATCAGCAGAAGGAATTTCCAGAGTTTCACCGGGTCACCCCTTGACGCACTTTCCGGGACAGGCGGGCGGCAAAGAATCCATCTCCGCCCCCATCCTGGCCAGGCAGCCACAGCCGCTGCCAGCGGCCGCTCGGGTCGGGACATGGTTCCAGATCCTCGACCTGGGCCAGAACAGCCTCGATCACCTTTTCGTTTTCCTCTTCTTCCAGCGAACACGTAGCATACATGAGCAGCCCGCCGGGGGCCAGCAAATCGGCGGCCTTCACGGCCAGCGATTCCAGAACCTTCCCATTGCGCCTGGGACTGCGCCGTTCCAGATGCCAGCGGGCCTCGGGATGATGGCGTATCACACCCGTTCCACTGCAAGGACCGTCCACCAGAACGGCAGCACAGGTCCCGGGCCTCAATGGGGGGCAGGTGCCGTCCCCGAGCAGGACGTGGACCCCGTGGTGACCCGTCCGCTGGATCGTGTCCTGCAGCCGTGCCAGACGCTCCGGACGGCCGTCCATGGCCAGCAAGGGGCCCGTGTCCGTCCAGCCGGCAGCCAGCCGCACCGTTTTCCCTCCCGGCGAGGCGCACATATCCAGCACGGGAAGATCATTTCCGGGCCAGCGGCCGGCCTGCCGCAGGTCCTCGCGGCCGCTCATCAGCCAGCTGGTGGCCCGTTGCACCGTTTCATCCTGAACGATCAGCCAGGGGAATCGTTCCAGCAGAGGGCGCAGTTGCGGCCGGGCCAGGCGCCCGGGCACCACGAGGGACCGGGAATCCTCCACGCTGACCACAGGGCAGCCGGCGTCCTGAAGGAGTGCACAGGCCTCGCCCACCGGCTGGGGTTCGAGCACCCGCAAGCACAGGTCCAGCGGTTGATTGTTGGCCGCGCAGATCGCCTGGGTGGCCTCGGGTCCGAATCGTTCCACCCAGCGCTTGATCAGCCAGTGGGGATGGGATTGCCAGGCGGCCAGGTGACGCACGGGATCGTCCGAAACGTCGTCAAACAACGTGAGCAGCCGGGATGTGTCGGGAAGGCGGCCGGCATCCGGGGCATCGCCCGCCGCGTCGCCCGCCTCCGGGAGCAAGCGCCGCTTCATGGCCTGGAGCAGGCCGTTGACAAAACCAACCTTGTCCTCCCCAACCCGCTCCCGGCAGAGCTGTCCCGCTTGATGGATGGCCGCATAGGGCGGCACCGAGCCCATGGCCAGCAGCTGGTGGCAGGACATGAAGAGGAGCTGGAGCAGGACGGGATCCTCGGGCAACTGGCGCGAGACGAAGGATTTCAACACATGGCGGTAACGCTCACGCCACTGAATGGTGCCGCGCACCATCTCGGCCAGGAACGCCCGGTCGCGCGGCTCGGCAAGCTGATCGAAGGCTGCGTCGAGTTGCCGGTCCAGGATTTTTCCCGCCTCCACCTCGACCAGGATGGTCAGGCCCAGCCGACGCACGGGATCCGATTTCATGAGCGCAACAGGTCGCCGGGGTGAATCTGGAATCCCCGCAGAAACTCCGCCACGGGCAGAGGTTTCTTGCCCGGGATCTGCAATCCGGTCAGCAGCAAGGCACCTTCCCCACAGGCCACGGTGACCCCGCCGGGCCCCACATCCAGGACCGTGCCCGGCACCTTGCCGGACTCCAGGAAGGACATGGGCCGTGCCTGGGTGATCTTCAGCAGCTTCTCGCCCAGATAGGTGGTGGTTCCCGGCCAGGGCGACAGGGCCCGGACCTGGTTGTGGACTTTCACCACGTTCAGATCCCAGCGCAGAGACGACAGACTGCGGGTCAGCTTGGGCGCATACACCGCACCCGAATCGTTCTGAGGCTGGGGGGACACCTGCTCGTTCTGCAGGTTGCGCAGGGTGTGGATCAGCAGATCGGCCCCCTGACCGGCCAGGGCGCTCAGCAGCTCGCCCGCGGTATCTTCCGGGCCGATGGGCACGCTGCGCTGAGCCAGGATGGGGCCGGTATCCACGCCCGCATCCATGCGCATGATGGTCACGCCGCTCCAGGAATCTCCGTGCATGATGGAATACTGCACCGGCGAGACCCCTCGCCATCGCGGCAATAGACTGGCGTGGACATTGATGCACCCCAGGGGCGGACCGGAGAGCAGAGGTTCTCGCAGGATGTGACCGAAGGCCACCACCACCACGGCATCGGGTTTTTCGGCCATGACCGCCTCGGTCACCCGCCGGCGGTCATCCTTGCCGAAATCCATCACCGGCAGACCGTGCTCCAGGGCCGTGGCCTTGACCGCGGTGGGGAGCATCTTGCGCCCCCGACCGGCCGGCCGATCAGGCTGGGTCACCACCAGTCCCACCTTGAACCGCGCCTCGACCAACGCCTCCAGGGAGGGGACGGCGAAATCGGGAGAACCCATGAATACGATCTTCATCTCTTGAACCTCATTTTCCCCAGGACGTTGCCGGCGAGGATCAGGGTCAGCCGGGGTAGATGCCAGAGTCGACGTGCGAAGGACAGGTGGTCGATGAACAGGATGCCTTCCAGGTGATCAATCTCATGCAGGATGATCCGGGCCACCAGACCATCGTCCTTCAGGCGCTGGACCTGCCCGTCGATATCGTGGAACTCGACCTCCACTCCCCGGGGCCGCCAAACCGTGGTATAGAGGCCGGGAAAGGAAAGGCAGCCTTCCTCGAAGGGGTGGTCGTCGCCGAAGGTCCTGATCACCCGGGGGTTGACCAGGTCCAGGCGCTGTCGGGCGGCGGGCTGCTCGGGATTGCGGACGACAATGACCCGCCGGGCCACCCCAACCTGGGGCGCCGCCAGTCCCACCCCGCCGTCATCGGTCAGGGTGCGCCACATATCATCGAGCAGCTCCCGGGTTTCTCCGCTGCCGGGCTGCGCCTCGATGGCCACCTGACGCAAGACGGCAGCCCCGTAGCTCAGGATACGGAGAAGGCCCGTCCCACCCTCGGCCTGGGCCGGCAAGGTCTAGGCTTCTTCCTGTTCCACAACCCCGCTGATCGCATGCTTGGCGATCTCGACCTTGATGTTCTCGCCGATGGTGGCCACCACCCGGTCGCCCTTGACGTCACGCACCACGGCGAAGAGCCCGCCGCTGGTGACGATCTTGTCGCCCCGCTTGAGGGCTTCGATCATGGCCTTGCGCTGGTCCGCCTGCTTTTTCTGGGGGCGCAGGATCATGAACCAGAAGATGGCGAACACCGAACCGAACATGAGCAGGGTCATCAGACCGGAACCGCCGCCGCCGGAGGCACCACCGGGATTGGCCATGGACAGGAAAGGCTGGATAGACATGGATGGCTCCTTCAAATACAGGGGGCAGACCGCTCAAACAGGAAGACGGCCTTCGAAACTCGCCCCCCTAAAATGTATGGTTTTGGCGAAGAGGGCAAGCCGCGGGCTCACCGACCATGCGGGTTCTTTTTCACCGCCGCCAGCCGGCGGCCTTCCCCCTCGGTCCAGCGGGCGGTCATGGTCCGCGCGTAGTCGGGAAAAGTGCCCTCGCCCAGGGTCCGGCGGATCCCGGCCATCAATTCCTGGTAGAAATGCAGGTTGTGGATGGTGGCCAGGGTGGGGCCCAGGATTTCCCGGGCCTGAAAAAGATGCCGGATGTACCCGCGGCTGTGGCGCGCACAGACAGGACACCCACATTCCGCATCGATGGGCCCGGTGTCGCGGGCGTGCTCCTGGTTCTTGATCACCAGGCGACCGTCGCGCGTCAGGACCGTCCCGGTGCGGGCCATCCGGGTGGGCAGCACGCAGTCGAACATGTCCACACCGGCAGTGACACCCGCCAGGATATCATCGGGAAAGCCCACCCCCATCAGGTAGCGGGGCTTCTCGGGGGGCAGCAGGCCTGCGGCCAGGTCGGTCATTTCCCGCATGGCCGCCGTGGGCTCGCCCACCGAAAGGCCGCCGATGGCATAGCCGGGCAGGTCCAGCTCCACGATCTCCGCCGCCGAGCGCCGACGCAGATCGCCATCGACCCCGCCTTGCATGATGCCGAACAGCACCCGCTCCCAGCCGTGGCGATAATCACGCCCGCCGAAGACTTTCTTGCACCGCTTGAGCCAGCGGGTGGTCCGAACCACCGCGGCCTCCACCTCACGGGGGTCGGCTCCGTAGGGAGCACACTGATCAAAGGCCATGACGATGTTCGACCCCAGGGCCAGCTGGACCTCCATGCTCAGTTCCGGGCTGAAGAAATGCTTGCTGCCGTCCAGGTGGGAGCGGAATTCCACGCCGTCCTCGGTGATCCGGTTCAGATCGCTGAGCGAAAAGACCTGAAAACCCGCGCTGTCCGTCAGGAGAGCTCCGTTCCAGCTTTCGAAGCGGTGCAGCCCCCCGAAGTGATCGATCAACTCGTGTCCCGGCCGCAGGTACAGATGGTATGTGTTGCCCAGGATGAGGCGGGCCCCGGTGGCCTCGACCTGCTCGAAGGTGACGGCCTTGACCGAACCCACGGTGCCAACGGGCATGAACACCGGGGTGTCCACCACCGCGTGGCCGGTGGTCAGGCGACCCAGGCGTCCCCCGCAATCGGGGGATCGGGTCAGAACTTCAAACCCGAAGGGAGTGGACAGGTCGCGTCCTTCACTCATCATTTTCTCCCGGCGGCGGCAAGATCAGCATGCAGTCGCCATAGCTGTAGAAGCGCATTCGTTCTTGAACGGCGTGGGCATAAACCCCCCGCCAGATGTCCGACCCCATCAGGGAGGCCACCAGCATCAACAGGGACGACCCGGGTAAATGGAAGTTGGTCACCAGGCCGTCGGCGGCCTGCACCCTGTCCGGTGGACTGATGAACAGGCGGGTTTGCCCGGACACTTCCCAGTGGCCCCCTTCCCGTCTGGCCTGGCCCGTGAAAACAGGCGATGGATCCTGTGCCGTGGGACCGAAATCCACGGGGTCCCCAGCCGGGGCCTCCACCATTTCCAGCCCGAGCCGCGCCACCGTTTCCAGCACCCGCAGGCTGGTGGTCCCCACCGCGATCACCCGCCCCCCTGAGGCGCGAGTTTCGGCCAGAGCACGACTGACAGCCAGGGGCAGATGAAAGAACTCGCTGTGCAGGCGCCGGGCGGCGATCTGGTCCCGGTCCGGGGGCTGAAAGGTGCCCGGCCCCACGTGCAAGGTCAAGTAGGCCAGCTTCACCCCTCGGGCCTCGAGCTGGGCCAGGGTGTCCCGGGAAAAATGCAACCCCGCGGTGGGGGCGGCCACCGAGGCTGCCCCCCGGGGATCAGGTCGGCAATACACGGTCTGGTAGCGGTGGCGGGCCAGCGCTTCCCGCTCGCCCTCAGCCTCCCGTTCCGGATGATGCTTGATGTAAGGAGGAAGGGGCATGGTCCCGTATTTACGGGCCAGCTCACCGGGATCGATGGCCGCGTTCACCACCACCGTCCCGTCTTCGTTTTTTCTCTCGACGGTCAGGAGTTCACCCTCTTGCGCCGGATCGGCTCCCTGCACAGCCAGCACCACCCCGGGCTTCAGGCGGCGGGCAGGACGCGCCATGGCCGTCCAGCTCGAGGGTCCCTCGGGGCGGATCAGGAGGATTTCCACCGCGCCCCCGGTTTCCGGCCGCCAGGTGGCCAGGCGCGCCGGCAAGACCTCACTCTGGTTCAGGACCAGGAGGTCACCTGGCCGAAGAATCTCCTCGATGGCCCGGAACGGCCGTTCGCCCACCACTCCCACTCCGGGTGTCACCAGAAGCATGCGGGAATCGCCGCGCCGCGGGGCCGGCTGCTGGGCAATCAATTCCTCCGGCAAGAGGAACTGGTATTCCGGGTTGGCGGAAGCATCGACCATCTACAGCAGCTCTCCTTGCCGGCCGGGGGCATCACCGGGCCTGGCCGGCGGATCCAGCTCGAGGTGCTCCCAGGCCCGCGGAGTCACCTCGCGGCCGCGAGGCGTGCGCATCAGGAGTCCGGTCTGGATCAGGAAAGGTTCCACCACATCTTCCAGGGTGTCGGATTCTTCGCCCAGGCTGACGGACATGTTCTGGATGCCCACCGGCCCGCCACCGAAATGTTCGATGATCAGCCGCAGGTACCGCCGATCCAGCGGTTCCAGACCCAGGTGGTCCACCCCCAGACGGGTCAGCCCATGGTCCGCGATCGCCTTCGTGATCAACGGCTCCCCCGAAACCTGGGCATAGTCCCGAACCCGGCGCAGGAGGCGGTTGGCCGCGCGCGGGGTGCCCCGGCTGCGGCGTGCAATCTCGATGGCCCCCTCCTGGTCGATGCCAATGTCCAGGATTCCGGCGGACCGCGTGACGATGATGGCCAGATCCTCGGGCGGGTAGAAATCCAGGTGACAGACGATGCCGAACCGGCTGCGCATGGCCGGGGTGATCAGGCCGGCACGGGTCGTGGCCCCGATCAGCGTGAAGGGTTCCAGCTGCATGTTGAAATGCCGCGCGTTGGGCCCCTTGTCGATGATCAGCTCCACCCGCCAGTCCTCCATGGCGGGATACAGGTGTTCCTCGATGACCCGGCCCAGGCGATGGATTTCATCGATGAAGATGGCCCGCCGGTCGTTCTGTTCGGTCAACAGGGCAATCAGCTCGGCGCTGTTGGTGAACGCAGGTCCGCTGGTCAGGCGGATTTCCAGGTCCATCTCCGCCGCCACGATCTGACTGAGAGTGGTCTTGCCCAGCCCCGGAGGACCGTGCAGCAGTACGTGATCCAGGACCTCGCCCCGCTGTCGCGCAGCCCGGATGAAGACCCGCAGGTTGTCCTTCAGCTCCTCCTGACCGATGAACTCGTCCAGGGTGCGAGGGCGCAGACTCCGGTCCAGGTCCTTGTCCTGTTCCTGCTCGGCGGGGTCGGTCCAGCGGTGGTCGGCCACGAGTCACTCCCTTTACAAGTTCCGGAGGGCCAGGCGCACCCAGGCTTCCAGGTCCCTGGCCACGGTGGGGTCCAGTTCGGGTTCGATTTGCTTGGCCTTGATCAGGGCGGCTTCCGCAGAAGCGGCAGGCACCCCCATGGCGCCCAGGATGGCCACGGCTTCGGACAGACCGCCGGGGCGCGTGGATCCGGCGGGGCCGGAAGCCGCCGCCGAGGGAAGAGCCGAGTCGGGTATCCGCTTGCCCAGCTCGACGATCAACCGGGCGGCGCTTTTCTTGCCGATGCCCGGCAAGCCCGTGAGGGCCTTCTCGTCACCGCTGTGCAGGTACATGGCCACCTCGGCGGGCGTGGCCCTGGACAGCATACCCAGGGCCACCTTGGGCCCCACTCCCGAGACGGAGATGAGGAGCCGGAACATGGCACGTTCCTCGTGGTCCACGAATCCATACAGGGACCAGTTGTCCTCGCGCACCGCCAGATGGGTCCATAGCCGGACCTGCTGGCCCACCGAAGGCAAGCGATCGGCGCTGTGCGCGGAAAGCTGGACATCCAGCCCCAGACCGCCGCCCACCATGACCACAGCTTCGGTGCCGCCGGTCACCAGAATACCTTCCAGAAAGGCGATCAAGATCTCATCTCCATCTGCTCAGGCCCGACCCCGCGGACCCAGCCGGCTGGCGTGTGAAAGGGCCACAGCCAGGGCATCACTCATGTCCAGGGGGGGCTCTTCCTTCAGGTTCAGCAGGCGCATCACCATGAATCGCACCTGCTCCTTGGTCGCCGCCCCGTTGCCGGTCAGGGCCTGCTTGACTTCCCGAGGAGCATATTCGCCCACGGTCAAGCCGGCCTCGGCCCCGGCCAGCAGGATCACTCCCCGGGCGTGCCCCAGGATAAGCGAACTGCGGGCGTTCTTGGCATTGAAAAGGTTCTCGACGGCCATGGCGGCAACCGGATGCTCGGCCAGGATCGCGCTCACACCCTGGTGAATTTCCAGCAGGCGTTCGGGCAAGGTGGCACGGGCGGAAGTGCGAATGACCCCACCGGCCAACAGACGAGCGACCGGCTCGGTGGAAACTACCCCGTAGCCGGTCGCGTGTGATCCCGGATCAATACCCAGAACGATCAAGATGCCCTGTACCCTTCACTGGGAAAAACCCGTGGCGGGGATCAGAGCTTCTCCTCGATCTTGGCCATCAGGTCTTCATCGATGTCGAAATTGGCGAACACCTGGCTGACGTCATCCAGGTCGTCCATGTGGGTGATCAGTTTCATCAGCGTGCCCGCATCGCCCACATCCACCTTGACGGTGGTGTTGGGGATCTGGGCCAGCTCGGTGGACGTGACCGGAAGTTCCGCCTCGGTGAGCGCCTTGCTCACCATGTGCAGATCTTCCATGGCCGTGGTCACGGTGATCACACCGCCATCCTCTTCCACGTCCTCGGCGCCCGCTTCGATGGCCGCCTCCATGGCAGTTTCCAGATCGCAGCGCTCGCCGTCAATGACGATCATCCCCTTGCGGTCGAAAATATACGTCACGCAGCCATTGGCCCCGAGGTTCCCGTTGAACTTCGTGAAGACATGGCGCACTTCGGCGGTGGTCCGGTTCTTGTTGTCGGTCTGACACTCCACCAGGATGGCCACGCCACCAGGACCATAGCCCTCGTAGTTGACCTCCTCGATGATCATCCCCTCAATTTCGCCGGTACCGCGCTTGATGGCCTTCTCGATGGTGTCGTTGGGCATGTTGGAGCCGCGGGCGGTGATGATGGCCGAACGCAGACGCGGATTGGATTCCATGTCGCCGCCGCCCTGACGGGCGGCGACGGTAATCTCACGAATCAGCCGGGTGAACACCTTGGCCCGTTTGGCGTCCTGTGCGCCCTTGCGGTGCTTGATGTTCGCCCATTTGGAATGTCCAGCCATATCCCCTTACTCCTCGGCGGTCTGGGTTTTCTTGTACTCGTCCACCAGGCGGCTCTGCACGTCACCGGGAACTTCGGCGTAGTGCGAGAACTCCATGGTGAAAACACCGGTCCCCTGGGTGAACGAGCGCAGACTGGTGGCGTACTGGTACAGCTCATCCTCGGGAATGTTGGCCGTCACCACCTGGTAGGGGCCATCGGACTCACTGCCCTGGATGGCGCCGCGCCGGGTGGACACATCGCCCATCACATCGCCCATGTAGGCCTGGGGCACCACAATATCCACCTTCATGATCGGTTCGAGAATGACGGGCCGCAACTTGGCCGACTCTTCCTCGATGGCTCCCTTGAGAGCCTTGCGGGCGGCCATCTTGAAGGCCGCTTCGCTGGAGTCCACGTTGTGATAGGACCCGAAGAACAGGGCACACTTCACATCCACCATCTCGTAGCCGGCCACCAGGCCTTCCTTGAGAGTCTCGATGCAGCCCTTCTCCACGGCGGGGATGAACTTGCCGGGCACCACGCCACCGACGATCTCGTCGGCGAACTCGAAGCCTTCACCACGGGGCTTGGGCTCGAGG
>JAZBOO010000322.1:0-18420 GCA_036351155.1 Candidatus Krumholzibacteriia bacterium | reverse complement strand
TCCGGGGGACCTGAGCCGTCAAAATTCTTGTTCTGGTAATCCAGGATTTCCATCACCGATTCCAGCCTGGGAATTGTTCCCAGCACACAGCGGGTCATTTCTGGAAGCTTGGCCACCATGGCTTCTTCCATGGGACTGAGGTCCTCTCCCCCATACCACTTCATTGCGGTATCGTGGGGCAAGGTGATACATCCGATCTGGGACAGCATGGCGGCAACTTCCACCTGCCACAGGTTCTCAGCCCGGAGGCGTCGAGCCAGGATCATGGCCATTTGGCTGATCCGGGTGCCCCGTCCAAATGCCGCGGGGTTTGCCAGGGAAAGGATTTCTGTCAGGGCCTGGATGCTGCCTTTCAGGGTCTTCTCGAGCAGGACTTTTTCGGCGGTCAACAGCCGGTGCTGGGCCACGCTGTCCTCCAGCGCTTGCTGCAGCTGACTGCCAGTGATCGGCTTGCCCAGGAAGCGATAAATGTGACCGTCATTGACGGCAGCCACCACGTTGTCCAGATCGGCATAGCCGGTCAACAGCACCCGCACCGTGTGGGGATACAGTACGCTGGCTTTCTTCAAGAAAACCGCCCCCGACATCTCGGGCATTTTCATGTCCGAGACCACCACCTCGAAGGGTTCGGATTCCTTGAGAATCTGTAACCCTTCTTTTCCACTGGTGGCGGTGGTGATGGAAAAACTCCGACGCAGGCTGCGCTGGATGGCACTCAGGATGTTTTCCTCGTCGTCAACACACAGGATCCGGGGTTTACCGTTCATTGCCGTCCTTGACGGGTCTGGAGGGGCATGGAATCCCAGACCAGACTTGTACGCCGTGAAAATGGGAGATCCGCTTCAGGATATTTATCGGCCCGGGGGATAAATTTTTAAGGAGAAGTTACGGGAATCTTCAAGAGGGTGGCGCGGCTGCCGATAGATGAGGGGAGGCGGAAGCCCCGTCTGAAGAAAGTGGCTCCAAAATGTCCTTCGATCAGCAAAACCACGATCAGGAAATCTACCGGTTGACCCGGGAGAACCAGCGACTTCATCGCCTCGCGCAGGATCTCAAGGAAAGCGAGGATTTTTCCCGTGCCGTTTTCGAGGCGGCCCAGACAGGAATGCTTATCGTGGTTGGGGATACCGATCAGATCATGGACGCCAACCGTGCTGCGGCCAACATCCTCGGACATGACATCGAAAACCTGCTAGGACAGGCCTCCGGTAACTTCCTTTGCTCCGGCGATTCTCGGCTGATTGGCGACTCCGCCAGCCATCACCTGAAATCCAGCAATGTTCCTTGCCAGATGTTGAACAAGAGCGGGCAAACAATCCATGTTCTCCTTTCGACCACCACCATCAAGAGTGGGAATCAGCCCCTGATCCTGGTCAGCTTCATGGATATCTCGGCCCTGCGGGCAGCGGAAGAGAAATTGACCGCCTCCAACAAACAGTTGACCGAAACGTTGGGTCAGCTTCAGGACCAGAAAAGTCGGGCCGCCCAATCAGAAAAACTGGCGTCCATCGGGCAGCTGGCCGCCGGAGTAGCTCACGAGATCAACAATCCCGTGGGGTTTGTCACCAGCAACCTGGGGACCATTGGCAATTATTTCGGCATCATGAAAGCCCTTCTGGAAATCTACGCTCAGACCGAGGCCCCGGTTCCGGCCGAAGGCAATGCCCGGGAGGTGTTGCTGCAAATGGCCCGGGAAATCCAGGAAGAAGAAGACCTTGACTATATCCTGGACGATCTTGACGAGGTGCTCAAAGAGAGCCTGGACGGGGTTCACCGGATTGCCGAGATCGTCAAAAATCTCAAAAGTTTTGCCCGCGAGGATGGACCGGAAAAGTGTGCTCACAACGTCAATGAGGGCATCGAAACAGTGACCAAGGTGATCTGGAACGAACTGAAATATCGGTGTGAGGTCAAGCTGGATCTGGAGCCGGGGGCGGTGATCCAGGGGCACGGCGGCCAGGTCAATCAGGTTATCATGAACATGATGATCAACGCCAGCCACGCCATGCCCGAAACGGGCGGCATTCTGAATGTGCAAACCCGCCCCGCAGGTGCCGAAGTGGAAATCATCATTGCCGACAACGGATGCGGCATGGACCAGGTCACTCTCCAGAAGGTGTTTGACCCGTTCTTCACCACCAAGGATGTCGGCCAGGGCACGGGCCTGGGCTTGAGCATCAGCCACGGCATTGTCGAGGATCATGGTGGCCGCATCGAAGTCGAAAGCGCCCCCGGCCAGGGCACCACCTTCCGCATTTTTCTGCCCGCTGCAGAAGCCGGGACCGACCTCGCCCCTGCTTCCCCTGCTCTCTCTCCCGAAGAGGAATTGATCGGTTGAGGCCGATCTGTTATATCTGAACCACCCCTCGACGCCACCCGCCACCTCAGAGGTGAAGTGCGGGTCTGTTTACCTGCCCTCGAAAAAGGATGAACAATGCGACGATTCTTCTCCAACCTTCCTGTTCCGGGTGCCCGCCTGATCGCGCTCGGGTTCCTGGTTTTGCTCATGGCCGGCTCCTCCACCGGGAATTCCATGGCCAAGGATGACGACGACGGCCCCTGGTCCAGCGGCGATTTCGGCGCCCTCTCCTTCCGTGAAATCGGCCCGGCCATCGCCTCAGGCCGGGTGGGCGATTTTGCGGTCGACCCCCGCAACAAGTCCCACTACTACGTGGCGGTCAACAGCGGGGGCGTCTGGGAGACCCACAACGCCGGCGTGACCTATCAGCCGATCTTCGACGGCGAGGGAAGCTACAGCATCGGCTGCATGACCATTGCCCCCTCCCGCCCCGATGTGGTGTGGGTGGGCAGCGGCGAGAACAACAGCCAGCGCAGCGTCAGCTACGGTGACGGCGTCTACCGCTCCCTCGATGGGGGCCAGAGCTGGAAGAACATGGGGTTGAAGCGCTCGTTGCATATTGGACGCATCGTGGTGCATCCCACCGACCACAATGTCGTGTACGTGGCGGCCATGGGCCCCCTCTGGGGACCCGGCGGTGAGCGCGGCGTGTACAAATCCATGGACAACGGGGAAACCTGGGATCTGGTGCTGGAGATCGATGAAAACACAGGCGTGGTCGACGTGGTCATGGATCCCCGGGATCCGGACGTCCTGTATGCTGCCAGCTATCAGCGACGCCGTCACACCTGGACTCTGATCAACGGTGGCCCCGGCAGCGGCATCCACAAGACCACCGACGGCGGTCTGACCTGGACCGAACTGAAGGGCGGCCTGCCCGGGACGGACATGGGGCGCATTGGCCTGGCCATCGCCCAGAAGGAACCCGACACCATCTATGCCATCATCGAGGCCGCCGAGGGCAAGGGCGGTTTCTTCCGCTCGCAAAACGGTGGCACCACCTGGCAGAAGATGAGCAGCTACGTGGCCGGCAGTCCCCAGTACTACAACGAGATCGTGCCCGACCCCATCAACCCCGACCGACTGTACAGCATGGACACCTTCCTGCAGGTGACCGAGGACGCGGGGAAAACCTGGAATCGGCTGAGCGTGCGCAGCAAGCACGTGGACGATCACGCCATGTGGATCGATCCCGACGATACCGACCACCTGCTGGCCGGTTGCGATGGCGGCGTGTACGAGACCTTTGACCGTGGCGACAACTGGCGTTTCATGCCCAACCTGCCGGTGACCCAGTTCTACCGGGTGGCCGTGGACTACGACACGCCCTTCTACAATGTGTACGGCGGCACCCAGGACAACAACACCATCGGCGGGCCCGCGCGCACCACCTTTGCCCACGGGGCCAGCAACCGGGAGTGGTTCTTCCTGCTGGGCGGTGACGGCTTCGAACCGGCGGCCGACCCGACCAACCCGGACATCGTCTATTGCCAGTGGCAGTACGGCAACCTGAACCGCTATGACCGCAAGAGCGGCGAGCGGCTCTACATCCAGCCCGCGGCCGAAGAGGGCGAGGTTCTCAAGTGGAACTGGAACTCTCCCCTGCTGATCAGCCCCCACAACCACAAGCGGTTGTACTACGCCTGCCAGAAGGTGTTTGTCAGCGAGGACATGGGAAACAGCTGGACCCGGATCTCCGGTGATCTGAGCCGAGGCGAAGATCGCAACAAGAAAGAGGTCATGGGACGCATCTGGGGCGTGGACACCGTGGCCAAGAACAACAGCACCAGTTTCTACGGCAGCATCATCGCCTTCAACGAGTCTCCGCTGAAGGAAGGTTTGCTCTATGCCGGAACCGATGACGGCCTGATTCACGTGTCACATGATGGCGGGCAGACCTGGGAAAAGAATTCCAAGTTCAAGGGTGTGCCCGATGAAACATATGTGGCGGACATCGAGCCCTCGCTCTTCGAAGAGAACGTGGTTTACGCCAGCTTCGACAACCACAAGCGCGACGACTTTGCGCCCTACGTTCTGAAGAGCACCGACCACGGCAAGAGCTGGAAAAGCATCGCCGGCAACCTGCCCGAACGTGGGACCGTGCACTCGATTGCCCAGGATCACGAGGATCCCCAGCTGATGTTCGCCGGCACCGAGTTCGGCATGTTCTTCACACGCGATGAGGGCAAGCACTGGACCCAGCTGTCCGCGGGCATTCCCACCATCGCCTGCCGTGACATCGAGATCCAGCGGCGGGAGAACGACCTGGTGGTCGCCACCTTCGGCCGCGGCTTCTACGTGCTGGACGATTACACGCCGCTGCGCAACTTGACCGAGGAGACCATGACCGCCGACGCGGTGATCTTCCCCGTCAAGGAAGCCCTGCTCTACAACCCCTCCACCCCGGTGGGCAGCAGCGGCAAGGGGCACCAGGGCGACCAGTTCTATCTGGCGGAGAATCCTCCCTTCGGCGCCGTCATCACTTACCGCCTGAACGAGGGGCTGAAGGATCTGGAAAGCCAGCGACGCAAGGAAGACAAGAAGAAGTTCAAGGATGGCGAGCCGGTGTACTACCCCAGCTGGGACGAGCTCCGGGCCGAGGACCGCGAGCAGGATCCGGTGGTGCTTCTGACGGTCAGAGATCAGGCCGGCAACGTGGTGCGCCGAATCAACGGGCCCAAGAGCAAGGGCATGCACCGGGTGGCCTGGGACCTGCGCTACCCTGACGTGGCCAGCCCCGTGAACCTCAACCGCAGTGGCCCGAGCACCCCCTGGGACGACATCCCCGCCGGCCCCTTTGCCGAACCCGGCACCTACACGGTGACATTGAGCAAGAGGGTGCTTGGCGAGGAAACCGAACTGGCGGGACCCGTGTCCTTCAGCATGAAGCTGCTGGGCAACAACCCCCTGCAAACCGATGACTTCGCCGCCTCGGTCGCCTTCCAGAAGGAAGCCGCCCAGATGTACCGGGCCGTGCAGGGAGCCGGACGCACTCTGCGGGAAACCGGGGACAAGCTGGATCACATCCGGCAGGCGATCAATGATACGCCAGGACTGGATCGTGCTTTGCTGGACCAGGTCGACGCCCTGGACGAGCAGCTGGCCAACTTGCGGGTTGTGATGTACGGAGACCGTACCATCACCAGTCGCAGCGAACCGGCCGCTCCCGGCCTGAGCGGACGCGTGGGCGGTGTCATGTGGGGAACGCGTGGGATCACCACCGCCCCCACCGCCACGCATCGCAAGAACCTGGACATCGCCGCCCGACAGTTCAAGCCCGTGCTGGAAGAGCTGCGGATCATCGTGGAAAGGGACATCACGGCCCTCGAAGCCACCCTGGAGAAGGCCGGGGCGCCCTACACCCCGGGCCGGTTCCCCGAGTGGAATTGATGCCCTGAACCCGTCTTGACGCGATAAAAAGCCGGCGTGGTCTCAGGACCGCGCCGGCATTTTTTCTGCCGCTGTGTTCATCAACCCCGCAGCTTGTTCAGCCCATTCAGTGCCGCCACGCGATAGCACTCGGCCAGGGTGGGGTAATTGAATGCACTGTCCACAAAGTAGTGCATGGTGGCATCCAGAGCCATGACCGCCTGGCCGATGTGAATCAGCTCCGTGGCGTTGGTGCCGATGATGTGCACCCCCAGCACCTTCTTGGTTTCCGGGTGGAACAGGAGCTTCAGCATGCCCACCTCATCACCCAGCAGCTGACCCCGGGCAATCTCCTTGTAGTGGGCCACTCCCGTTTCGTATGGGAGTCCCTTTTCTGTCAGCTCTTCCTCGTTGTCGCCCACCATGCTGATCTCGGGCACCGAATAGATGCCGAAGGGAAAGTATTCCCGCAGCTTGCTCATGGGCAAGCCCGTGATGTGGCAGGCGGCCATCCGCCCCTGATTCATGGCCGTCGAGGCCAGGGCGGGAAAGCCCACCACATCGCCCACGGCGTAAATATCGGGGTTGGTCGTCTGGAAGTTCTCGTTCACGGCAATGCGGCCGCGGTCATCCGCTTTCAGTCCCGCCGCCTCCAGGTCAAGGCTTCCCGTGACTCCGCTGCGGCCCAGGCAATACAGCAGGGCGTCGGAGCGCAGTTCCTTCCCGCTCTTGAGCAGAGTGACCACTTCGGTCTTGGATTCCCCCGTGGTGGAGGATGGCCGGACCACCCTCTCGACCCGGGACAGTTCCTCTCCCAGGCGCAAGACCATACCCCTCTGGCGCATGTGGTACTGCAGGGCCTCGCCGATCTGGAGATCGAGGAACCCGAGCACGCGATGGGCCTTGACCACGAGGGTCACCTTCACCCCCAGGCGAGCGAACATGCTGGCGAACTCGGTGCCGATCACTCCGCCGCCGACCACCACCAGCGACTCCGGCAGACAGCGCAGATCCAGCAGGTTATCCGAGGTGATGATGCATTCGCTGTCGAAGGGAATGTACTTGGGCTGCACGGGTTCGGTGCCCACGGCGATGATGAACTTGTCGGCGCTGATCTCGAAGCTGCCTTCACGGTTCCGTACGTTCACGGTGGTGGCATCCTTGAACGAGGCCTCCCCACTGAACACCTCGGCGCCGTTGCGCCGCAGTTGCAGTCGCACGATCTCCATCTCGGTGGCAATGATGCGCTGGCAAGCGGAAAGCAGTTCCTCGGTGGTGATGCGACCGGCCTTGATGTCGGCCCGAACCGCCAGGTGATCCCGCCCACGCGTGGCCTGGATAATGGCCTGGCGAAAGGCTTTCGAGGGGATGGTCCCGGTGTGAATAGCCACCCCACCCACCTGATCCATGCGTTCGACCACGCACACGCTCTTGCCGGTCTTGCCGGCCTGAATAGCCGCCTTCTGGCCACCTGGCCCACTACCGATGACACAGATGTCAAAATGGGGCACGCTTCCATCCTCCCGGGAATGACCTGTGGTTCCTGTAGAGTTATTATCATTCGGCTTCCGCGGGGCATTGTAAAGAGGATTGTCGCCCTCTCCATTTTCTGAACGGCGCTGGTGAACAAAAAACCCCGCACCGGTGGGCCCGATGCGGGGTCGAACGGCAGACCTTGGGGGCAGTCTACCAGCTGTAGGTCATCTCGAAGGCCAGGGTGGTCTGGCTGTCCGTGGCCAGTCCATCGCTGTCCAGGAAAGCCTCCTGGTCGCTCATGTCCATGCGCAATTCCACCAGGGCGCCGAAGCCGTCATCCAGGGTGAAGGTGGGCGCGATGGTCAGGGCCTGACGCGTCTGGTACTGGTCGCCCACCATGCCGAAAGCATAGCCGTCGGCGTCGTCGAAGTGATCGAACCGGACGGTCAGGCCGGCCCAATCATTCATGGTGTAGTGGCTCATGATCAGGAACCCGGTCCAGGACAGTTCGCTGTCGTCAGGCAAGGTCACCTTGCCGGTGTTGAACTCGCCGCCGAACACCCATGGGCCGCTTTCATAACCCAGATCCACATCGAAGACCGTCCGGGTGAACAAGTTCTCCATTGGACCCTCTTCCTTGCCGCTGATGGCCGACAGGCCGCCAGCCAGCCCCTGCCCAGGAGCAAAGCCCAGACGGCCTCCCCAGGTCAGGTTCTTGCCCGAAGCGGTGTTGGCATCCCAGCCGTTGGCACCGTACAGAACCAGGTCCAGCACATCGCTCAGGTCGCGACCGACCATGAAGCCGGTCAGGTTGGTCGGCAAACCATGATCGAACACCAGGGCATGGCTGAACTGGTACATGTCGGGGGCATCCAGGAGCTCGAAGCCAATGGGCGCATTGAACTTGCCAAAGGTCAAGGTGTAGCCGCCGGGGCAGGTGTAGCTCATGAAAGCCTGTTCCACCTGGGCCACGAAATCCTCGCCGTCCTTGACCCACTCCAGGTCGGCCCGCACCATCGTGGCGGCGCTGGCCTGATGGACGATATCCACTTCCACCTGGTCCAGTCCGAACTCCCCCTGCCCGGCGTTCAGGTCGTGGAAGTAGCTGGCATCGGCAAACCCCGTGATGTCCGGCGTATTTCCGGCCTGTGCCGCCCCCACCAGTGCCACCACCGCCAGGACAGAAATTATTGCTCTGCTCATGTTCGTCTCCTTTGCTGACGGTCAGGCCAGGTAAGCCTGCTCACCGTGCAGGGCCTCGTCCAGGGTCATTTCCATTTCTTCGGTGGTCTTGACGGGGACCACGCGATTGATCAGCCACAGCATGGCCCAGGTGAAGCCGAAGGCGTAAATGCTGGACACGACGACGGCCACGACCTGCTTCATGAAGAAGTCCGAACCACCGTAGATCAGGCCATCGGCACCGGCCGCATTGACCGCAGTCGAGCCAATGATTCCCAGCATGATGATACCCAGAGCACCACCCACACCGTGCACACCCCAGACGTCCAGGGCATCATCCCAGCCCAGCTTGTTCTTCAACTCGACCGCCCAGTAGCAGACGATACCCGCGGTGAAACCGATCAGCGCCGCGCCCCAGGTGGGCACATAGGCGGCCGCCGGGGTGATGGTGGCCAGGCCGGCCACCGCTCCGGTCAGCAGGCCCACGAAACGTGGTTTGCGGACGCGGCTCCACTCCAGCATGAGCCAGGTCATGGCGGCAAAGCTGGCGGCAATGTCCGTGTTCACGAAGGCCAGGGAAGTGATTTCATCGACCTGCAGCTCGCTGCCCGCATTGAATCCGTACCAGCCGAACCAGAGCAGACCGGTGCCCAGGGCCACCAGGGGAATGGAGTGCGGGCCCTTCTCGGCCACACGACGTTTTCCCACGTACAGGACCGAGGCCAGGGCCGCCATGCCGGCAATGTTGTGGACGGCGATACCTCCGGCAAAATCCAGGACGCCCCACTTGGCCAGGAGGCCGCCACCCCAGATCATGTGCACGAACGGGAAGTAGACCAGGATCAGCCAAAGTACCAGGAAGATCAGGTACGCCGGGAATCTGATGCGATTGCTGAAGGCGCCGGTGATCAGCGCGGGCGTGATGATGGCAAACATCATCTGGTACGCGACGAACACCAGCATGGGAATTTGCCCATCGGCGAACGGGGTCGAGGGATCGATGCCCCGCAGGAAGGCATGGTCCAGGTTGCCGATGATGCCCCCCTCACCTCCGGAGAAGCACAGGGAGAAGCCCACCGCGTACCAGATCACGGTGGTCACCCCCATGGAAACGAAGCTCTGGATCATGATGGACAGCACGTTCTGGCGGCCCACCAGACCACCATAGAAGAATGCCAGTCCCGGGGTCATCAGCATGACCAGACTGGTTGCCACCAGCATGAAGCCGGTATTGCCTGTGTCGAACATGGATTCCTCCTGGAAAGAGATGAAGGAGGCTGCCGAAAGCGGGCTCCTTATGGCCCGACGGAGCAGTCACACGCCCAGCAAGAGTCGCTTTCGGCGCGGGTTGGCCGCAACTGGGCTTTTCCTGAATTCCACTGGGGGATTTCCTGGTTTTCACCGAAGTGGGGGCTTAAAATGGAGTCCGCCGTGCTGGCCATATGTCCCGAGTCCGGAAGTTCCTCATGGCTGATTCGCTGCAACACCACCTTCAGGAGCGCGTGAAAGAACTCACCGCGCTGCACAGCACCGCCCGCCTCTTGCAGAACGCGGCCGCCGATCTGGACGAGGTCATGCCCCAGGTGGCCGCCCTGATTCCCCCGGCCTGGCAGTTCCCGCTGTCCACCGAATGCCGTCTGACCTGGGGCCAGCGCCGCTGGGCCACCGGCGGGTTCCGGGAAACGCCGTGGCAGCAGATCGAAACCATCACCCTGCGCGGTGGCGAGCCCGCCTGCATGACGGTGGTGTACACGGTCGAGCACCCCGCCGCCGATGAGGGACCGTTTCTCAACGAAGAGCGAGAGCTGATCCGCTCCCTGGCAGACATGATCCGGGCCTTTTTACAGCACCGACTGGACGACCAGGCCATTCTCGAAGCCAACAGCCGCCTGGAGAAGCAGGTCCAGGACCGCACCGCCGACCTGCGGCGCCTGTCCCGTGAGCTGTGCCTGGCCGAGGAACGGGAGCGACGCCGGATTGCCGAGGACCTCCACGACCACCTGGGCCAGGGGTTGGCCCTGATCAAGATGAGGCTACAGGAGCTCCGGGGTAACTCGGCACTGAGCGGTCACAACCCCGCCCTCGCCGGACTGGTGACCCTGAGTGACCAGGCCATCCGCTACACCCGGGGCCTGACCTTCGAGCTGTCTCCGCCGGTTCTGTACGAGCTGGGGCTGGGACCGGCTCTGGACTGGCTGGGCGAAAACCTTCAGCGCAAGCATGGCTTGAAGGTCAAGGTGATCGAAAAGGGATCCCGCGATCTCGCTGACACCGCCCGTATCCTTCTGTGGAAATGTTGCCGCGAGTTGACCCACAACGTGGTCAAACATGCCCAGGCGCGGAAGATGACCATCCAGCTGGAATACGGTGAGGACCACGTGCATCTGGTCATCAGCGATGACGGAGTGGGCTTCGACTATGCGGATTTCAAAACGAATAATCGCGATCACTTCGGGCTGTTCGCCATCGAAGAGCGGTTGAGGGATCTCGGTGGCTGTCTGGCCATTGAATCCACTCCCGGCCATGGTTGCCGGATCACCCTGGAAGTTCCCTTGACGGAAGGCTCTCCATGAGCGTGCGCGTCCTGCTGGCCGATGACCACCGGATTTTTCGTGACGGTCTGCGCCCCCTGATGTCCCGCCACGAGGAATTCGAGGTGGTGGCCGAGGCCGAGGATGGCCTGACGGCACTTGAGCTCTGTGCCGAGCACAAGCCCGATCTGGCCATCCTGGACATCTCCATGCCCGGCATGAACGGCATCGAGGTGACGCGTCGCCTCCAGCGCGATTTCCCCGACATCCGGGTGATCATCCTGTCCATGCACAGCGATCGCCGTTTTGTCCTGGAGGCCCTGAAGGCCGGCGCCCGGGGTTACGCGCTGAAAGATGCCGGCTTTGATGATCTGCTGAAGGGAGCCCGCACCGTGATGGCCGGACAAACCTTTCTGAGTCAAGAGGTCAGCGAACAGGTCATTCGTGACTACGTGGCCGTGGCCGACGGTGAACCGACCGGTGCTTTTTCGGTGCTGTCGGGCCGCGAGCGCGAGGTGCTGCAGTTGCTCGCCGAAGGCCAGTCCACCAAGGAAATCGCCGCCCGGTTGAACCTCTCGGCCAAGACCGTGGAATCGCACCGCAAGGCGGTCATGGACAAGCTCGAAATCCGCTCCATCGCCGAGCTGACCAAGTATGCCATCCGGGAGGGATTGACTCCGCTGGATTAGCGTCCAAACCTCAGTGCGTCAGGACCGGAAGCACCAGGCAGGACGGATGATCCTGCCCATGATAAACCCGGTGCTCGGCGGCCCGGAAATCTTCTGCTCCAGCCTGATAGATATTGACCCACGTCTGCGGGTTGATATCGAACACGGGAAACCAGCTGCTGTGGATCTGAACCATGATCCGGTGGCCCTTGGCGAAGGTGTGATTCACATCGGGCAGGGTGAAGCGCACCCGGTCCACCTCGCCCGACGTCAAGGGCGTCGGTGCGGAAAAACTGTCCCGGTACCGCCCACGCATGATGTCTCCCCGGACCAGCATCTGGACCTCCGGTGAATCACCTTCCCCGGCTGGAAAAACGTCGATCAACTTGACCACCCAGTCGGCATCCTCCCCCGTGGTGGCCACGGACAGATCCACCACCACGGGGCCCGCCAGGGTGCACTCCTCTGTCAGGGAGGGGCCCAAGAAGCTGATCACATCATCCCGTCCCTCCAGGTATCGCTGGTCGGCATGCATGTACCCGGCGTTCCAGCCAAAAATGGTATCCACCGGCTGATGGGGAACCGGATCAGCAGGATCGCTGACAAAGGCCCTCCAGCTGCCCTTCTCCGCAGGTGGAGCGTCCCAGCGCAGGCCTTCGCCTCCCTCGAGGTACATGATCCGGCTGGTCACAGCCGAAGGGGGCCAGACCGCATACTCCCGCCACGCACGGGTCCCACTTTCAAAAACCGTGGCCTCCGCCAGAGGGAACTGACCATCCCCCTTGAGATGGCTGGCGAAGAATGGAGTCAGGATCTTGTCCCGATAGTGACTTCCCGTTTCCTTGACCGGCAGGCCCACCACTCCCCAGGGTGCGGTCTTCTGGTCCCACCATGACGCATGATTCCACACGCCCATGACCAGATGGGTGTCTGCGTGTGGGCTTCCATTTTCCAGTGCCCGGTAAACCTGCAGGGTGCCGTACAGATCCTGATCATCGAACCAGGACCCGGCCACCAGAACGGCCACATCTTTCAGCCCGGTCAGCAGAGGAGCCAGCTCCCGACGCCGCCAGAAATCATCCTCATCGGGATGCCGGGTGATGTCGTTCCAGAAGGCAACCTGGCCCCGGAACCCCTGCTTGTTGAGATTGACCAGTGGGCCCAGATTTTTCAGGTAATGGAAATAGTTGCCGAAATCCTCCCGGAAGATCGGAGGCTGAATATCGGTGGTGGGTGCGGCCTGGTCACGCAACCCGACATTGTTCAACCAGCGGAAGGAATACAGGTAGTGCAGGGCCCCGTTGTGATGGTAGTCGTCGCCGCGGAACCCTCCCGACACCGGAGCCTCGATGACCGCGGCCCTGATGGCAGGATGAGCGTCCACCAGGGCCATGGCCGCGTAGTATCCCGGCCAGGACATTCCGTGAACCCCGACCCGCCCGTTGTGGCCGGGCAGGTTGTCCAGTAGCCAAGAGATGGTGTCGTGGGCATCGGTGCTTTCGTTGGTACTCCGCTCGTCATCCGGGTCCGGGACATGAGGCCGCAAAACCTCGAAGGTGCCCTCGCTGCGGTAGCGTCCCCGCACATCCTGGATGACAAAGATATACCCCTCTTTGGGAAACCTGGCACCCGGTCCAGGAAAGCTGAAATGATCCAGGACCATGTCCGCTCGAAACAGTGCGGAGTAGGGCGTTCGGTTCAGGAGGATGGGGTACTCCCGGCTCTGGTCCTTCGGCAGGTAGACCTCGGTGAAAAGGCGCACGCCGTCCCGCATGGGAACCATGAATTCCCGGCGGTCGTAATTCCGGGCCATCTCGATTCCCGCCAGCTGACGCAAGCAGTGGGGATTGTCCGGCGCCTCCAGAAGGAGGGCGCGCAGCGCGTTTTCTGCCCCGTCAAGATCACCGGCTTCCAAACTGCGCAAGGCTTGCCCGTATCGGACCTTGGGGGAAGTGGCCGGAGAATCCGGATTGGCTCTGGGTGCTTCCTCCGCCAGGCAGGTCACCGCCCCGAGGCCCACCAGCACCAGAATGATCATGGAGATTCGCATCATGATTGCCTGTCACTTTCTATCTTGGGGATTTCCGGAAGTCCTGGCAACCGGCCCTTTCCTGTCAATCCAGACGTGGAAGTGCGCGCGATGGTTCGGCTCAACTCATGAACCGGCAACCCGGCCAGCACCAGGACCAGGGAAGCCACGGCCAGCCAGGGGCGGTACACCACTGCACCGTGAATCAGGAACAGGCAAACACCCGCAAAAACCAGTGTGGGCCAGGGGAACCAGGGCACGCGGAAGGCACCCCTGGGCACCGGCCTGCGCCGGCGCATGACCAGGACCGCCACACTGGTGGCCAGGTAGAAGCTGTAAACCGCCGCCGCGGTGTAAATGACCGTGTCGAGGAAAGAGCCCAGGACCATGATCAGGATCACCGCCAGAACCGCCTGCCAGAAAAGAGCCCGCAAAGGGGGACCTTCTTCGGTCTGTCGGGCCAGCAGGCGAAAAACCGCATGGTCCCGCGCCACCGCGTCGGTGATGCGCGCCCCGGCCAGGACCAGACCGTTGACTGCTCCGAGGGCCGATAATGCCACCAGGGCACCCACGGCCCGGCTTGCTCCGGGATGGCCAGCCGTGGCCACCGCATCGACCGCCACGGCCTCGGATCCCGCCACGCCCTCGAATCCCAGGGCTCCGAGGAAACTGGAACTGAGCAACAGGTAAAGAAGAGCCACCGCCCCTGTGCCCATGAGCAAAGCCGGGGCAATGCTCCGACGCGGCGTCCGCATTTCCGCGGCCACATAGACGGCCTCGTTCCATCCGCCGTACGTGAACAGCACCAGAATGAGCGCCACCTGCAGGGGCAAACCGGGAGGCCCCTCCTCTGCCGGCAACCGGTGCGGCCCACTGCCCCAGGCTGTCAGCGCCAGCACCACCAGAACCAGCAAGCCCAGAACTTTGATGGCCGTCAACAGGTTCTGAAAACGGGCGCCTTCGCGTACGCCGCAGATATTGACCAGCGTTGTGAGCACCACCGCCCCGGTGGCCAGAAGCCGGACGTCGAGACCCTCCAGCCCCAGGGCCGCCCGCCCGTAGGTGGCAAAGGCGAAGGCCATCACCGCGATGTCGCCCGGCCGCACCACCGTGGTTTGCAGCCAGCCGAACAGAAAACCCGCCCGTGGACCGAACGCCGTGTTCAGGTAAACGTAGTCTCCGCCTGGGCGTGGATCGCTGGACGCCAGCTCCGCATAGCCGAAGGCTCCGCACAGGGAGAGCAGTCCCCCAGCCAGCCAGAGCAAGCTGGCCATCCACCAGTTGCCGGCACCTCTGGCCACCTCGGGCATGGTCTGGAAAATGCCCACCCCGACGATGATTCCGACGATCAAGCTGGCCACATCGGTCGTCGACAGGGTTTTCTGTCCGGCCCGCACCCTACTTCACCTCGTAGATGACGAAGTACTGTTCCGGAAGGAAGTCATGGGCCGCGCGCACACGGAATCCTGCGGCGGCCAGATCGGCATCCAGATCTTCCCGGGCCACCTGCTGCTGAATGGGCGGCGCGAATTCACGCACGGCATCCGGGTCGTAACGGAAGTCGATGACCACCAGCCGACCGCCAGGGGCCAGGCCCGCTTTCAGCTTCTCGGCGTAGGCCTGCCTCTCCTTGATGTAGTGGAAAACATCCACCATCAGAATGGTGTCCACACCGTGGGCAGGCAGCTGGGGATCCTCGGCTTTCACCAGCCCCAGTTCCACGTTCTCCAGCCCCTCCCGGGGCAATCGTGCGGCAATGAAGTCCAGCATTTCCTGCCGTATGTCCAGAGCCAGAACCTTGCCCTCGGGTCCCACGGCATGGGCAACCGGCACGGTGAAGTAGCCGGACCCCGCCCCGATATCCGCCACCGTCTCTCCGGGCTGGAAATCCAGTTCGGCCAGGATCTGTTCCGGCAGCTGCATATCCTGGCGGGTGTCGCGCTCCAGCATCTTGATGTACTGCTTGGCCCAGGCGCCGCGTATGGCCTCCTTGAACCGATCCTGCTCGGTGATCAATGCCAGGTCAGGGTCTTTACCCAGCGCTCGGTAGTTCCAGTAGCCCGCCTCCAGCATTTCCTCCAGGGCGGTGAACGCCTTTTCCTGGTCCCCTGCTCGGCAATGCAACCTGACGATCTCCTGCAGGATATCCATGTAAGCCGTGTGCGCCGCGAAGGCCACCGTGTCCGCGTGGGCCAGGGCGTCATCCCAGCGCTCCTCGGCAAGAGCCTGATCCAGACGCAAGCGCGCCGCGGGGTCCGCCTCCGGTACCTGCCCCTGGGCGGGCAGCGCCATCAGGATCAGTGGAACAAGCATCAGAACGATCCGTAATGAGCGGCAGGGATGTTGACAGGCGGTTTGCATTTCTGGCATTTTGAACCTCCGGGAAAGGCGAGTGTGGTTTGCTGTCGCCCCGGTATAGCGCATTGGGCAGAAAAAGTTGTGTCAGGGGTCTAAGCTCTTTCTAACATTCACCTAACAACTCATAACCTCTTGGGAAATAAAAAGATGACCTTGAGTCCCGAAAACCCGCCGCCTTCACATTTCCCCATTCAGGGGTACCTGCTCGACGGCCGGTGGCGCGTTTTACCCCGCGAAAACAGGATCACCGGGCCAGATCTGGACCAGCGTGTGGCCGACAAGTTCATGCGGGTGCTGATTTGTCTCTGCGCCCGGCCCGGTGTGGTGACGCGCGAGGAGATCATGGACGATGTCTGGCCCGACACCATCGTCGTGGACGAGGTGCTGACCCGCGCCATCTCCGAGCTGCGCAAGCTGTTCGGCGATGACCCCCGCACTCCCCGGGTGATCGAGACCATTCCCAAGCGGGGTTATCGCCTGCTGGTCAGTGTCGTTCCGCTGGACAATCCGGCCCCACGACCGGCCAGTCCTCGACTGTCCCGCCGCGTGATGGGTTTGATGGGCCTGGGCCTGGCCGCAGCCGTGTCGGTGGGCTTCTGGTCCCTGGCCACGAGGTCGGGACCGCCCCCTTCCGCCACCACCCGTCTGCTCCAGCTGACCAGCTTGCCCGGCGTGGAAGAATACCCGTGCCTGACGCCCACCGCCGATCGCTTGCTTTTTGCCTGGGAAGGCGACCAGGACACGCCCACCGGGGTGTTTGTCCAGTCCATCGGAGAAGACCAGCCCCTGGCCTTGACCCCGCCCCAGGGACACTACGCTTATCCCGCATGGTCCCATGACACCCGTCACGTGGCCTATTCCCGGGTGGCCGGCCGGGACATCGGGCTGTTTCAGGTCGCTGCCACCGGCGGGCAGGAACAGCTCCTGGTGGCCCCGCGCCACGGACGCCCCCCCTTGATGCCCGATTACGCCCCCGATGGTCGTCATCTGGCCTTTGCCGCCCCCACCGGAGTGCACCGCGGGTGGCGGCTGGAAGAGCTGGATCTGGAATCAGGATCCACGCGGGTGCTGACCGAGCCCGCAGCGCAAGGGCACTACGACCGTCGCCCGCGTTACTCCCCGGATGGACAGACGCTGGCCTTCCTGCGCTGGGCCGAAGAGGGCATGGTGGTAGGTCTTTTGCACCGGGATACTGGGACCGTCCGATTGCTGTCGGTGGGTGAACGCTTTGCCATCGACCTGGACTGGACGCCCGACGGCCAGCATCTGCTGATAACGGCGAGCGATGGGATATGGAAAATCGAGCCTCGCGAAGGCCAGCGCCACTTGATCTCGGCCGACAACGGAGTCACCTGCCTGGCCGTGGCAGATCAGCGGCCCATGCTGGCCTTCACGCAGGCCCGTCGCGACTGGGGCATCTGGGAAATTCCGTTGACCGGAGCGGACCAGAATCCCCTTCCCCACCCCCTGGTCAACAGTTCGACCCATGACGGCCGGCCCGCCCTTTCCCCCACTGGCCGGCGGCTGGCCTTCGTGTCGCGCCGAGGCGGCCAGGACGGATTGTGGGCTGCGGACCGTGATGGAAAGAGTCCGCGAATCCTGGTCCGATCGTCTTCCCTGTACCCCGATGCCCCCGCGTGGTCACCCGACGGAAATCTCCTGGTTTTCCAGATGATCCAGAAGGGAAACAGCGCCATCGGGACGGTGCCTGTCGAAGGAGGATCGGTCCAGGTTCTCACCCGGGCGGGTGACCATGAAACCCGGCCTTCCTGGTCCCGCGATGGGCAGTGGTTGTACTTCAGCCGCGTCGAACAAGGGTTGTCCAACATCTGGAAAAGGCCCAGCAGTGGCGGCCCGGCCACACGTATCACACGTGAGGGCGGCTGGAAGGGCGAGGAAAGTGCCGACGGTTCCCTGGTCCTGTTCACCCGGGACCAGCCCGACACCCTGGGGATCTGGTCCGCCGGTGTCGAAGGTGGCACTCCCCACCTGCTGTTCCCCCTGGAAAGTGGCGAGATGGTGAGCTGGACCAGCGGTCCCGGGGGTGTTTTCCTGTGCACGCACAGGGGCAGCGAAGACCGAAACTACGAGGTGTGGTTCCACGCCTTCGATGGCGCTCCCCCCGCATTGATGGCCGTTCTGGAAAGCCGCCGCAATCCCGATCTGATTTACGATGCCCACCAGCACGCCCTGCTGTACACCCGGGTCGAGCGCCTGGAGTGCGACCTGGTGGGCATCGAGAACTACTGAGACCTGGACCGCGCGCTAACGCGTCAACATCAGCTTGGTCACCATCACCTTGCCGTCGGTTTCCATCCGGGCCAGATAAACCCCCGAAGAAACCGGAAGCCCTTGCGCGTCGGTCCCCTGCCAGACAACGGTGTGCGCCCCGGCCTCCACCTGACCGGACACCAGAGTCTTGACGTGCCGCCCGCGCAAATCGTAGAG
>JAZBOO010000321.1:0-14868 GCA_036351155.1 Candidatus Krumholzibacteriia bacterium | reverse complement strand
CTCCATGCGCAGGGGCACACCCTTGCGCTCCCATTCGGCATACTTCCAGCCCGGGCGCATGTTGTCGCGCTTGTCCACGAATACGGGGCCTACGATGGGACGCAGCTCCGCGGCAATCTTCTCGGCCGCTTCGACCACCTGCACCATCTCTTCATCCTTGCGCCAGATGGGAATGATGACCGCCTTGGTGCCGGCAATCCTCGGGGGAAGCACAAGCCCGTCATCATCGCTGTGCACCATGATCAGGGCGCCCATGATCCGGGTGCTCATGCCCCAGCTGGTGGCCCACACGTGCTCGACCTTGCCCTCGGCATCCTGGTACTTCACGTCAAAGGCCTTGGCAAAGTTCTGGCCCAGGTCATGACTGGTGGCAGCCTGCAAGGCCTTGCGGTCCTGCATCATCGCCTCGATGGAGAAGGTTTCCACCGCCCCGGCAAACCGCTCGTTGGCCGTCTTGGCGCCACAGACCACGGGCATGGCCAGGATGTCCTCGGCGAACCAGCGGTAAACCTCGAGCATTTGCAGAGTTTCGGTACGGCCCTCCTCGGCCGTGGCGTGGGCGGTGTGCCCTTCCTGCCACAGGAACTCGGTGGTGCGCAAGAACATGCGCGTGCGCATTTCCCAGCGCATGACGTTGGCCCACTGGTTGATCAGAATGGGCAGATCCCGGTAGCTCTGGATCCACTTGCGGTACTGATCCCAGATCACCGTCTCGCTGGTGGGCCGGATGATGTATTCCTCTTCCAGCTTGCTGTCCGGATCGGGAATCACCGTGACCTTGCCATCGATGGTCACCTGCTTGAGGCGGTGATGGGTGACGATGGCGCATTCCTTGGCAAACCCCTCCACGTGCTCGGCTTCCTTGGCCAGAAAGCTCTTGGGGATCAGCAGAGGAAAGTAGGCGTTCACGTGACCCAGCTCCTTGAACTTGTCGTCCAGGGTGCGCTGGATGTTTTCCCAGATGGCATAGCCGTTGGGGCGGATGACCATGCATCCGCGCACGGGGCTGTTCTCGGCCAGCTCGGCGGCCTGGATGACGTCCTGGTACCAGCGGCTGTAGTCGGCGGAACGTTTGGTGATGTCGGCCATCTGTTTCCCTTTCTCACGTGAAGCCTGGTTGGCGGAATGGCGGCGGTAAAGATAACACCTTGTCCCCATCGGGGAAAGAAAACGGCGCCCCGGGGCAGAGCCCGAGGCGCCGTTTCTGGGAGGAGGAACCTCTCGGTTCCGGGAGTCCAGCCTACCGGTAGAGGGACTTCAGTCCGTCGAAGGTGGTGGGCTCGGTGGCAATTCCGCCACCGTGGTTGGTGCCATAAACTTCGATCGGGCCGGTGCCACTGCTGTAGGCAGACACGATGATGTAGTAGAGACCATCGGCGGGAGCCATGAAGCTGATCTCTTCCAGACCTTCGCTCACGGTGTTGTCAGCGCCGGCAACGCAGGAGCCCATGGCGTCGGCACAGTCGGTGATGATGTACAGGGAGGCGTCGAAGCCACACTGCATGCTCACTTCGAGCAGCTCGTCAGTTTCCAGGTAGGCGTAATAGACCACGTCGTTACCGGTGGCGCTGTAGCCGGTGCAGCTGCCGCTGGCCAGAGGATAGTCGTTGTTGGCCAGGGTGTTGTCGGTCATGAAGGAGAAAGCACCAGGAAGGATCTCGATGGCGCCTTCGCAGGTGTCGTTCTCGGGAGCTTCGGGCGGAGTGAACACATAGCCGGTACCGTCGTCAACCATGACGGCGTCCACCACGTGCAGGTCGCCGTCAATACCGGCGTAACGGAACGTGATGTTGACCATCTGGCCGTCGTAGGCGCTCAGGTCCACAAAGAACTGCTCGAAAACGAAGCTGGCGGTGACGTTGCTGTCAAAGTCGAACACGGTGGTGCCGTTGACTTCGACGGTCTCGGCCACGTTCAGGTCCCAGTCGTTACCCAGGGAGCCGGCCATGTAGAAGCTCAGCACGTACTCGCCGCCGGCCACGTCGATCATCTGATCGAAGCTCATGGTCTCGTCGGAGAAGTTGGGGGTGTCCCAGGGGCAGAAGGCCGTCGCGGCGCCTTCCAGCACACCGGCGCTGGTGGAACCAACAGACCAGGTGTTGCCAGCAGCGTTGACGACGCCAACGGTCCAGCCGGCGGGGGGCATGACGCCGCCCTCGAAGCCTTCGAAGTAGTCACGGCCGTCCATGGCAGGGCCGTGGAAGGGGTTGTTGGCCATGAAGGTTTCGATGTCCATCTTCTGGGCAGCTTTTTCGCTGGCCAGAGCAGGGGTGACCATCAGGGCGATGGCCATGACAGCCAGAATAACTTTACGCATTTTCATGGATTTCTCCTCCAAGAAAGATCGTGAGGTGCTGGTGATGAGAGCAGGCCTTGATAATTTCGTTGCGCAGGGGGGCGATGTCGAGGGAATCCCCATGAAAATGGGTCTCACCTGGCTTTCCTCCCGAAAACCTGGTTGAGTCCTGAGGCAGTGGACCTCAATTACCCATTGAAAACATTTTCCCATGCGAAACATTCATCATCTTGGCCAAAGACAGATTACATATTACCACAGATCATCATCCCTGAGAGAGATTTTTTTCGTTTTGCTGAAAATAAATGCCTTTTCTCAAAGGCTGTTTTTTATCTATAATGCTTATTGTTGATACATTTGCCTTGGGTTATTTTGTGCGAAACTTGTCAGATAAGCTGTTTTTGTTCCACCGTGGAAAGCACCAGACCAAGCTGCAGGGCCAGGCCATGAAGCTCCTTGGCCTGTTCGGCCACCACGTCAGGCCCCTCGGCTCCGCAATCCCCGTAGAGGACTCCCAGCACCCCATCCGGTGTCGCCACCGGGGACACGGCAAAGCCGGTGCACCGGGCGGCTTCCAGCAGCTGTTCACCCACCATGGTCCCATAGGCCCGACTCCAGGCCTGAGGAACATGAAGAGCCCGGTGCTCCAGCAGGGCCATGGCCACGGCGCCAGACTGACGGTTCAAAGGCAGGTTCAGAGCCCTGGCCAGAACCTCTGATTCACAACCCGCCCAGTGGATCGGGCGCAACATCTTGGCCTGACGGTCGGCCGTCAGGTAGATCACGCGATCGAAGCCGAGTATCTGAACCGCTCCCTCCAGGATGAGTCCCACCAGATGTGCCGGAGATTGCCCTGCGGCCAACCCTTGCCCCACCTGCTGGTAAAGTTCCAGCTGGCGGGCGGTACGGCGGGCGACGTCCTGAGGGGCCATGCCACGGGGAGCCACGGTGACGCTGCCCTCCTCGTTCACGAGCCGACCGAAATCGGCCAGCTCCGGCAAATCCAGCCCCAGAGCCCGGCCCAGCCCTCCCGCCTCGGCGGCCACCTGCTCATGGATCCCATCCAGATGACGTGCGGGAATTCCCAGGACACGCCCGGCCTTGCGCAGGATGTTGTGTTCTCGGGCGAGGTTTTCCTGCCGGCAGGTAAAAGTGGCCATGGCATTGGCAAACACGATGGTTCCCAGCAGGGGACTCAAGTTGCGGGGAGGGTCGAGGGGATCGTGGTCATGGTGTTCGCCGATGACATCCTGCAGCTCCGTGGGCAGGCCCCACCGCGCAGCCAGCCGTCGGCCGGCTCGGTCGTGGGAAATGCCGAAATGTCTGCGCTCCGCATCGTGGGGATGAGACCCCTGGGCCAGTTCCTGGTTCACCAGATCCATGGTGCCCGGATCGCATTCGATCAAGACCACCTTGCCGATGTCATGGATCAATCCGGTGACGAAGGCCTGATCAGGACAGATGGTTCCCGAAGCCTCGGCCAGGTTCTGGGCAAAGCCTGCGGTCACCAGGGAATGCCTGGCCAGCCCCAGCAGCTGGGGGGAGCGGGATAGCTTGCTCATCATCTCGAATACCGACAGCCCCAGGGCCAGCTGCTTGACCGTCCGGAATCCAAGCACCACCACCGCCTTCTGGACGGTGAGCACCTCATCCTGGTCGCTGCGCCGGTACATGACGCTGTTGACCACCTTGAGAACGCGCATGGTCAAGGCCTGGTCCCGCAGGATACAGCGGGCCAGATCGGAGGCACTGCTGTTGGTGTCGCCGGCCACCTTCTGGATTTCGAGGAGGGTCTGCGGCAAGCTGGGCAAGCGGCCCATCTTGTCGATCAGTTCATGGACATCGGAGGATTTCAAGGGTGCGCCTCACACGTGTGCGGTTCCGGGTGACCTTCCCGTTATCGGCCACCCTCTGCACCCCTTGACGTCAATCGGCAGGTGAACCCTTCTTGCGGGCCAGCCAGAAGCGCTCGGCGGGATCGATCCCGTAGGTCAACCGGTCCTTCGCGGCCACCGCATCGCGGGCCACCACCTCGGTGACCTCCCATTCCCGACGGGCCACCAGGCTGCCGAAATCGGGGGCAAACTGCCAGGCATGGGCATGGGCCCGATGGGGGTCGATGGGAATGCGGCGGCTGTGGGCCGCCCCCGGCTCGAAGGGCACCTGCAACCAGGCGGCACCGCCGGGCTTGAGGATGCGCACGATCTCATCGATGCACAGATCGAGCTCGGGAATGTGTTCCAGGACATGACTGCAGAACACCCAGTCCACCGAGTTCTCGGCCAGAGGAACCCGGCGCAGGTCGGATACGAAGTCGGGGGAAAAACGCCTGTCCGCGGCATCGATGTCACTGCGAAAACACCGGGCCAGCCCCTCGTGCTCCAGCAAAAAACGCAAGGCCGTGGACAGGCTGAAGCCCACCATCACCTCGGGGTTCCAGCCGGGGCAGCCGGCCAGTTCCTCGCGCACGCCCAGGACCAGCTGACGATGCCGATCGAAGGATCCGCACCCCGGACAGATACTGCGGGGAATGATCTCGTCGGCGGACAGGAAGGTGCGAAAACTCTGGCCCTCCCAGCCGCACACGGGACATTTGCAGGCCCGGCTGCGCAGGATCTTTTCTCCCACCGGCAACAACAGGTTGGTCAATGCCCCGGACAGCACCCGGCTGGCTTGCCACGGGTGTTTCCAGGCACAGGCGGGCGACCGCGGATCCAGCAGGGTTTCCTTGACGAATTGCAGTGCAGGCAAGACCGTCTCCGGGGGATTGGGGGCACAGGGGATCAGGGGTTCACCGGGGTATCGACATTCATCGGGCTGAACTTGACGGGTTTCCCGGAATGGGTCAAGGATACATGTGATCTCCGGACGCGCAAGGGGCGCCGGGTCAGGGCCGGTAGATCAAGCGCAGGGTCCCGAAACCCAGGACCACATCATCGTCGCGCTCGGTATGACTTTCCGGTTCATAACTGGCCAGCAAGTCCAGGCTCACCGCCGAGGTCAGCTGCCAGCTGGCCGTCAACCACACTTCCCAGTAGGAAAAATCGGAATAGAGCCCCAGGTCGCCCTCGTCCAGGAGGCTGGAACCCGTTCCCTCCACATCCTGGTAGTGCCGCCGCCCGAACTCCAGACTGAGGGTTCCACTCAGCTGATCGGTGTAGGCTTCCACCCCCGCTTGCAGGCCCAGGGCTGTGTACGATTCCGGACTGTCCCCCGCGGCAAATTTCTCGCCCGCCAACCCGACCTGCCAGCGTGTCCCGAGGATGTCGCCCCAGGCATAACCCGAGGCTCCTTCCACCCGCCAGGAATCGGCGTAGATGGTGGAGGTCCAGTCGTAGCGCCAGATCTCACCCTGGAGATCCAGATAAACCTGCCCCGGCCCCGCCGCCACCTTCCCCTGCAGATCGGTCCAGTGCGACCAGGCCGAGGGACGCGCCGTGTGATCGCGCACATGCCGGCGTTCGGTTTTGTGGTACAGCCGGAGTTCCTGCCCTTCCAGGTCCTGGTGGTCCAGCTGCCCGACCAGGCCAAGGGTACGGCGGTCGATGCGCGAGGTGTCCGGGTAGTCGCGGTAGGCCTGTCGCAGCCCCACCTGCCAGAGCGGGCCGTCCAGTCCCCGCGAGCGCACGGAGAGTCCCCCGCCCTTTTCCCGATCGTTGACCTCCAGGCTGGAAGGGGTGCGATAGTCGGTGAGCATCCCCCATCCCCGGAGCTCCCACTCCAGGTTCCTCGTGGCCACGGGGTAGGCCCGCACATCCAGCCGCCCTTCCACACTGTCGCTGCTCAGATTGTATTCTGTGCCTGACCGGTACTGGCGGCCCCGGAGTTGACCGTCCAGGCGAAACAGCGCCCGTCCGTCCGCCCCCTGCCACCGGTAACCGGCTTCGGCCCTTTCCCGGAACAGCTCCGTGCCCGCCGAGACCTCTCCCTCCACCCGCCAACGGTGTCGGTTTTTGCGGGACGATCGGCCGGCAACGGCTGCCGAGACCATGAACTCGGACACCGATTCGGTGGTGTCGCTTTCCGCCAGGGAATAGGTGTGCAGGTGGGAATCGAGACCGGCGGTGAAGGAAGGCTGCCAGACGGTGCGGTCGCCCTGCGACCAGAACGACGACTCACCGGCTCCCGCCAGGGCAGGAATCAAGAAGCCGGTGAGCGTCACGATTTTCAGAAAGGCCAGCCGCTGATCGGTGGTCCTCGTTTGCCGGGATGGGCGGTTTATCGCGTCAATCCTTCCGCCTGACTCAGCTGATCACCGGCCGCCCGGATCTGCCGCAGGGCCTGTTCCAGGTGGCCCGCCGCCAGGGCCTGGCCGGCACGTTCACGATGCTGACGCGCTTTATCCAGGTGGTGCCGCGCTGCTTCGTTACCCGCATCGGCCACCTTTTCTCCGACCACGATGACCCGATCATCCCAGCGGGCCATCTGCTCCCGCACCAGGGTTTCATCCAGCGAGCCCTCGCCCTGGGCCCTGGCCCGACCGGCCAGCTTGCGAGCCAGACCCGACATCTGCAGAGCTCGGCCAGGCTGACCCTGATCCTGATGATCGCGAGCCCGATCCAGGGCTTCGTCGGCCTCGGCCAGCAGGTTCAGGGCCGCCTGGTCAGCAGAGTCCCTCAGGATTTCCCGGGTCTGTTCCAGCATGGTGGCCGTCTGCTCGATGTTGCGTTCCAGCCGCTCGGGCCCCGCACCCTCGGCCAGCAACCGGGCGGCGCGCTGGAGAAGCTGCTCGGCCGTTTCCAGGAGATTGAAGGCCAGCCGGGCGTCGCCCTGCTGGTACTGCTCCCGAGCGCGGAGGGCCTGAGCTTCGGCCCGCTGAATGAAATCCAGGGCCCGACGATCCTGGCTTTCCCGAGCGCTGTCCAGCAGATGAGCGTGAAGGTCCTGGAATCGTTCCGACCTCAATCGCAATCGTTCCTCGTAGGACAGGGCTTCTCGGGCCAACCCCACGGCCCGCCACAGTCCAGCCCGGCTGCGACGCGCGGCACCAAAAGCCAGGGCAGGCCGCCCTTGTTCCAGCATCCCCACGCTGCGCCGGTGAAGGCTGTGGGCCTCTTCCAGAACCCGCCGCGCCGGCTGACTCTCGGTTTCCCTCACCAGGCCACGGGCCCAGTCCAGCAGCTCGGCATTGCGTGCGATGAACTCCTGAATGTACTCGGAACTATTTTCCTGGGCCTGAACAGTCCCGGGGCCAAGCAGCAGACCACCCAGCAGGAGGACCAAGGCCAGGCTCCATCCGGGCCGGGACTTGCGGGGCTGAGGAGAAAGAATGTGAGCGGTCATGGGGTTACCTTTTCAGGTCAGAGGACAAAGGGCCCTGGAAACTACAAGAGAATGTACGCAGGGAACGTGCCAAGGGACCATCCAAACATCCTGGGATTCAAACCCCTGCAAGTAATGGACTTGGACACTAAAACCGGCCGCCACCAGACGCCTGAGCTGCCCCCCTGGGGGGCCTTGGTGTACCTCCAGGTACATCAAGTGGCCTCTGGTTCTCCTTCATCGGCCTCCATCCCCAGGAGCTTCAACCGGGAATACAAGGTGCGACGAGTAATCCCCAGCAACTCGGCCGCCTCGCTCTTGTTGCCCCGGGTGCGTTCCAGAGCGGCCCGGATCAGCCGCCGACTATGACGATCCAGATTCAGATCTTGCCCCAGTTCCTCCACCTGGGCCGAGGGGATACCCGGGTCCAGGGTGACGTGTTCCAGGGTGATGTCCTGATCGCCGGCCAGGATATGGGCGCGCTCCATGATATTGCGCAGCTCCCTCACATTGCCGGGCCAGGTGTGCCGCTTGAGCCGCTCCACGACCTCGGGGGACAGCGGACGATCCTGGCGACCCCAGCGTTTGAGGAAGTGGGCCGCGAGCAGGGAAATATCTCCCGCACGATCGCGCAAAGGCGGAACATCCAGAGGGAAGACCAGCAACCGGTAATACAGGTCCTCCCGAAAACTCCCCGCGGCCAGCGCCTTCTCCAGGGGGCGGTTGGTCGCCGCCAGAACCCGGACATCCACCGGCCGCTCAACCGGGTCGCCCACCCGGTTGATCTTCCGTTCCTCCAGGACTCGCAGCAACTTGGCCTGGACACCGGGCCCGGCCTCGCCGATTTCATCCAGAAACAGTGTCCCACCGTGGGCCGCCTCGAAGAGGCCCTGACGATCGGTGTCCGCCCCGGTGAAAGCACCTTTCCGGTAACCGAACAGTTCGCTTTCCAGGAGATTTTCACTGATGGCGGCGCAGTTGACGGCGATGAACGGACCCCCTGCGCGCAAGCTGGTTTCATGCAGGGCGCGGGCGGCCACTTCCTTGCCCACGCCGCTTTCCCCCCGGATCAGAACGGTGGCTTCGGAGGGGGCCACCTTGCCGATCAGCTGGCGGAGCTTCCTGGTGGCCGGCGCCTCGCCCACCAGATCCTGGCCGGCATTCATCACCGCCACGGCCTGCTTGAGCTGCCTGTTCTCCCGGGTCAGACGACCCGCCTGGGCAGCGCGGTCCACCATCTCGGCCACTTCGTCCAGATTGAACGGTTTGGTCAAGTAGTGAAAAGCCCCGGCCTGCATGGCGGCCACCGCCGTGTCCACCCCCTGGTAGGCCGTCAGCATCAGGGCCTGAGTCTCGGGATACCGGGCCGCAATTTCCTTCAGGACCTGCATGCCGTCGATCGGTTCCATCTTCATGTCCGTCAGCACCACATCCCAGGTGCCCGCCTCCAGGAGGTGCAGGGCCTCTCGCCCTGAATGGACACCCACCACCTCGTGGCCTCGCCCCTGCAGGGACAGGGTCAGGAGCTGGACGGTTCTTTTTTCGTCGTCGACAACCAGTACCTTGGCCACTCCGTCATCCTTCCTTTGGCGCCGTGAACGGCCACCGGATTTCCGCCACCGTACCCTGTGCGTCCTGACGGTTGTGCAGGCGGAGGGCTCCGCCCATTTCCTCGATGATGCGGCGACTGGTGGCCAGCCCCAGGCCGCTCCCTTTTTCCTTGGTGGTGAAGAAGGGCGCGAACAGCTGGGCGGGATCGGTCTTGCCCAGACCCGTTCCACTGTCGATGACCTGCAGGTGGATCTCGTTCTTCACGCGGGCCAGGGCCACCTCGAGAGGCCCTCCGTCCGGCATGGCATCTCGAGCATTCAGCAAGAGGTTCAGAAGAACCTGCTGCAGGCGGCGGGGGTCGCCTTCCAGATGGAGACCATCGCTCAGATTCAGGTCCAGGGCAATGCTCCCCTGCTCCAGCTCGGATCGCAGCAGGTCGCAGCTGCGCCGCACCACCCGGTCCAGGTCAAACACCTCCACCGGGAATGCGGAGTCGGCTCCGAAAGCCAGGTAACCGGACAGGATACCGTCGAGCCGGTCCACTTCCTCGGGTATGAAAGTGGCCACCTCATCCACGATTCCCGCTCTCTTCAGGACACCTTGCAGATGCTGCCCGGCCCCCCGGATGATCCCCAGGGGATTCCGTATTTCGTGGGCAATCCCGGCCGTCATGCGTCCCATGGCCGCCAGGTTTTCCTGCCGCTGCATACCCGCCCGATAGTTCTCGAGAGCCCGGCTGATTCGGTGCAGCAGATAGCCCAGAACCGCCAGCACGAACAGGACCAATCCCCCGGTGACAAAGGCGCCCGTCCGGAGCTGTTCCAGGGCTGCGAAAAACCGGGGATTGCCGCTCACCGTCAACACCGCCACCACGAACCCTTCATCCAGGAAGGGGTCGTCCTTCATCACCGGAACATGGGCCGATTTCTGAAAGGTGGTTTCCAGGCGATAGAGGTTTGAAGTGGCCGGGTTGCCCGCCAGAGCCTGTTCGACCGCCGGACGATCCAGGGCCCAGAAGGCGTGAGCCTGGCCCACTGCCAGGCTGGGCGACGTGGTGACCAGCACCTGCCCTTCGGGGTCACTGAGGGTGATCTCGGCCAGGTCCCAGCGCCGGGTCAGGTTCAGGAAATCAGCCGCCAGGAGATCCAGGTAGATGGCGGCCGTGGTGTCGCCCAGGGTGGCATGAAAAACCTGCTCGGCATCCACCATGACGGCCAGAGTCCCGGCGGTGCCCAGGAGTCGATCGCCCAGGGCTTGATCGAGCTGCACGCGCGCCCCCTGGTAGAGTCCCATCAAACCCCACACCACCACCGCGATAATCGCGGTGTAGGCCAGGGCGGCCCCGAGGTACCAGAGCCGCCGCGAGGTCACCCTGTGGCCGTCCCCGGAGCTTCCGAAGCCCCTGGTCCAGGCAAGGATTCCGACTGTTCCCGGGCGTGGTAACTGCTGCGCACCATGGGTCCGGACTCGACCCAGTCGATGCCCAGCTCCCGCCCGATCCGGGCCAGTTCTTCGAACTCCTGGGGCTCCACGTACCGCACCACCGGGTGATGCTTGGCCGAGGGCTGCAGATACTGGCCGATGGTCAGGATCTGGGTCCCGGCCCCGGCGGCATCGCGCATCAGCTCCACCACCTCGTCCAGGGTTTCGCCCACCCCGACCATGATGCCGGACTTGGTGCGCACATTGAGATTCTGCGCCTGGGCCCACTGACGGCTGCGCTGCAGCACCATGAGGCTGCGCTCATAAACGGCCTGGGGACGCAGGGCTTTATACAGGCGGGGAACCGTTTCCAGGTTGTGGTTCAGCACCTCGGGTTCGGCCTGCAACACGGTTTCCAGAGCCACGGGATCCCCACAGAAATCGGGGATCAGCACCTCGACTCCACACCCGGGATTGAGCCGGCGGATCTGGCGAATGGTGGAGGCAAAGTGGGCCGCTCCGCCATCGGGCAAATCGTCCCGATTGACAGAGGTGACCACGGCAAACTTGAGGGCCAGTTCGCGCACCGCTTCGGCCACCCGGCGGGGTTCGTCCGGGTCGATGGGCCCCACCCGTCCTCCGGGAATATTGCAGAAGGTGCAGTGCCGGGTGCACACGGCGCCCAGCAGCATGAAGGTCGCCGTGCGGCTGTTGAAACACTCGCCCCGGTTGGGACAGTTGGCGCTTTCACACACCGTGTTCAACGAGGAGGTGCGCAGCAGGCGCTTGACATCGTTGTAATCCTGGCCGCCCTGCCGCTTCATGCGCAGCCAGGAGGGCTTGCGCACCGGAGGCTGGATCGACTGCAAATCGGGGATCAGCTTCTCATCACTCATGGATCATCTATTCCTGACCGGCGTACTCCGCCAGATTGAAGGTGCTTCCGGGCTTGAATTTGCCCTCCTCGAAGACCACCGTGGAGGCCTCGTTCTCGAGATCGTGCTCGAAGACCAGGATGTACCCGTCCTCGGCCGCCCGCGTCAAAAACTGTTTCTTTTCCGTCACCGTCAGCAGGGGGTTCAGGTCGAAACCCATGATCCAGGGCACGTGCAACTGGCTCCGGAACGGGAGCAGGTCGGCACAGAAGACCACGGTCTTTTCGCCGGTGTGGAACTCCACCATCTGCTGGCCGGGGGTGTGACCGTTGATGGTGGTCACCCGCACCCCGGGCATGATTTCCCGGTTGCCGTCCACCAGTTCCAGCTGCCCGGTTTTTTCCAGGCCGGCAAAATCTTCGGTGCGGAAGCTGGCCCGGTCGCGTTCCGAAGGTTGGCCCGCCCACTCCCAGTGGCGCCGCTGGACCCAGTGTCGGGCCCGCGCAAACACCGGCACCAGTTCCCCATCCCGTTCGCGCATGGTGCCGCCGGAATGGTCGAAGTGCAGGTGGGTCAGGATCACATCGGTCACCGAATCGGCGGTGATCCCGGCCTCGGCCAGCTCGGCCACCAGCTGGTTGGGCCGTCGTTCGAGGGCAAAGACGCCGGTCTTCTTCTCATCCCAGCGGTCACCCATGCCGGTGTCGACCAGGATGCGTCGTTCGCCATGATCTACGAGCAGACACCGCAGGTCCAGGCCGATACGGTTGTGCTCATCGGCACCATGCTGTTTGCTCCAGAAGACCTTGGGGACCACGCCAAACATGGCGCCGCCGTCGAGCTTGAATCGGCCGTCATGAAAGGCGCGAAAATGCCAGTCGCCCAGCTTCATGGACACCTCCAGACCATAAAGGTTGAGATTGGTTGAACTTTCGATAAACAATAACCCTGCCCGACCGGACGGGCAATGGAGGAGTCGGTATGCAATTTGATCCCCCGCTCGTGGGCGGCGTTTTTCTCCGTCGGGAAAAGCGTTTCCTGGTCCACGCCCGGCTGGACGATGGCCGCGAGGTCATTGCCCACACCAACAACACGGGGCGAATGACCGGGTGCCTGACAACGGGAGCCCAGATCTGGTTGAGCCCGGCCGACCAGCCCCACCGCAAGCTGAAGTGGACCCTGGAGCTGGCCGAGACCGTGGAAGATGAGGGAGCGGGCATTCCCGGCGGGGTTCTGGTAGGCCTGAACACCGCGCGGGCCAACAAGCTGGTGGCCGAGGCCCTGATGGCGGGCCGCCTGCCCCAGCTTGCAGGATACCGCGATTTGCGCCCCGAGGTTCCGGTAGGGCCGGGCAAGTCGCGGCTGGATTTCTTGCTGACCGGACATCCGCAGCAGCCTGACTGCTGGGTCGAGGTCAAGAATGTCACCTTGGTGGACCGCCGGCACGCTCAGTTCCCCGACGCACCCAGCGAACGTGGCCGCAAGCACTTGCGGGAGCTGACAGCCTTGCTGGGTCAGGGCCAGAGGGCGGCACTGGTCTTCTGTATTCCCCGTCATGATGCGATCAGTGTGGGTCCGGCCGACGCCGTGGACCCCGAATACGGACGCCTCCTGAGGGAAGGGATCGCTCAGGGACTGGAGGTGGTCGGAGCGCGGTGCCGGGTAGAATCCTCGGCTATCCGGGTCCAGGAACTGGTTCCCCTGGTTGTCTAGTGCGCCGCCTGTTGAGACGCCCCATTCATTTCCTTTTTTCCCTGACAATATGTGATAGAATCCCATCATCCTGGAGATTCCAAACGGCCCAGCCGCCCCCACCTGCGGCTCCGGGCCGCTGAAGAGGGGGAAGCCATGTCACGCCTGAACTCACCCATTCCGTTTGTTGTTGCCCTGATGATCGCCCTGGCCGGTCTTGCCACACCAGGCACGGCCCTGGCGCAGGCCCAGGTCGGCATCTATTTCGACACGGATTACACCCAGAACACCCTGGAAATCAGTGATTTCCCGGCCCAGGTTACCGGGTACCTGGTGCTGCACAATCCCGAGGGGGGCTACCCCGTCCACGGCTGGGAATGCTGTGTCGATGTTTCGGGTCCGCTCACCTTTCTGGGCTGGGAACTCGAGGGTTTGACCATCAACGTCCTGGAACCGCCCTGCTTCACGGTGGGGATCGGCGGAGACCCCTTGCCCGGGACGGGCGATGTGTTACTGGCCACTTTCCAGGGTCTGGTGACCGAGGCCATGCCCATCCTGTTCAACCTCGAGCCGGTCTACTACGCGAGTATTCCCGACGAGATGGTTTACCTGGGTGGAGGCGATGGACACACGCTCCTGCCCATGGTCACACCCACCGGCCTGCCCCAGGTGGCGTCCATCAATGAGGACCTGCCATTTCCCGAGCTCTCTGCCGAGGAACTGATCTTCGGGGAGCGCCCCATCGGGACCACCACCATACGCAACCTGGTGGTTTCCAACATCGGCGGCGGCATGCTGTACCTCGATGTGACCCTGCCGCCCGAGGTCACCGATTACACCATCGTCAACAACGCCGGCGAAGTGTGGATTCCCGTGGGGGAAAGCCGTACCATCACCGTCTATTTCGAACCCACGGTGGTGGGCCCCATCAACACCGTCCTGGATCTGGGTCCTGTGGCCCCCGCCGTCCCTCTGTATGGCTCGGGGCGCGAGGCCATCGTGACCTACACCGGTCCCGACAGTGTCGATTTCGGAGATTCTGCTCTGGGAACCACCGTGACCCGGACGGCCAATTTCACCAACACGGGTGAGATCCCCATCATCGTGGCCCCGTCCCTGCCGGCAGGCTGTGACGGTTTCGCCGTTTTGAACCCGGACCCCTTCGAACTCCTCGTCGGCTTGACCACGACGGTTCACCTGTCCTTCACTTCGCCTTATCCCGGGGACTTCGAGTGCACCCTGGACATGGGCGATGTGATTGCGCCGCTGACCTTGACCGCGCAGGCTCACGAGGCCGTGGTCGCCTACACAGTGACCCCGGAGGCCCTTTTCTTCGGTCCTCTGGCCGAGGGGTCCAGCCAGCAACTGCCGGTGCTCATCGAGAACACCGGGGAAGCCGGTTTCGCCGTGGAGCCACAGGTGGTTGACCCCCTGGGGAATTTTCAGATCGGCGGCATCGTTGGCGACACCCAGGTGCAGCCGGGCAACACCCTCACCATCAGCGTGCTTTTTGAGCCCATGGGCACCGGGGTGTTCACCGGAGAATTGCAGCTGGGTGATGTGGTTTCCCCGGTTTATCTGGAGGGTCAGGCCGAGGCGGCCAATCCCCAGTGCGAGGTGACACCCACTCTGCTTGAGTTCCCCACCATTGGAGTGGGCAGCGCCACCCAGAGTTACTTCACCGTGCAGAACACCGGCAACGTTCCCCTGACGGTCACCCCGTACGAGGATTGTGACCATTTCTATGTGGCGCCCTTCCCGGTCAACCTG
>JAZBOO010000320.1:0-5852 GCA_036351155.1 Candidatus Krumholzibacteriia bacterium | reverse complement strand
GTGCTACCATCCTGATTCATGCCTAATTTTAAATTTTTTGAGTAAAGTGATGAACTTTAAATGGAGGGGATCGTCATGAATACCAAACCCCAGTTGTCGACGCCATTTCCGACCAAAAACTTCAACCGCATCCACTGGAACCATCTTGTCGGCTGGCTTTTCACCGCTCTGTTTGCTGTCTTCATCCCCCTGGGAAATGCCCAGGCGGAAAGTTGCGTAGAATACGCATCCGAGGCCGATCTGATCGGGTCACTCGGGATCTCGGGGGTCGTCGATCTTGTCGTTCAGGATACGGTGGGCTATGCACTGGACTCCGCAGGGTTGATCATTCTGGATCTCTCCTTGCCGACGGACCCTCAGCAGGTGGGTAGTCTGGCCATCCCGGGCCATGGTTCCCAGCTTGCCGTGGCCGGAAGCCATGTTTTTGTTCTCGTTCCGACGGGCATGCAGTCGGTGAATGCCACGGATCCTACCAATCCCGTCATGGGGAACGTGGCGCCTTTCGCCGGAGGAATGGGCCTGGCTGCCGCCGACGGTATGGCCTGCATCACCTATGATGGGGGTGTGGCCCTATTCGACCTGACCAACCCGTCCAGTCCGACACCGGCGGGAACCTGGTCGGGACCCGACACTTTCCTGGGGGCCGCTTGCACTGGTGACCTTGTTTTCGCCTGTGGGACAAACAGCCTCTATGCCATCGATGCCAGTGACCTGATGGCGCCTGGCACGCTTGGCCATATCGGCCTCGAGGTGGTTTCCCAGGAGCCTGAACTGATCGGCAATCGCCTGCTCCTGCCCGGTTTCGGGAGTCTCACCATTGTCGATGTCTCGGACCCTGCTACTCTCTGGCCGCGGACCACCTTGGACACATTGAATGGCCAGGTCACCGGTGTGGCGGTTGGCGGGGATCTCCTCATGGTTGCCGACGCGTCGGCAGGAACGCGGGTCTTTGCCCTGGATGGCATTTCACCCAGTCCTCTGACGGACATTTCCATCGAGACTTCGTTGCTGGCGTCCGGCCCGGATGCCGCCCTGGCCATCGCCACCCTGGCCAGCGACGAAATGGGAGTGATCGATCTCTCGGGAATCCTGCCCGAGTCACTGATCGGGACATTTGCCATGAACGGGGATGTTGAAGAAATCATCCTGGCCGGCGCGAACGTCCATGTGCGCCAGGGCACGTTGCTCACACGCCTCGACCTGACGGATGAGGACCATCCCACCGGTGGAGAGAGCGGGGATCTCGGATCTCAAATCGCCCTTTCCCGCAACGGAATGTACGCATATGTGAACGCCGCCGGGGGACTGGATATCTTTGATATCTCGGCCCTGACGTCGCCCGTCCTCGTTGGCCATCTTGCTCTTGATCGTTATCCCGGCCCGATCACCGCTGCCGAGGATATCGTCTACCTGACGAGGGCGGAGATGGATAATATTACCGTAGCAATCGACGTTTCCACCCCCTCCTCGCCCGTCCAGTTGGGGATGACCGGGGCCGGGTCCGAACACAATTTCAGGAAGGTGCACGGATCCACCATCTTCGAAGGGCGCCGGTCTGGACTCTCCACCTTCGACGTTTCCGATCCCGGCGTTCTTGTCCCGGGTATCTCCACCGGTCCCGAGAATGCCCAGGATGTGGCCTTCGCTGACGACCGGGCCTACGCCGTGGGGTCCGGTTCCCTGGGTCCGGACCAGGTTTGCATCCTGGATATCTCGGATCCGACCGCTCCGGTGACGATCGATTGCTTCGAGCCGGGGGGGCACAGTGTCGCGGTGGTCGGGCACCGGTTGTACATCGGTACCGATGCCGGTCTGAATGTCTACGACATCACCGACCCTGACCTTCCGGTGTTTCTCGGTGGGCTGGAGACCGGATCGGCACCAGACGATATGGCCGTGGTAGGGGACAGGCTTTTCCTCACGGCCGGTACTGCCGGTCTGTCCGTCGCCCCGCGGCAATGCGACGAAATCCTGGAACCCCTGCCGTTCCATGAGGATTTTGACGACGGCATTGCGGACGGTTTTTTCATCGAAAGCGGCGACTGGCAGGTGCAGGATGGCACCTATTTCTGCCAGAACTCCGAGCTCGGGAAGAAGAAGGTGGCAACCGCCGGGGATTTCGCCTGGAAGGATCTGCATCTGGGGGTTGATACCCGCACCGAGGGATCGCCCGTTCACGAAATTGCCGTTCGCTACAACCCCGGTGGGGACACCTATCTGGTGACTATCCGCCGGGCCCCCTGGAACGACGCCTTCTTGCACAAGGTGGTTGGTGGGGTGCAGACCCAGCTCGCTCACACCGCGAATCTGGACTTCGGCCCGGGCCCCTGGCATCACATCCAGGTGGACGCTATTGGTTCCCGGATCACTGCAGCGATCGACGGGCAGACCGCAATCACGTTCGACGATGCGGTTGCCCCCATCCGTCAGGGCCGCGTGGCGTTTGCCAGCCTGGCGCTTGGCGAAATTGACTGGCAGGATGTCTGGTTTGATAATCTCGTCGTTTCGGAAGCCAACCTTTCCGGCGTCCCGCTCCCATCCTCCGAACCGGCTGGGGCCCAGCTGTTGGCTCCCTATCCGAACCCCTTCAATCCCCAGGTCGAGATCAGTTTCGCTCTCGCTCAGCGGAGCCCGGTGGCGCTGGCCATCTATGATATCGGTGGCCGCCACGTGACCGACCTGGTGCGCGGAACCTACGATGCCGGACAGCATGTCGTGAGCTGGGACGGCCGGGACAAAGCGCGGCGCAACCTTCCGAGCGGGGTGTATTTTGTCAAGTTGATCGCCGAAGGGGTTGTCGACGTCCGGCGAGTAGCTCTCGTCCGGTAGCCATGTAACGAAGCATTTCGACAAAGGGGACGGGCTCACGTTCGGAGGACGTTGGTGCCTGTCCCCTTGTTTCAGGGCCACCAATCTGAGGGTTCTTGCAGATTAATCGGAAAATTGCGGAGGCTTTCCTCAATTTTCACCCTGGGATCGCCACGGCCTGGAGCGCCTGGTCCGCTACTGCGCCCGGCCGCCGCTGGCCCAGGAACGCCTCGGCCGGCTGAACGACGAGCTGCTCGTGTACCGTCTGCGCAAGCCGACCATGGATGGCCGCACCGAGCTTGTCCTCACCCCGCTGGAACTGCTGGACCGTCTGGCCCATCTGGTGACTCCGCCCAGGATCCTCAAGCACCGCTACTGCGGCGTCCTGGCGCCCAACGCGGCATCGTCGGCGAAGCCGACGGTCGTCAGCTACGCTGGCGACAACCTCCGTGCGGCGGTGACCGCGTCAGCCTCGCAGCGCCGCCGGCCATCTGGCCGCACGTTGCTGGGCGCTCTTGCTGGCGCGGATCTACGAGTGCCTGCCGCTCTTGTGCCCTCGCTTCGGTGAGCCCATGCAGATCATCGCCTTCATCCTCGATCCGCCGGTCATCGAGCGGATCCTGACCCACGTCGGGGAACCTGTCACGCCGCCGGCGGTCCTGGCTGCCATTTCCCCGGCCACCGACTTGAAACAGGATGTTCGCGGTGGTACAATCTCCCGGAATGAGGCGCGATCTGGGACGTCGGGAGGCGGGACTATGCGTTTGAAATGCCTATCCCCAGGCTTCACGTTCCTGAACGCTTGTCACAGAATTATTATGAAGGCTTTCGTGAAAAGTCCGTCAACCCGTCTTCATCAAGGCGATACAGGAGCCCATACCTACCGCCGAACCATAGGTTTCCGTTGCGGTCCTCCAAAATGACCCTCACATCTTCCAGAACCGGTCCGGCCTTACCAGGAAAAGGCACAAATTCTTCTCCATCGAAATAACAAACACCGCTCCTCCTGAAGCTCCCTACCCACATACCCTTTTCCCCGTCGCTCAAGAAACATGATACATTTTTGCTCGTTAAGCCTTCATCTGTAGAAAAGGTCGTAAATGAGGTTCCATCATATCGGCTCATTCCACCATCTCTGGTCCCGAACCACATATTTCCTCTTGAGTCGTTGTAGCATGAAAACACCATGTCATCACCAAGGCCGTCTTCCATTGAAAAGTGGGTGAATACTTCCCCGTCGAAGCGACTGACCCCGCCATGGCTCATTGAGGCGAACCAGATATTTCCATCATCATCTTCGTCGATACTTTGAATGACATTGTGGTGAAACCCATCATCATATATTGCACCCTCGGTGGACAAATAGTTCGTAAACTTCTTTCCATCAAAACGAAAGGCTCCCCCACCCCAAGTGCCCAGCCAAATATTCCCTTTTCTATCTTGATGTAAACAGAGTACTTCACGCGGATTGGCCCAATACTCTTCGAAATCCCCAACCGGTACTGGAAAATGTGAAAACAACTTTCCATCGTACCGACAAAGGCCTTGAGCGGTCCCGAACCATAGGTTTCCCTCTCTGTCCTCGAGGACGGAAGAAACTTTGTTATCAATTAGACCGTCTTCCACAGTGAAATTCATGAATGAGTATCCATCGTAGCAATAGACACCCTCCACTGTGGTGCCGAACCACAAATTTCCAGATCTATCAACCAAGCCGCTGGTTATTACATAGCTAGAATCAAAGCGGGCATCTTTCCCATTTCCGTCACCAATAAAGGACTGCTCCGCAAGGTCGACACTGGGATCAGCCCCATATGCTGGAGACAACTGATATTGTTTGGGGGCAATGGCAAATACGACTGGGAGAATTAGTGCCGTTAACCACAACCGAGGCGGCGGGACTGGCTTTAATTTCAAAATGGGAAGCTCCTTTCATGGTTTCGCATTCACCATTTTGCAAACAGGGGTGCCTTGTTTGTGTTCCCATAAATGTTCTGTAGGCCAAACGTTGGCTTCAGCTGCAAGCGCGGGCCGCTTAGCGGCCAAGGCGCGCGGCTTGCGCAAGCAAGCGGGACGGCCGTGTTCCACCCCGTGACCGACCTCCGTCCGGACGACCTGCTGGCCATGCCGCGGAAAATGCGGCAGCAGGGCCTGCGCTGCCCCCGCTGCGGCCAGCCCATGCGGATCATCGCGTTCATCCTGGTCCGTCCGGTGATCGAACGCATCTTGACCCACCTCGAATTGCCCTCCGAACCGCCGGCGGTGCTGCCGGCCCGGTCGCCGCCCCAGCATGAGATGCCCCTTGAGTGGGAGGTGAGCCAGGCGCCGGGCCCGGGCCAAGGAGACCATGGACCGGACCAATGGCCCGACCTGGATCAGAGCACGGCCCCTCGTCCATGGTGATCTCGTCGCTCCTCGAGGCGGGTATCCAGAATGAGGCAGGGTGGAGGCGGCAGGTTGCCAATACACCATTTCTGCCCTGTCTTTAGCAGGTGCCGGCTTTCAGCCAAGAGAAATGGTCATACCCCGCAATCTCCAACCAAAGGAGCCAAAATGCAGATCCAGGGAACCCGCGCCCTCATCACCGGCGGCAGCGAAGGCATCGGCCGCGCCATCGCCGCCGCCCTGGCCGCCAAGGGCGCCCAGGTGGGCATCATGGGCCGCCACGCCGAGACGGTGAAAAAGGCCGCCGACGAGCTGAAGGTGACCGCCTTCGTCGGCGATGTAGGTCACGAGGACGACGCCCAACGCGTCGTGAAGGAATTCGTGGAGAAAATGGGCGGGATCGACATCCTGGTGAACAACGCCGGCATCGGCGGCGGCGCCGAGCTGGTGGACCTGGACCTCGGGACCTTCGAGACGGTCTTCCGCACCAACGTGATCGGCGCCATGCTCATGGGACGCGAGGCGGCGCGGCGGTTCGTCGCCCAGGGCACCGGCGGCCAGCTGATCAACATCTCGTCCACCTCGGGCCTGAGCGGCGGCAAGGGCGCGACGGCCTACTCGGGCAGCAAGTTAGCCCTGCGCGGCATGACCGAGTGCTG
>JAZBOO010000319.1:0-35053 GCA_036351155.1 Candidatus Krumholzibacteriia bacterium | reverse complement strand
TCGGGCAATAGATCCAGGCGGGCGAAGTGCGTGCCGGCCACGATGCGGGCGGCGGCCTCCACCATGTCCGGAACCGTCTGGGGTCCGGGCACCTGGTCCAGTCCCACCAGGGGGACGATTTCCGCCGCCAGCAAGCCGGCCGCCTCGGCGGCTCCCATGGGCACAATGCGATGCTCGGGAGCCTGATTCAACAGGAAAACAGCGCGCAAGGGGGCTCGGCCCGGCTTCTTGTCCCGGAAAAAGCCGTTGAACGGGGTGCCTTCAACGAAAAGGCCCTGCGGTGTAAAATGAACCAGATTCATCTCGTCGCCCAGAACATGGTGGGCGGCACTGTTGCGGGCGGCGGTGGATTTCCCCGCTTCCGAGGGACCCACGAACAGAAACCCCTGGCCACCGGCGATCACGGCCGAGGAATGGACCATGACGCAATCGGTTCCCTTCCGCTGCCGGGCGGAGTGGAAGGCCTGGTAAAAAATCTGTTCCGAAACCCGCATGAGCTGGCCCCGCGCCAGCGCTGCCTTGAAGGCGATTTCCCCCTGGCCCGTGGCCGCGTCGAAACGTCCCTGAAAAAGCCCATCGTGGATATCGAAACCGCCATTGCCGGTCAGGCGCTTGGTTTTGAGGAGGGTGTTGGGCAAATCCAGGGTTTCTTCATGAGGGATCAGGGTCAATTGCAGGGAAATGTCGGGGGCAGCCAGGGTGCTGGGCCGGTCGAACCAGTAGCTCAGGTAAGGAGCGAATCCCGCCGGGTCACAATGGAAGCCTAGGACGTTACCGCCGATGTCGAGACGGAACTGGCAAGCAATGTCCAGGGTCATGGCTCATCCTTGGGTTGGGGGCGAGTGGGCCCTCTCAAAAGGTCCCGAACCTTGCGCGGGAGCCACAGAATGATGTTGTGGAGCAGCTCTTTGCGGCTCTTCTGGGCGGCAGCCAGCGAACTGGGGTCCATGGCCTGGGTTGGCTGGGGGAGGTTCTCGGCCGGCCAAACCCCGACAATCAGTCCTTTCACCTGGGAACTCCCTATCCAGTGCCCGTATGCGTTGGCATCGCCCTTGGTGTACAGGTAGGGGCCCACACGCCACAGGAGGCGGTGAGCCACCAGCCGCCCTTCATCCATGTATACCATCACGTCGCCGAGCCGGCACTGGTCGGCCGGGCCGGGCCTGATCTCGATGCGACACCCCAGCGGTATTTGCGGACCCATGCTGCCGCTGAGGACCGGAAGGATCAGCGAGCCCTCCGGCAGAGCGATCTGGCCGGTCAAGCCCAGCCAAACGTCCAGCACGCGTTGCCGGTTGGCGGGGGAATCGGTCATGTGGTTGGTCCGGTCAATGGTGGCTCCCGGTGGATTTTCGACCTGATACGGAGGATTGTGACTAATCTGGGAACAAAGGGTCAATAATGTCATGACAGCCAGGTCGTGGTTCGTTCATTATATAGATGACTTGAGGCCGCTCAAGTCACCAGATTTTTTGGGTGGGTGGTCAAGTGGGCTCGGCGAAGGCCGAACCAGGGGAAACCATGAACAAAGCAGACCGGAAATATCTCATCTCCCTCTTGCAGGCCTGGGCGGACAACCCTTCCGCGCAGGATGCCATCCCCATTCCCTTGCCCCCGGATGTCCAGGTGGACAAGGTGCGCGCCCTGCTGGCCGCGCACCAGGTGGAGGTGGCCCTGGGGCCCTTCTTGCCCCTGAACCTCCACAATGATTCCTTCCGCCGGGGGGCCATGGCCGGTCGCCAGCGTACGGGCTTCCTGCTCATGGAGCTGGAGCGAATTCTCCCCTCCCTCACCTGGGAGACCTGCCAGCCGGTGGTCCTCAAGGGGGCGGCCCTGGCCACGACCCTTTATCCCGACCCCTTGCACCGCTGGTTTGTGGATCTGGACATCCTGGTGCCCCGGCGGCACCTGGAGGAAGCCTGCAAGAGGCTGGAAGCCAAAGGTTACCATCAGATTCGAGGCCTGCGGGACCCTCTGTACTATGATCGGCATCATTTTCACCGCATTTTCAACGGACCCCAGGGCTCGGTTCTGGAAATCCACTGGGACGTGACCACCCCTCATTCCATTTACGGTTTCGATGTGGTGGGGATATTCGATCGCGCCCTTCCTGCGCGGGTGGGGAAAGTGGATTTCAAGGTGGCGGCACCGGTCGATCAGGTTTTGCACGGTGTTTACCAGAACATCGCCGATGGTTACATCGATTTACGTCGGGTCATGGACATGGCCTTGCTGATGCCGATCCTGACGGAGGACGATTGGCTTTATCTGATGAAGGAATCTTCCCGCATCAGGATGGGGACGGCGTTCGGAACCTGGCTTCATGTGGTGAAGGATTTGCTGGGGAGGGAGGCCCCCGTACCCTTGCCCCGCGGCTTGACCCCGGGGTGGGCGACCCGCCGCGCCCTGGACGGGCTCGATGTGACCGGTGGTTTGCTGGAGCGTTCGGCGGAGACTGTCGATGGTTACAGCTACATGCTGCACCTCTTGTTCACTCCCAACACCGCCAAGCGTCTCCGGGAAATCAAGCGTCAGCTCTTTCCGGGGGAAGAAATCTTCATGGATAACGGCCATCGGGCCGGCCAGATACCCTCCTGGGGAACCCGTATTCATTCCAGTCTGTACCATGCCAAGTGTCTGGTGATTTCCGGCCTGCGGGCCTTGCGGGCCATTTTTCACTCTCCCTCCTGCTGAACTTCACCAAAAAAAGTTTTTGGATTTTCCTTGACACCACCACCCTGATTTGATTTTACTTCACACAACGAAGTATGTCATGGGAGGATTCCTGGTGAACACCCGTCAAATCGACGAAATGCTCGGGACCCCGGCTCGGCTGGCCATTGTGGCGACCCTGGCCCAGGTGGACAGCCTTTCGTTCACCCAGCTGGGGCAAGAGGCGGGACTGGCCGATGGAAATCTTCATGTCCAGACCCGGAAGCTCATGGCGGCCGGGTACATTGTCGGAGTGCAGGGGCGCAAGGGAAATCGCAAGGTGACCTGTTTCTCTCTGACCACCCTGGGGCGGGAAATGCTCCGCAAGCTGGTGAACCAGCTGGCCGAGGCTGCGGGAATGCAGGCGATGGGCCATCTGGGCCTGGCCGAGCGATCCCGGCCGCGGTCACCCCGCTCCAAGGATGATTCCCAGGTCTGGTGAGGGCTCGATTGTTGAGGGCTTGTTTATGGGAGATTTGGCAGCAAACCAGAGGTGAGGCATGAAAATCGCCATCGGGTCGGACCACGGTGGATTTGAACTGAAGAACGCTCTCATGGGCCACCTGCAGAAACAGGGCCACGAGGTCCAGGATGTGGGGTGCCCCTCCACGGCGGCGGTGGACTATCCCAAGTACGCCCGGCTGGTGGCCGAAGCGGTGGCTCGGGGGCAGGCTCAGCGAGGTGTGATGATCGATGGAGCGGGCATTGGCTCCTGCATGGCCGCCAACAAGGTGGCCGGAGTGCGGGCGGCCATGGCCTACGATCTGAGCAGTGCCCGCAATGGCCGGGAGCACAACGATGCCAACGTCTTGACCCTCGGAGCAGGACTCATCGGGCCCAGCCTGGCCCAGCAAATTGTCGATATTTTCCTGACCACCGAATGCACCGAGCCGCGGCATCAGCGGCGGGTGGCCATGATTTCCGAAACACCGGCCCCGCAGGTCGGATCCGCCGGGGTGTCGGTCTCCAGCCCCACCCGCGGGTCAATATCCAGTGGGGCCGGGTTTTCTGATCTGTCGGAAGATGACCTGGCGCGGATCATCAACCGGCTCGAAGGAATGCTGGGGCGCCGCGTGGGATCGGGCACTTTCCACGGCGGACCCTGCGTGGGGGCCTGTCCCACCACCGCCCGCCAGTTCATCGAGCTGGGCGCTCAAGGCCTGACCACCGGCCTGCGCAATCAGGGCGAGATTCCCACCGAGCTGGCCCAGTACATCGACCACACCATTCTCAAACCCGATGCCACCCAGGACATGGTGGGGCAGATCGTGGCCGAGGCCCGGGAGCACAACTTCCGCTCGGTTTGCGTCAACCCCTGCTGGGTGAAGTTCGTGGCCGACGGCCTGCGGGGCACCAAGGTGTTGACCTGCTCGGTGGTGGGCTTCCCGCTGGGGGCCAACACCCCGGACATGAAAGGCATGGAGGCACGCAAGGCCATCCGGGACGGAGCCCGGGAAATCGACATGGTGATCAACGTGGGCCGCTTGAAGGGTGGGGATGACGACTACGTTTACCGGGACATCCTGGCGGTGACCGAGGCCTGCCGTGACGGGAGCGCCGTCAGCAAGGTCATCATCGAAACCGCCCTGTTGACCGACGAGGAGAAGGTACGCGTGTGCCGCCTGGCGCGCCGTGCCCGGGCCAATTTCGTCAAGACCAGTACCGGTTTCGCCTCCGGCGGGGCCACGGCCGAAGATGTGGCTCTGATGGCCTCGGTGGTGCGGGAAGCCGGCATGGAAGTGAAGGCTTCCGGCGGGATTCGCAACTACGGGGATGCCCAGAAAATGATCGACGCCGGGGCCACCCGGATTGGCGCCAGCGCCAGCATCGCCATCGTGGCCGAAGCCGGAAAAACGACCCTCAGCAACTAGGAGTCCGCATGGTCGACCTGAGAGCCTTTTGCGTGATCGACAGCCTGCAGCCCCAGTTTGCCTCCTTTCAGGCGACGGTGGCCCAGGGTTTCCTGCCCAAGGTGGGGCAGGCCAGTCTGTTCGTGGAAATTGCGCCGGGCATCGAGATCAACCGGGTCATGGACATCGCCCTGAAAAGTACCGACGTGACACCCGGCATGCAGGTGGTGGAGCGCCACTTCGGCATGCTGGAGGTGCATTCGGACAGCCAGGCCGATGTACGCCAGGCCGGGCAGGCCATCCTGGAGGCCCTGGACCTCAGCGAAGATCAGCGCCTGAAGCCCCGCATCGTGTCCGACCAGGTGGTGCGCCACCTGGATGACCACCAGTGCATGTTGATCAACCGGATGCGCCACGGGAACCTGATCCTCAGCGGACAGACCCTGTTTGTGCTGGAGTGCGAGCCGGCGGCCTACGCGGCCCTGGCCGCCAACGAGGCCGAGAAAGCGGCCGACATCAACATCCTGGAAGTGCGCGCCTTCGGCAGTTTCGGGAGGGTGTACATCGGCGGAGAAGAACGCGATGTGGAGGTGGCCCGGCCCGCCGCGGTGGCGGCCCTGGAAGCCCTGAATGGAAGAGTCATCAAGAAATAGCGGATCGATAAGAAGGACCGAAAACCCGTTAACGGAGGAAGAACAATGGCAGACGCCCTGGGAATGATCGAATGCAGAAGTTTTGCCGCCACCGTCGAGGCCGCCGACGCCATGGTCAAGGCTGCGCGGGTGGACCTGGTGGGTTACGAGAAGACCGGTGGGGGCTACACCACCGTGGTGGTGCGCGGTGATGTGGCCGCGGTGAAGGCAGCCTGTGATGCGGGTCAAACCGCCGCCACCCGTGTGGGTGAAGTGGTGGCCGTGCATGTGATCGCCCGTCCCCACGCCAACGTGGATGCCGTGCTGCCCCTGGGCCGGATGGAAGAGTAGGTTGTCATGAACCTGGCCAAGGTACTGGGCACCGTGGTGGCCTCGCAGAAGGAGGAAGCCCTCACCGGGCTGAAACTCCTGATGCTGGGCCAGGCCGGGCCCGATGGTGAATTGACCGGCGGAGTGGTCGTGGCCGTCGATGCGGTGGTCATGGCCATCGTCGACAGCTGGGACACCGATGGAGAAGTGCGCTACACCAAGGGACAGGATGGATGAGACATCTGACGGACACTCAGGTTGATCTGATCGCCCGGGCTCTGGCCGATCGGTTGGCCGGCGAGGAAAGCCCGACGGCCTGTGCGTCGGGATCGGCGACCATCGACAGGAACACCTGGCCTTCGCCCGCCGCTCCGGCGGCTCGACCGGACATACCGGCCCAGGGCTACGTGGCTCCGGGCGTCGCGGCCTTCAAGGGGCCCGCGGGGACGGGAGACGGGGTCTTCGCCACGGTGGACCAGTGTGTGGACGCCGCCACCTTGGCGTTCCGGGAGCTGACGGCCGGGACCCTGGCGCTGCGGACAGAGATCGTCGATGCGATCCGGGCGGCCATGCGCCGTGAAGGTGATCGACTGGCGGAGATGGCCTGGCAGGAAACGGGCCTGGGTAGAGTGGCGCACAAGGAGCAGAAGAATCGGCTGGTCACGGAGAAGACCCCGGGCACCGAGGCGTTGCAGCCCGTCACGACCACCGGGGACAACGGACTGACCTTGATGGAGTACGCGCCCTTCGGTGTGATCGGGGCCATCACCCCGACGACCAATCCCACCAGCACCATCATCTGCAACACCATCGGCATGGTGGCCGCAGGCAACAGCGTGGTGTTCAACGTGCACCCCGGGGCGGTCGAATGTTCGATGGAAACGGTGCGGCAGATCAACCGAGCCATCCAGTCGGTGGGTGGCCCGGCCAACCTGGTCACCGCGGTGGCCCACCCGACCATCGCTTCGGCCGGCGAGGTGATGCACCATCAAGGGATCAATCTGCTGGTGGTCACCGGAGGACCCGGGGTGGTCCAGGCTGCCATGCAGAGCGGGAAGCGCGCCGTGTGTGCCGGTCCGGGCAACCCGCCGGTGGTGGTCGATGCCACTGCGGACATCGCCAAGGCCGCCCGTGACATCGTTCACGGTGCAGGGTTCGACAACAACATCATCTGTGTGGATGAAAAGGAAGTCTTCGTGGTGGCCAGCGTGGCCGATGCATTGCTGCAGGGCATGGCCGACCAGGGCGCCTACCTGGCTTCTCCCGCCGAGCTGGCCCGCATCGAGAAGATCATCTTCAAGGAGAACCGGGGACCTCGGACCCACGGCGTGATCAACAAGGAATGGGTGGGCAAGGATGCCAGCGCGATCCTGGCGGCGGCCGGTTTGCCGGCCCGCCCGGAGACGCCCTTGATCGTCGCCGAGGTCCCCGAAGACCACCCCCTGGTCTGGACCGAACAGCTGATGCCGGTGCTGCCGGTGGTGCGGGTGCCGGATGTCGATCGTGGAATTGCCCTGGCACGCGAGGCCGAGCACGGGTTTGGTCATTCCGCGTCCATGCACTCCCGGGATATCGAGGCTCTGAGCCGCATGGCCCGGGTCATCAACACCAGCATTTTTGTGAAGAACGGCCCCATCGTGGCCGGCCTCGGGGCCGGTGGCGAGGGACACACCAGCTTCACCATCGCCAGCCCCACGGGCGAGGGGTTGACCTTCCCGGTCAGCTTTTCCCGCCGCCGGCGCTGCGTGATGGTGGATCACTTCAGGATCGTTTAGCCGAATTGTTCGGACAATTCGTGCAGGAGTAACCATGAGCAAGGCCCTGGCATTGCTGGAATTCGAGAGTGTGGCCACGGGGGTCCTGGCCGTGGACCGAATGTTGAAACGGGCCCCGGTGGCGCTTCTGCGCTGTGGCACCGTGCACCCGGGCAAGTACCTGGTCCTGGTGGGGGGCACGGTGGCGGCCACCGAGGAAGCCCATGATGAAGGCGTGAAGCTGGGCCAGACGACCGCGCACCTGGTGGATGAGGTGCTGCTTGCCGATCCGCATCCGGGACTGAGGCCCGGACTGGTGGGTGACCGCAACGTGCCCGAGGGTGACACCCTTGCGGTGCTGGAAACCACCACCTGTGCGGCCATGTTGCGAGCCATCGACGCGGTGCTCAAGAGAGTGCCGGTTCAGCTGAGCAAGCTGCGCCTGGCCGATGACCTGGGCGGACACTCGGTGGCCTTCCTGGATGGCATGCTGACCGATGTTCAGGAGGCCGTGGAAATCGCCAACGACCGGGTGGGCGGTGAAGGTCAGATGATCAACGCCGCGATCATGTCGCGCATGGATGAGACCTTGCGCAAGGTTCTCACCGAGAGCACCACCTTCGGCCTGTGCCGCAACTGGACCCCGGCCGGGGCCGAGAAGCTGGAGGAATAGCGTGTTTCTGGGGCGTGTCACGGGACGGCTGGTTCCTGCCGTGGTCTACGAGGGAATGGAGGGTGTGCCCTTGCTATGGGTGCAACCGCTGGACAAGAGGGAGCAGCCGGAAGGCCGCCCTTTCGTGGCCGCCGACAGCACGCGCATGGCCGGGCAGGGTGAACTGGTTTTCTGGGAAGCCAGCCGGGAAGCCGCCCTGACCCTCGACCCGAGCTATGTGCCGGTGGACCACGCCATCGTGGGTATTGTGGACACCTTGCAGATCGACGGGGAAACCGGCATCGGAGGGACACCATGATCTATGCCCGCGTGGCCGGACGCCTCACCTCCACCATTGCCCACCCGGACATGGCCGGCCGCAAGTTGCTGGTCTGCGACAAGCTGGACGCCGCCGGAGTACCCTCCGGCGGGTACGTGATCGCCATCGACACGGTGGGAGCCGGAGCCGGCGAAACCGTGATCATCCTGGACGAGGGCAATGGTGCCCGGCAGATCCTGGGCGTGCCGGGCATGCCTGTGCGTTCGGTGATTGTCGGGGTCGTCGATGGAGTGACCACCTCGACCCCCGATCTTACCTGACCAGAGTCAACTTCCCGGTCTGGCTTTCATTCCCGGCGATCACCCGATAGAAGTACAAGCCACTGGTGACCTGGTGTCCAGCGCGGTCGGTGCCGTCCCAGGGCATCGCGTGTTCGCCGGTGCCCAGATTACCGCTCTGCACTTCCTTGACCAATCGGCCTGCCACATCGAAAACGACCACCGTGACATGACTGTCCCTGCTCAGGCTGAACCTGATGTCCACCCGAGGATTGAAGGGGTTGGGATGGGCGGTCACCGTCTCCAGAACCCGTGGCCCGGGCAATTCCGGCGCTGCTGAAACATCGGCGACGGGGTCATAGGTGACCAGGCCCAGAGCCGGGTTGTCAACCTGATGCTGGATGCTGTCCTCGGGCCCGACGGGTCCCCAGAAATTGTTCTGAGCCATCTGGGGCAGTGGGGTGTTGTTGAAGAAGCCGTAGGTGGCGCCGCCCAGGCCGTTGGTATTGATCTGGTTCAGCCCATCGTCACCAGGGAAGTCATTGACCACATCGCCCAGGTTGGGCTGCCCACCGTTGATGGCCGCCACCCCGTACCAGTGGCCGGTGATGGTGTTGCTCATCAAGATGGGCGCGTTGTCGCCATTGCAGGCCACGCCGAAGCCCCAGTTCACCTGGTCGGGATGGATGGTGTTGTCGAAGATGGTGTTGCCGACGATGGTCGGGTTGGCCCCCACGCTGTAACAGAGGATGCCATAACCACACCCGCTGATGATGTTGTTTTCGATCAGCGCGTTGCTGCTGTTCCAGAGGGCCATGCCGCCGCTCATCTCGTTGCCGTCGCCGGTGATGGTGCAGCCGCGAATGGTGGGCGAATTGATGCCCTGCAGGCCAATGTTGAAGTATGGGTAGGGCGAAGAGTTGTTGAGATTGTTGTTGTCCAGCACGCAGTACTCGAAAGTGGGCGAGGAGGTCAGGGTCATGACCACGGTGCGCTGCTGGTTGTGATGCAGGTGGCAATTGGTGACCATCCCGCCGGCCTGGGAGAAATCCAAGGCCTTGTCCAGGCTGTGGTGGATGTCGCAGCTGTCGAGCTGGATGTCGGCGCCGAACACATCCACGCCGATCATGGCGTAGGCGATTTCCACATGGGTCAGCTGGAACTGTGAGCCCAAACTGGTGTCATTGAAATCCAGTCCGCGCCAGGAACCGGGCTCCTGCAGGCTGCCGGTCATGACGATGGGCTCATCCGCGGTACCCATGGCCACCAGTCCCCCGTTGATTTCCAGCCCCACCAATCCCGTCGCGTCCTGGAAAGTCAGGGTTTGCCCCTGGCCGATGTCCAGCAAGTCATTCACCGAGATGATGACCGACTCGTGGATCTGGTAATTCCCGTCAGATCCGGTGACCACTCCACCGGACTGGGCCACCAGGCCGTCCATGGTGTAAAGCGAGCCCAGGCCCGGGGTGACGAAATCGGCAAGGGCGGGGCAGGCCGTCAGCAGGACGGCGCCCAGCAGTAAGAACACAGTGGCGACAGACGGGGTGTGGCGATTCATGGCTGGCTCCCTTTAGGTGAATGGCCCCTTTGGATATCATGGCCATCAGCATACACCATGATGGGGTTGTTTTCTTCAGATTTCCCCCTTCAGGTACCTTTGCCGCAAACCCTCCTCGAACTTCTCGATCGCATAGCGCAACATGGTGCGCGGCATGGTCCGGTAATGCTCCTGCAAAAACTCCTCCTCGACCGACTGGTCCCGCTTGCCGATTTCCCTCAACATCCAGCCGACGATCTTGTGAATGAGGTCGTGGGAGTCCTCGAGCAGGATCTCGGCGATGGCCAGGGTATCCGCGAAATCGTCCTGCCTGATGAAGTGATAGGTGGCCATCATGGAGATCCGCCGTTCCCAGAGGCTTTCGCTGGTGGCCAGCTGACGCAACAATTTCCGGGGCCTGTCCTGCAACCAGGGGCCGACCACCAGGTGCGCCGACACATCCACCAGATCCCAGTTGTTGATCCACGCGGTGCTGGCCAGATAGAGGTCGAAAATCTTTTTCTGCTGGCCGGGACCTCCGCGCTTGAACTGCAGGGTGAGAATGATCACCGCCAGCAGACGTTCCTCGTGCCAGGGACTGTGCAAAAGCTCGGCAACCTGGTCGAGGGGCAGATCCTGCGCCTGCTTGGCCACCTGCCGGACCCTGGGCACACGGATGCCCAGGAACCGATCTCCTTCGCCATACTGACCGGGTCCCGTCTTGAAAAAGCGCTGGGAATGCTCGGCAATGGCCGGGTCGGCCAGCCGCTTCATTTCACGGTGGATTTCGATCAATGTCATTTCAATTCCTTCAGGCTGACGTGGCCACGGACATCTCCACCATATCATGGGCGGTGGTCTGGAAAGTGCCACGCCCCATGAGATCCCACAAGGGCCGGCAAACCGGGCAAATGGTGATGAGGTTGGCGGGATTGATGTGTCCGCCGGGTGCGTTGTGGTCCACCAGATGCACCTCAACGCCCTCGGCCCGACCACAACCGGGAGCTCGACACCGGTAGCTGTCGCGGCCCAGGATCCACTCGCGCAAGGCCCCGGGAATGCCTGGCCTGACTGCGGGGAGAGGGGTAGGGGCAGTGCGGGAGGAGTGATCCGTGAATGTCCGGTTGGTCATGACCATGGGTATTCCTTTCAGAAGGGAGGAATCTGGTCACGACAGAATAGCGAACAGAAACCGAACAAGCAAGGCAATGTTCGCCTTTTATTCGTTTTTCAAGTGAAGGCGAAGATAAGTTGTTATTTTAAGCTGAATTAACCCTGAAAAAAAAATGGCCCGTCCACCAGCCGGTTCTCTTTGCCATCATGAATGGCGTACTGAAACCAGGGTGTGACGGCAAACGCCCCCACGCGACCGAAGCGATCCAGGGCCAGGTATCCCACCTGGAAAGTCGAGTCTGCAGTGACTTCAGGATTCCGCGCCACGATACGCGCCACGGCCTCCTCGCAGGCCTGCTGCGGGGTGGCGCCCTGGCGCATGAGCTCCACGACCAGGAAGCTGCCCAGGGTTTTCAGGACCTCTTCGCCCACCCCGGTGGCGCAGGCTGCTCCCACCGCATTGTCCACGAACAGGGAGGCTCCGATGACCGGGGAATCGCCCACCCGGCCATGCATCTTGAAGGCCAGGCCGCTGGTGGTGCAGCTGCCGGCCAGGTGGCCCGCGCGATCCAGCGCCAGCATCCCGATGGTGTCGTGGTCGGGGTTGGGTTTTCCGCGGCGCGGATCCTGGCCTGAAGGATCATGCAAGGGCGACCAGGGCTGATAATTTTCTTCGCGGAGCCATTCCTGCCATCTGGCCCGGGCTGAATCCGTCAGCAGGTCCTCCTCGGGGAACCCCTGCTCGAGGGCGAATTGCCGGGCGCCTTCCCCGGCCAGCATGACGTGCGGTGTCCGGTCCATGACCCGACGCGCCACCGCCACCGGGTGCTTGAACCCCTCGAGGAAGCAGACCGACCCGGCATTGCCGGTCTCGTCCATGATGCAGGCGTCCAGGGTGACATGACCGTCGCGGTCGGGCAGGCCGCCATAGCCCACCGAGGAAATCTCGGGGTCGCCTTCGATCACCATGACGCCTTGTTCCACCGCGTCCACGGCCCGGCCCCCGGCGGCCAGGGTTTTCCAGGCTTCGGCATTGGCCTGGATGCCGAAGTTCCAGGTGCTGACCACCAGAGGGCGGCGCGCGGGTGGCGGCGGGTCCTGGCCCAGGCTGAGGCTGCTGGTTCCCAGGGCGGCCATGCCGGCCACCCCAGCTCCGGCGCTCAGCAAAAATTCCCGGCGTGAAGTCATTTTCTACCCCTTGTCCAGTTCCACGATCAGATTGGCGATCTCGTAGGGATCCAGCGGCACCTTGATCTTCTCGCCGCCGTCGGAAACGAACACCTCTTCGTTTTCGATATCCAGGGGACCGTCCAGGAAGCTGGTCTTTTCGGCGTCCACGACCATCTGGCCGAACTCCAGGATTTCACTCACCTCATCCCCCGACAGATTGGCCAGGCGCAGCACCAGGTGGTCGCCGCTGTCGGACCTTTTGATGGCGGTGATCTGTACCCGGGGATCGGTCTTGCGCAGGAAAGAGCGGCCACCGGGTCGGGCCAGATTGCGCACCCCGTGATGGGTCGGGCAACCGACGCGGTAGCGGTTGCTTTCCCCAGGGAGATCGGCCTCCAGGACATTGCCCTGGAAGGGGGCGAGGGCGTAGCGGAAGACCTGACGCCCGATACACTGGGCCCCCGGCGTGTGCAGGGTGGGGCCGGCGTTGATGTTGTTGCGGGTGGGCAGATCGTCCCGCGACAGCCAGTCCACGCAGCGCAGCAGGGTGAGCGCAAAAACAGCGCCGCTGTGCGGGTCGGACCAGGTCTGAAATTCGGGCAGCCCGCGGTTGAAGATGGCCAGGCCTCCCTGTTCATCCTGCAGGGCGCTCCAGTCCTGCTGCGGCCAGGTCAAAGGAGCAGGCTGGACCCAGTCGGGGCCGCCGGTGCGCTCCAGTGGCCGTCGATTCAACAGGAAATGACCGTCGCTCACCACCTGGTCGGTTTTCACGCCGGTGGGAAACCAGGCGCGCAAGCGGTGATCGAAGGCACGGTTGTTGAACGAGGTTTCCACCTCCAGGCGGCGACTGCCCGTGCGCAGCACCAGCCGAACCACCGTGTCGCACGGGGTGGTCCGGGGGAAGCGCGACCGGCGGTCTTTTTCCAGGGAGCGGGGCAGGTCGAAACGGAATGCCGCCTCGGCGCTGACCGACAGGTCGGAGCAGCTGGTCAGGCGCACCTTGCCGGGGGCACCTGCCGAGAAAACCGTGAGACTGGTCTCGGCCGGACAGTAGTCGTACTCGTCACCGCGGTCCTCGGTGTCCTCCAGCAGGTTGAGGCCGGGATACTGCATCCCGGTGGCCTTGTCGGTCAGGTCGAAGGTGCCGTCGGCGTGCAGCAGAACTTTGAGGTGCTGGTTCTCGAGCAGAGCGTCATCGCCCGTCCGCCGCGCGGTGACCGGGGAGAAAATGGCCGCGGTGCCCCGGGCTGGCCCAGCCTGATCGACCACCCGGTACTGCCGGTGACCCACCGCGGGCAAGTCCCTGGCCAGGAACTGGACCAGCAGGAACGCGTCGTGGGAAGGACCGCTGTCGCGATGGCCCACAATGCGATCGCCAAACCGATGCAAGTAGGTGTCCAGGAGGTCCAGCTGATCGTGGGCGAAAAGTTCGGACCGGTAGTCGATGCCCCAGAACCGCTCCAGATAGTGGGTCTCGAGAATCCGGAAAGGCACGGGGCGATCCTGGTCGTCCAGCAGTTGCAGACGGTCCAGATCGAGCCCCACCAGGGGCAGAACAATCAACCGCTCGACCACCTCCTCTCGGACCACCGGCAAGGGGTTGGCGACGGTGATCACGGTGTCCAGGTCGTCGGCAGGCTGTGCTCCGAAGGCCGGGCTCAATCGATCCATCAACCGGGACAGCACCTGCTCGCCGGTCTGGATCACCGCCGCGAAGCGGGTTTCCATGTCCTGGTGCACGGCATCGGTGCTGCAGCCGCAAATGGAGTCGTGGGGATGGTTGCGCAGAAGCTGCCGCCAAGCCTGATCCAGCAATCCGCCGGGCCACCGCTCACCGGCGGTGAAGTGCGCCGCCGCACAGAGCGGCTCGACCTGCCGGGTCAGGAGGTTCTGGCAGATCTCGTTCTGCTGCTTGAGATACATGCGCGTCGACCACACACCCGACAGGATGGGGTGGTCGCGCCCACCAAGCATTTCTCCCACCCACTGGGGGCGATCATCATCATGGCAGGAGTTGCGCACCGCCTTCAGGAAGTCCTCGAAGCGCGTCTGCTCGAATACGATGTCGGGCCGTTTGCGGCGCAGCGCGGCCATCATCTCGCCAAGGTTCCGCTGAGCAGGGAAGTGATCGCAGCCGTTGCTCAGCAGGATGGGGTCGTGCCCGGGTCGGGCATCCATCCTGGCCAGCAGGGCCTCCACCTTCTCCACGGCGCGTTCGGGATCCGTTTCACGCCGCGTGTGGGCGTGCCACAGCTCCTCGTGGCCCAGGGCTCCCGCATTGCAGTACCCCTCGCACTGGTTGACTGCCAGCACCTCGGTGGTGTCGGGGGCACCCCACTGGAACAGCCAGCCCAGGTGCTCGGCCTCGTTGCCCAGGCCGCGGGTGAAGATGAAGGAGTCGATGCCCGCCAGCCTCAGCAGCTGGGGCATCTGGGCGATGTGGCCGAACGAATCGGGCATGTATCCCACCCGCTGGGCACGGCCCCAGCGCCGGCAGGTGATCCTCCCGTATATGAGGTTGCGCACCGTGGCCTCGCCTGACACCAGAAACTCGTCGGGCAGGATGTACCAGGGCCCGACGCCCAGGGCTCCACTGGACACCAGCTTGCGCAGGCGCTTCTCCTCTTCGGGTGCGGCCTGAATGAAATCTTCGAGCAAGCAGGCCTGTCCATCGAGGATGAAATGCTTGAAATGCGGGTCGTTTTCCAGACTATCCAGAACCTGCCGAACGGTTTCGACCAGCTGCACCTGGAAGCGATGAAAAGTCTGGTACCACTCGCGATCCCAGTGGGTGTGCGAAACGATGTAGGCGTGGCGATTCACGGTTCAACTCTCTTTGCAGGCGGAAATCAGGTCGGCGAGGGTGGCCGTGGCCAGACCGACGGCCGTATCGGCGGCCCCATAGTAGACCCTCACGGCAGCTGTGTCAGGGGCGAAGCCCTGGGCGTCGACGCTGTCGACGGTCAGGCCGCCGGGGAACACCACGTTGGGCACCTGGCCGGTGAGTTCCCAGGGCAGGCGGGGCTCCAGCAGATTATCTCGGGTGCGGGCGATCACCCGGCGGGGATCGTCCAGATCCAGCAACACGGCCCCCACTTGATAGATGTTCGCCGCCTGGAAATGGGTGGCCACGCCATGGTACAGGTGCAGCCAGCCGTGCCGCGTTTTCAGGGGGGGTGGGCCCGAGCCCACCAGCTCGTCCCAGTAGTGGAAGTGCCCCTCCATGACGGGGCCCTGATCTTCCCAGGACACCAGGTCGTCCGACATCGACAGCACGATGGCGCTGCCGGTGGGGGGGGCTCCCGGGATGGCCACCAGGTTGGGCCTTTCGAGCATGGCGTACCGGCCGTGGATCTTCTCCGGGAAAAGCACCCCGTTGCGCGTGTCCGGGTGGGCCGACCAGCCGCAGAAAAGCAGCTGGTCCAGGCCCGCGAAGGGGTGGTCGGGGACACCGGTGGCACGCCAGATGGCCAGCCGGCAACCGCCCTCCAGATCGACCGCGGTGACCACGAAAAGTTGACCGTCGATCCTGGTGATGCGCGCATCGTAGATGTGGAAGATGGGGCCTGCCGGTTCCTGTCCCTGCCAGTCGAAGTGGGTGGGGCGGGGGGCCACGGTCACCTTCTGGGCTTCGTTGACCACTGCTGGAACAGTGAACGTGCGCCGCCCGCGAGTCTGGACCCGCAACAGGAGGATGTCGGTCTGGCCCGCCCGCACGGCCCCCGGATTGAACACGCTGGAGGGATCGACGATCTCGGGCGCGAGGTCGGCGAGGTGCTCGCGGGTGATCAGGGGCTCCAGGCCCGCGCGACGCAGGCTCATGGCTGCTCCTTCCGGCCGGTCAGGGGGGTGCGCACCAGCTGACCTTCTTCGTCCACGGTGATGGTGAAATCGGGCGTAACCAGCTGGGCGGCGAATCGGTCGGCCCTGGCTTGCATGGTCAAGCTCCAGGCCTTGCCCAGACCGGCGGGAGCGAAATCCAGCTCGGCCAGATCAGCGGCGAACCTTCCGTGGTCCTCGTGGAACTGGCGCTGCTGATAGTAAAGATCCATGAGAATCCGGCCGGTCTGGATGGCCAGGTGCTCCGCGTTGTTGCTCAGGGCGCGGGCCAGATTGCCGTCAAAATCGGGCCCCACAAACAGGACTTCTCCCCACTGCTCGGGGTAGTGCATGGCGATGAGTCCCTGCGGCGACCACACCCAGTTGTCCTCGGGCAGGTTCTTTCCCGTTTGTTCGTCGGTCAGCTTGAGGTATTGCCCCTGGTCGATACGCGTGCGCCACTGCACACGGGAAAAATTGACCCGCCAGATGTCGCCCGCCACCGGGGGTGCCGGCCGGCCCGCACATTGTCCCAGCACTTCCCAGGGAATGGCGATCTCCACGGTCCAGCCCTGGTCCAGATCCGAAGGATCATTCAGGGTGCCTTCGATGTGCACCGCGGATTTCAGGCCCTGGATATCCCAGGCATTGACCGCCGGAGCCCCATCCCGATACGGCTTGACCAGCAGCAGATCCCACTCGGTGCCCAGGGCATTGATCTCCAGTTCGTAGTAAAGGTGGTTGTCCCCGTCGGGATCAATGAAGACCTCGAAATCGTTGTCGTGATAGATGACGGCGTCGCGCTCGGTGAGCTTGCCCCAGACATGGGGCTCACCCAGGCGGGCGGCCACGTAGAAGTGGTCGGCGTCCCAGAGCATCTTGGCGCGGGTGCGCAGCCGGGGGGCGGGCAGGGTGAGTCCCTGGATGTCGACGAAATCTTCGGTCCAGGGCGCCTCGCTCCAGGCGGGATCATCCAGCCGGCCGTCGATTGTCACCGCCGAGGTGGCGGGTCCACAGGCGTAGGTACGGAACAGGCCGGTGTCTCTGGGGGTGGGGAAGGCCAGGGCCGTGCTGGTCGCCAGCAGAGCCACCAGCACGGCCAGGGTTCCCGCCGCAGGGAAAGCAGAACGCATGATGACGCGGGTCCTTCGGGTCAGATGAAGGGTAAGACAACAGATCCTGGCAAGGTTAGCGGCAATCGCCTTCCCGGGGAACCATAACTTGTGTCCTCACCAGTCCGGGCTAGTACCCGATGCCCGCGGCTTTCACGGCGTCAGGGTTGCCCGCGCTGCAGGGCGTCACGCCATGCACCATGTCGCATTCGGGACAGGCCGTCTCGAAGTGGGTCATGGCGAAGGTTTTCCCGCAATTGCGGCAGGGGATTTCCAGGGTCAGCGGCAGGGGCTGCCGGTGAAAGCCCATCAGCCGGACCTTGTTGACCACCATCTGGCCGTCGCCGGTGGGGCCGGTGCATCCGTCGTGCATCTCAATATCTCCTTGCGTGCAGGCTAATCAGACAATGTTGTCCTAATTTATGGCGCCAGTTCTCGAGCGGCAAGTTGGGATTGTGTTATCATTTGAAGCAGGCCTTGATCGAGCCCCTGGGGAGGGGCGCAAATGGGGGGTAAACCATGCATACCATCCGGATCATCCGTATCACCCTGGTACTTCTGATTCTTCTCCTGCTGCTGTGGCCAAGAACGGCCCGCGCCCAGTCCGGCGAAATGATGGGCTGGTACTTTCCGGTGAACCTGGGAGCCACCTGGTTCTACGCCGATCCCGCCAACCCCACGGACACCTTTGTCGAGAGCGTTTTCGAGGAGGTGGTGTACCAGGGACAACCGGCCTATCGGCGAGGCCAGAACCTGGAGGACCACGCCATTGTGCAGCGTTCTTTCGGGGTGGTCAGAGTTTTTGCGATCGTGGAGGAGGGGATATTCTATGACCTGGACCCGGACGTCGTGCTGGGGGAGATGGTCGACGGAGCGCCCTTCGCGGTCTGTTTTGACAGCCCTTGCGACACCTCCCTGATTCGCTTCTGGCAAAACCTGGATCCGGCCTTGCGCAGCATCTACCAGATGGATCCGTCGTACACCGATATGATTGTGCTGGCGTCCTACGATCCAGGCTATCCTCCCAATCTGCACAACGTGGTGATGGAGTCGAATCTGCCCGAAGGTGTGGAGCCGCCGGCAGGGGCGGTGACCGGTCTGGATTTCTATCAACGGGGGGTGGGTCTGGTGTCCCTGCGCGACATCGAGGCGGCTACCGGGGGCATGGTGGAAAACTATACTCTGACGGGGTACAGCCCGGTGGAGGATCCTTTGCCTCGGGTGGGGATCCACCTCGCGCCGGGTGTGCCGAACCCCTTCAACCCAAGCACCACTATCTCCTTCACTCTGGACCGGAATGCGGCGGTTTCGCTGAGGATTTTCGATGGTGCGGGCCGCCTGGTGAAGGATCTGCTGGTGGAGGAGTTGAGAACGGCGGGCAGGCACCGCGTGGTCTGGGACGGGACCGATCGCCGGGGTCGTGCATTGCCTTCTGGCGTGTATGTGAGTCGACTTGAATCGGCGGGACAGGTGCGCCAGGGCCGGCACACCCTGTTGCGCTAGAAAAGATACCGCCGCCCCGTTCCAGGGCGGCGGCTTCCCTCCTCCCCGGTAAATTACCGGTAGAGGCTCTTCACGCTCCCCAGGGTTTGACTTTCGGCGGCCACGGGCTCACAGCCGGCGTTGATGAACACCGTCGCGCCGTCGCCGAAACTGAGGGACATTTCCATGCGCTCCCCGTTCTCCATGATCACCACAGGCATCTGAACATCGGCGACGGGCAGGTTCGTCCCCACCAGCTTGAGCACCGCGGGCCCGTATTCGAAATCCAGATATGTTCCGGTGATGGTGGCCAGGAGCGTCACCTGACTGGTGGGCATGGGCGTGGGAAAGGTGACCAGGTTGTTGCCCAGGCCGCCGACGTCCACACCGCCGGGATGGGCGAAGGTGACCGAGTTCAGCTCGGCAATACCATCGAAATAATAGGCGGCTTCAAATCCCGACAGGGTGCCGAAGGTGGGATTGGTGACCAGCAGGTACATGGTCAGTTCGGTCAAGGCATCGGTGGGAAAGGGCAGGCAGCGCTCATCGGCCTGCAGGTCCAGGTAAATACCCATGGTGTTGGGAGTGGGATCTTCAATGGCCCAGCTGGGCAACGCAATGAGCAGGCACAGGGTGGTCATGATCAGTTTCTTCATGTCGGTTCTCCGGATCGAGTGTTGTGGAAAGGGTAGCCGCTCAACGAAAAGCGGACAATTTGACCCCTGAATGCAGCCTTTGTTTGGCGTCCCTCCGGAATCTCCCCCGGGTTTTGGTTTTTTTCTGATGATGCACCTCAAAAAGGACCTGACGGGGCCAATTTTTCCCCCGGGCGGGACACTTTTGTGATAAAGTGCCCCTGAGCAACCCCGGTTTTCCGGCCCGCATCGCTCGCTCGCCAGCGGGTCAGGTGGTTGCTTTCTCATCATCTCTGCTTCGCTAGGAGGGTATCCCCATGACGAAATTGCGACTGAACGTTCTGGTGTGCATGGCGGCGGTCTGTCTGGCCGCCACCGGTGTGCTGGCCGAAGACCCCGTGGCTCTGATCATGGAAGGGCAAACGGTCACCGGCCTGCCCGATGGTTTCGTGGTCGATTCGATCAACAATCCCGCGGTCAACCACAGCGGTGGCTGGGCCTTCAATACCAATGTTTCCAACGGTGGAGAGGCCATCGGCACCATCTGGGGCCACACCACCGGCGGCCCGGGCATGGTGTTGCGCCAGGAAGGTATTTTCCCTCCCTACGAGCAGCTTTCCTTCGAGTCCTTCTGGGGATTCGGGGCCGGCGGTGCTTCGTGTTACAGCCCTTCCTGCTTCAACCAGGACACCGGGGTTTCCGGCCTGGACGGTGTCTGGATTGACGACATCCCGGTGGCGGTCGAGGAAATGGTCTTTGCCGATCTGCCCGGCTACTGGTTCAGTTTCGGCAGCCGGCCCGGCGTGACCGAGGACGGGATTCCCTACTTCGTGGGTGGTATCACCGACACCCAGGGCGGTTCCACCCAGATCCGCGGTTTGTTCTACGGGATGGACGCCAGTGCCAAGTTCCTGGGCGGCGACCTGTTGCCCGGTCTTCCCTTTGTGTTGACCGGTTCGGGCATCGGTTTCGATTACCGTTTCTCCAAGTTCGGCACCCACTACATTGCCGAAGTGACCATGGACACGGCCACGGCCAGCAACAATGCCATGGTTTTCGATGGGGAAGGCCTGCTGATCGACGGCCAGCTGGTCCAGGAAGGCACTCCCGTGCCCGAGGCCGCCGGCGGTTTCCCGGGTGAGAACTGGAGCGCCTTCGACTACTGCAGCGTGACCGAAAGCGGCAGCTACATGTTCACCGGCGACACCAGCAACGAAACTACCGCCGACGAATTCGTCTGCATCGATGGCTTCATTCTCCTGCGTGAAGGCAAGGATATCGGCGAGTACATCGTCAACGGGAGCATCGAAGGCGCCTTCATGAATGAAGACGGCGACTACGTGGTGATCTGGGATGTGGATCTCCCCACGGGTGAGAACGTCGAGGCCATGATCTTCAACGGTGAGGTCGTGCTGCTGGAAGGCGACATCGTCGACACCGATGGAGACGGCGTACCCGAGCCCGATGCCACGGTGACCAACTTCACCGGTATCAGCTCGGTCGTCCTGAGCGATCGCGACGCCCAGGGTGGCGTGTCCATCTATTTCACCGCCGATGTGGAAATCGCCGGTGTGCCCGGGAACGACGACCGCGGCCTGGTCGTGCTGGCCAGCGACGAGCTGGGACTGGACGAGGATATCACCATCGACGAGGGTTCGCGTGCCGAAGTGGAAATCGGCTTCCGTCTGACCTACGGCGGCGTGGTGTCTGCTCTGCTGGGCGAGATGGAATGTGCCGTACATGCCGATGGCGTCCACATCGACTGGCGTCTGAACAGTGCCGAAGACGCGGAGCGCCTGACGCTGCGCGGATCCAGCGCCGACCGGACCTGGGACGTGCCTTTCCAGGTGGAGAACGGCCGCGTGTTCTCGGCCATCGACCATCAGGCCTTCGGCGGCGAGGTGCTTTACACCCTGCTGATCACGGGCTCCGATGGTGCGCCCCGTGTGCTGGGTGAAAAGGCAGTGCGGCTGGAAACTCCCGCGCTGGGCGTGGTGCTCGAGGGCGCCTACCCCAACCCCTTCAACCCTGCCACCAAGGTGTCTTTCCGGGTGGGATCCGACCAGCGTGTGCAGCTGGCGATTTACGACCTGAGCGGACGTCTGGTGGTGGAGCTGGCCGATGAGGTGTTCACCGCCGGGTTGAACCAGGTCAGCTGGAATGGGCGGGATCATCGTGGAGCGTCCGTGCCCAGCGGCACCTACTTTGCGCGCATGATCAGTGACCAGGGGATGCAATCGGCCAAGCTCATGCTGGTCAAGTAACTGTCCTCTCCTGTGCAACGGAAAAGCCCCGGGCCATCTGGTCCGGGGCTTCTTTTGTGGCTCAAGGGGGCGGCTTACCTGACCACGATCTCGTCGGCAAACACCCAGCAGGGACCGCCCGCGCCGGGGTGCCAGGCGGGGCAGGTGATCAGGCTGTGAGCCTTGACGCGCACGTACCGCGCCTCTTCCGGCGCCACCTTGGCCTCGAAGCGATGGATGATCCGGCGCTGGATCTTGTTGCTGATGTCATGACCCACCGTGGCAACCGGCCGCCAGGTCTGACCATCGTTGGACAGGAAAAAATCCACCTTCTCGGGCAGAAAAATCCAGGCCGTGGCGCCCTGGTAGCAGCCGATCTCGAGGTGAGAAATGGGAGTTTCACGGCCCAGGTCGATCACTGCGTCCAGATCCACTCCTTCGAACCCGGTCCAGTGACCGTCGCGGTAGTTCTGTCCGCCGTGCAGGCCGTTGGTCAGTCCGTGGGGCCCGCCGCCGGGATACCGTGAACTGGCCGGCACCGCCAGGACCGGCGCGATACCCTGGGCCAGGTGTCGCGTCAGCTTGGCCACCGTGGGTACGCCGTAGGGCAAGGTGCCCAGGAAGGCCTGGGCGGCCACCAGGTCCATCTGATCGGTCATGACAATGGGTCCGGTCACCCGGGGATCGGATGTGGTCAACGAAGGAATGTCCTGGTCTTCCACCAGCTGTGCCGGGTCGAACACGAGGTCCGATGGCAGGATGCGATACCGCAGGGCAAATGTGTCGGGGTCCAGATCCTCGTCCATGATGAAGGTCAAGTCATGTTGCCGGGTTTTGGGGTCAAAATCCGCCAGGACTCCCACCGGCCGAGCCGCCGGCCCCACGTCTACCCCCAGCGAGGTAAGCCAGGCAAGGTGGGGCTGCAGGCGCTGGAAAAAGGCCGGGAAATCCCTCTCTTCAGGGGCGGTCCAGAGGCACTCGGCCATGGCCGTCATGCGGGGAAAGACCATCCTGTCCAGCCGCGCGGGGGGAATGTACTCGGACCACAGGTTCATTTCCCCGCCCAGGATCAGGCGGGCCTCGGCTTCGTTCAGTTCCGGGGGTACCGGATCGAAGGTGTAGACCTGTTGCAGGTCAGTCACCGCCACGTCGTAGTCGAAATAGGCGTGGCTGGTGGGCGAAACGATGGCCTGGTTGCCCTGCCGCGCCGCCGCAATGGCCCCGCGGGTGCCGCGCCAGGACTGGACGGTGGCCGAGGGCGCCAGGCCCCCTTCCAGGATCTCGTCCCAGCCGATCAGCCGGCGTTCATGGTTTTCCAGAAATTCTTCCATGCGCCGGATGAACCAGCTCTGTAGCTCGTGTTCGCTGGCCAGATCTTCATCCGCCATGCGCTGCTGGCAGCGGGCGCAGGCCATCCACCGCTCCTTGGGGCACTCATCGCCCCCGATGTGGATGTACCGCGAGGGAAAAATCCGCAGGGCGTAGGTGAAGACATCTTCCAGGAAGGTGAACACCCGGTCGTTGCCGGCGCAGAGCACATCGGCATGCACTCCCCACTGGGTTTCCACTTCAAAAGGCCCGCCGGTGCAGGACAGCTCGGGATAGGCGGCCAGCGCCGCCACGCTGTGGCCGGGCAACTCGATCTCCGGCACCACGGTGATGAAACGCTCGGCAGCATAGGCCACGATTTCACGCACATCCTGCTCGGTGTAGAAGCCGCCGTACACCGAACCGTCGGTCTGGGTACGCCAGGCGGCCACCTCGGCCAGTTCGGGGTAACCGGGCACATCCAGCCGCCACCCCTGGTCCTCGGTCAGGTGCCAGTGCAGGACATTGAACTTGTGCAGGGCCAGCTGATCGATGGTGTGCTTGATTGTATCCAGGGGCATGAAGTGGCGGCCGCAATCGAGCAGCATGCCGCGCCAGGCGAAGCGGGGGCTGTCCTCGATCACTCCGCAGGGAACTTCAGTGCGGCCCGATTCCAGAAGCTGACGGACGGTCTGGCGCGCGCGGAAAACCCCGGCGGGGTGCTCGGCCGTGATCTTGATACCCGTGGGGGTGATGTCCAGTCGATAGCTTTCCGCCTGGACGCCGGGAACCTCGCTGCCGTCGAACTCCTCTTGATGCGGGGTTCCCTCGGCGAGGGTGATCCGGGCCTGGGCAACGGCCAGAACTCCTTCAGCAGGCAGCCAGGCCCGGGGGGCGGGTACCAGAGGCAACGAGACAGGCTCCATGGCCGGCACTCCTTCAACCATTGCGGTCAGCAACAACATGGCCAGGGCCATTTCCAGCAAACGGCACCATGGGGATGAGGATAATTTTTTCATGCCCGTATGATCGGAACTTATGGACCGGTTGTAAACCGGCGATTAGATTCCGCCCATGGACAACGCACGCCGCAACGCGAACCTGATGCTCCTTTTGGCCGCCGCCATCTGGGGCTTTTCCTTTGTGGCCCAGCGGGTGGGCATGCGCCACATCGGACCCATGACCTTCAACGCCATCCGCTTTGCCCTGGGAGCCCTGGTCCTGCTCCCCCTGTTGATGAGTCAGAACCGACGCATTCAGACCAGGCCCCGGCCGCCCCTGCGGCCCTTGATCCGGGGCGGCCTGCTGGCGGGCTTCTTCCTCTTCGCGGGCTCCACCTTTCAGCAGTTCGGCATGGTGTACACCACGGCGGGCAAGGCCGGGTTCATCACCGGTCTGTATGTCCTGTTCGTCCCGGTGCTGGGGCTGCTTCTGGGGCACCGGGCCAACTGGCAGGTGTGGACCGGCGCCCTCCTGGCCGCCGGAGGGCTGTACCTGCTGAGCGCCACCAGCTGGACCAGCATCGCCCTGGGCGATGGGCTGGTGCTGTTGAGCGCCCTGTTCTGGGCCGGACATGTGTTGATGGTGGGGCACCTGGTGGCGTCACTGCCATCGCTCAGCCTGGCGGTGGCTCAGTTCCTGGTGTGCTCGTTCTTGAGCCTGATCGGCGCGCTGGTGTTTGAAACCTGGTCCTGGCCGGCCATCCAGACCGCGGCTTTCCCCATCCTGTATGCGGGGATCATGTCGGTCGGGGTGGCCTTCACCCTGCAGGTCGTGGCTCAGCGCCAGGCCAAACCGGCCCATACCGCCATCATCCTCAGCACCGAATCCGTCTTTGCGGCCATTGGCGGCTGGTTGTTGCTGGGTGAGTTGCTGGCCTTGCGTGGTCTGGTCGGTTGTGCTCTGATGCTGGCGGGCATTCTGCTGGCGCAGTGGGAGTTCAAGCGCAAGGTCGGGGATGCCTTGCCCGGTCGGCTTGAATGAGGAATGGATTTACGGTATAATCCCCTCCAAGATTACCACCTCCCGCGAGAACGGCAAAATGACCCAGAAAAATGCCAGTCCTCTCTTCCTCGTCATTTTGCCGGGCCTCTACCTGGCTTTGTTTCTGGTGCTCGTGAGTAGTCGGCCCGCCTTCGCCGATTCCCGGTTATCTCTCTCTCCTGCAAATATGCCCTATCAGCTGGAGTGCGTGCGTGGGACCAGATTACCAGCCGACACGGACCGGATCCTGGGCATGGCCTTGTGTGACCTGGATGGTGACGGGGCCCAGGAATTCATCGAATGCAATACCAGCAAACTTCTGGCTTATGACCAGGAAGACGCCAGTGGCATCAAGGTGCGCTGGGAGCAACATTTTCCCGCCGGTTTCCAGATCGATGACCAAGATGTGAATTTCGCCGTCAGCTTCGATTCCAATGGAGACAACATCGAGGAGCTTTATTTTGCGGTCATTTCCACGAATCGCACCCAGTGGCGATTCTTGGGTTTTGACCCGGCGACCATGGAGTTCAGCGTCAACGTGGAGTTGCCGTCAGGAGAGGATCGCAGGCCTCCAGCAACCTGGGACGGCAGCTATGTGGCGGAAGGGGTCCTGGCGGATGCTGATGGCCAGGGACAACCCGCCATCTTGCTGGTCAGGCGGGCCGGGTACGACGCCACCTTGCGCGGTGTGTGCGCCGTTTCACCAGTCGATGGCCACTTGATCTGGGAATACGTGGGCGGGGCTCAGGTGGCTCAAAATGGCATCGTCCTTGATGACCTGGATGGTGATGGCCTGGAGGAGATATGCCTGGCCACCTCCGCGCCCAGAAACCTGGGCGGCCGGCTGATCAATGGGACCAGCGATGACCGTGCCTACCTGATCGTCCTGGATCAGCAGGGCCGGACTGTCTGGCAAACGGAATTTGGTGGAGGCTTTGCCAGTGGAGACCTCCAAACTCATGACCTGACCGGAGACGGCCACCCGGAAATCCTTCTCTCGGTACGCAACAACCAGCCCGGAGCCAACCACCAGCTATCGGTCTGGAGTTTTCAGGAACGGCGCCTTCTGGCCACCAATCGCCGCGCCGCGGAATTCCAGGGATTGGTGGTGGTCCCGGGTCCACGGCAAGGGACCTTCTGGCTGATTGCCGGTTCGGGCAACGGCTCGGTCACCCGCTTTCTTTACGAAAAGGAAACCCTGTTGCTGGACCGTCAGGTGCTTCAGGATGAGAACAATATCGAGGTGCTGGGTTCCGGAGATTTTCCGTTGGATGGGCACCTTGATATTTACCTGACACTGGGCGTGCGTGGGGATTTTCTGATTCTGGGGACCGACCTCAAAGCTCGGGCTCTTTATTCTGGTGAAGAAAATTCGGAAAAAAGCGGAATTCTTTTCTGGCAACGCCAGGCGAATCAGATGGCCCTGGTGACGGCCAACTCTCACGGGCAATGGATCCTGGAGGCCACCAGATCTCCGGGGCGCCTCTGGGCCCGGACTTTCCCCTGGCTGCTGGGGTTGGTGGGGCTGCTCTTGCTGGTCATGGTTTTCGAGCTGGGAAGACGACGAGGAAAACACCAGAGCCCCCTTCATCCCTCGATGGGAGCTGCCCGTATGGCCGCTGACCGTCGGGCATTCATCGCGCTGTTGCATGATCTGGACGATGTCCATCATCAGGTGGTAGGCAAGACCAAGGGATTGTCCCGGCTGGTATGGTTGCTTGAAGCCCATGCTTCGAACATCGCCCCGGGAGAAGAGCTGATCCAGCGCATCGATCAGGTGCTGGGAGATTATGTGGAGTCCGTGGAGCCCTTGCTGGCTGCCATCCTTCAACAGGCCGAAGATGCCCGGTTCGAGCTGGGCACCGTACGATCTACCCGTGCAGCCCTCGACGGGATCAATCGCCGAGTGGGTGTTCTGGCTGATGGTCAACTCAAGTCCGAGATTGTGGCGGCCAATCAGCAGGCCCTGAGCAAGGAGTGGGGCCAGGTCCGGAAGGGATTTCTTCATCTGCGCACCACCATCAACGACTATTTTTCCACCGATCCGGTGCGGATGATCCAGGGTATGTTGCTGGTGCGCACCGAGGAGTTCAATCGTGCGGGGGTGGCTGTCAGTTTATCAGGGGCTGACGAGGGGGGCATTCCCTTGCTGGCCCGCATTGACAACGGGGATTTGCGGTTTGTTCTGGACAACCTGCTGGATGGGGCTCTGCGGGCCATGCGGGATCAGGACAAGGGGGATTTGAAGGTGCGGGTCACCCACCAAGGTCGGGAAATCGCCCTTTATTTCACCGACAACGGCGAAGGCATTGAGGAGGCCCGGCAGGCCGAGGTTTTCAGTAGTCGGTCCAGCGGACGTCCAGGTGGAGGACACGGCTTGTTCCGGAGCCGAGAAATCCTGGCGCGATGGGGAGGCGAAATCATCCTGAGCGATTCGCAACCCGGTCAAGGAACAACCTTTGTCGTCAAGCTTCTGGCCACCGCCCACCAAACGCCGACCAGATCCCTGCACGCTCAGGCCTGATCAACCTTTCCCATGGTTGAGAGCCATCGGGCCCAATCGGGGTCCTCCCTGTCTTGATCGCCCTTTTGGACCTCCTCCCTGACAAGCCCACAGCGGAAAATATTTCCCCTCCAATCGGAACGAAACCTGCAACCCAGGCCCAGCAACACATTCTGGCGGACGGGACCGAACTGGCGGTCCGAAGACCCTCGAAGGGGAAATCATGGATATCAATCGCGCGCGTGAGGTGCATTTCACTCGAATGCAAAAAGTTCTCGAAGAGGGTCTGAACAACATAAATCTGGCCCGGACACCCCAGGAGGCCGATGCCGCCCGTGTGCGTGCCCAGCACCGGCTGGAGGAGCTGAACCGGATCTTCGAGGAAGCGTTTCCTGAAGAAGAAAGCCCTCTGCCCGACGGCATGAAGCAGCCGGTCTGATCCCGGTCTGAACGCTTTGCTCGAAACCCCGGCCCCTGCATGGCCGGGGTTTTTCTTTCTCTGCCATGCAACCTCATGCCCAGGCCAGACGTCTTGTTATTACACGAAATGAATTTTCCTGTTTGAGGAGGGATGACCATGAGATTGCCCTATCTTTCTGTTCCTGTGCGCCTGGCAATATTCCTGGCGGTGACAGCCGTGCTGGCGGATTGGGCCCTGGCCGCCGAGTTCCAGCGCAGCTTCACCTTCGACAGCAAGGAGATGAAGGTGGCCAACATGATTGGCCAGGTACAGGTGAAGCAGGCCCAGGGTGACCAGTTCCGGATCACCGTCAAGGTGCAGGGCAAGGATGCCGCCGAGGAACTGCTGGAGTTCCGGGTGGACGAAGGCTTCAAGGGAGAACTGGTGGTGGCTTTTCCGGTGGAGGATCACCGGAAGTACGTGTATCCGGCACTGGGCTCGCGGGGGTCCACCCAGGTTCAATACCACAACGAGGGCGGCGAAGGCGGCTCCTGGCTGAAAAAGGTGTTCAGCGGGTTGTCCGGCCGGAATATCACGGTGAAGGGGCGCGGCAATGGGCTGGAAATGTGGGCCGATCTGGTGATCGAGGTTCCACGTGGGCGTATCCTGGAAATGAAGCAGGCCGTGGGGGGCATCGATGCCTCCGATTTGACTGCCGATCTGAATCTGGACACCCATAGCGGGTCCATCACCGCGTACGACATCACCGGTGACCTGCTGGCCGATACCGGCAGCGGGACGGTGGAGGTGGCGCGGGTCAAGGGTTCGGTCAACGTGGACACAGGCAGCGGGGAGGTCACCCTGGCCGATCTGGAGGGGGACAAGATCCTGGTCGATACGGGCAGCGGCGATGTGATGGCCGCCAACCTGCGCTGCCTTTCCCTTCTGGTCGACACGGGTAGCGGTGCGGTGGAGGCCCGGGCGGTGGAGACAGACGGCGCCAACATCGACACCGGCAGCGGCGGCGTGCTGTTGCAGCTGGACCGCATGGGGACGGGCAAGTTCATCATCGACACCGGGAGCGGGGGTATCACCCTGGATCTGCCCGACAACGCCTCGGCCCACATCCTGGCCGACACGGGCAGTGGCGGAATCAGGACCCAGGTTTCCGGGGCCAATGTGCGCACTCAGGACCGGGATGAACTGGAAATGACCCTCGGGGACGGGGAAGCGCGAGTTCGGCTGGACGCGGGCAGTGGTTCGATCACGATCAAGTGATCGTTCAGGAACAGCCCAGTGCTTCCAGCTGGTAGGGGAGGTCGGACCTTTCGGTCGGCCTCCCTTTTGCATCGAATGAGCCCAGGTGGCGCAGGGCCGAGCGACCGATCAGTTCCAGCCACTGCCGGTGCGTGTAGGTCCTCAGATCGTAGCTGTCGTCGAAATGTTCGGAGCCGCGAGGCCGGGTGACCGTCAGGTGGCTGATGACCTTTTCCATGCGGGTGCCGGGTTCAGGGGGCAGGTAGTTGACCAGCTGGCTCACCTGGCAAGAGCCGCGCCGGGCCACCCAGAGATCTTCCTCGGGCAGCATTCCTCCCTCGTCCAGAAGACTGATTCCCACGACGTAAATCCCTCCCGGCTTGAGGACCTCCGCCATTTGCTGGAAGTGCGCCAGCATGTCAACATCGGTGGACAGGTGTCGCAGGCTGTTGACGGGATTGCACGCGAAATCGACAACGCCAGTTGACAGGCCGCAGGCGGCCCGAAAATCGATCATGTCGGCCTGAAAATAGGATATGGGTGTCACCCTGGGTTGACGGGAACGGGCGTATTCCAGCTGACCGGGATCACGATCGAATCCCACGCAGGTGCGCCCTCGCCTGGCAGCTGTACGCAGGTAACGTCCGGTGCCGCAGGCGGGCTCTAGCCAGAGGCGGTCTGCCTGGAGAGGGGACGCGGAAAGGGCCTTTTCCACCTCTTGCAGGGCGTCGGTCTCCTGGGCCGTCCCCGGGGTATACAGGATGTCGTACACCGCCGGATCGGCGTAAAGGCTCTGTTCTTGCCCGTGGCTGGCCATCTATCTGTACTCGATGGCCACGGCGATGATCAGGAAGACCGAAGACAAGGTCATCAGCAACACGAACAGAGGAAACATGAACCGCAGCCAGCGCCCGTAGGGGATCTTGGCCAGGGCCAGCATGGCCATGAGAATGCCGCTGGTGGGAATGACGGTGTTACTGAACCCGTCGCCGCAGGTGAACGCCAGAACGGCTGTCTGGCGGGTGATCCCCAGCAAATCGGAAAGAGGGGCCATCAACGGCACGGTCACCGCCGCCTGGCCGCTACCCGAGGGAATGAGCAAGTTGAGGCTGCTTTCAAACCACAACATGCCCACGGCCGCCACGTAGCGAGGCACGTGTCCCAGCAGGCCGGCGGCCCCGTGGACGATGGTGTCCATGATCTGGGCCTCGGCCATGATCACGCTGATGCCCTTGGCGAACCCCACCACCAGCGCGGCCACGACCATCTCTTCCATGCCCTTGACGAAGGCCTTGGTGCCCTCGGCCAGAGGCAGACGCGCGATCAGCATGGCCACGATTCCCATGAGGAAAAACCCGCCACCCATGTCATCCATCCACCAGCCCAGGCGCTGGATGGCCCAGACGATGAATCCAAAAATCAAGGTGCAGATCACGATGATCCAGAAGTGGTATCTCTCGAACTTGATGTCGGCCGCGCCGTCGGGTTCGATGTTCTCGGGAAGATCGGCCACGAAGCTGCGGGACGGGTCCGCCTTGATCCTGCGACCATAGGCCAGCAGGTAGGTGATGCTGACGGCCATGGCGCAGGCAAAGAAGATGATCCGGAGAGTGAGCCCGCTGCTCAGCGGCAATTCAGCAATGCTCTGGGCCACGTTGACCGTGAAAGGGTTGGTGGTCGAGGCGGCAAATCCTGTCTCGGCAGCCACGAAGACCAGGGCCATGCCGTAGATGCGGTCGTATCCCAGCCGCTGGGAAACCAGCAGGAAAACGGGAATCAGGGGAATGAATTCCTCGCCCATGCCCAGGGTCGATCCTCCCGCGGCCATGGCCACCATCAGGGCGACCGTCAGCCAGGCGGCGCGGTGTCCAAGGCCGCCGAGAAGATGATTCAGCGAGGCGGTGATGACCCCGGTGCGCTGCAGGATGCCGAAGGTGCCCCCGATCATGAAGATGAAGAAGATGATGTCGGCGGCGCTTTCCATGCCGCGGGGGATGGCCGAGAGGAAACTCTGCAGGCCGATGGGGGAGGCCTTGCCCTCGACGGGATCCTTGAGCACCAGCCCCTTCAGGGAATAGTTCTTGTCGATGTGCTGGAAGGTGCCCGGGACCAGCAGGGTGCGTTCCCGGCCGTCGACCACCTTGGTTTCCCGGTCATACTCGCCCGAGGGGACGATCCAGGTGGCCACCGCACACACGGCGATGACCAGGGTCAACAGCACGAAAACATGGGGAACCTTGAAGCGGGGGCGGGGCATGGAGTCTCCAGCGTATTGGGGTTGAAGTGATCGGCCCGGGGTGCCACATTCTAACGGTGCAACCTTCTTTCCGTAAATACGAATGACTATCGTTCTGAAAACCCGGTTTCCCGCCCTTTTTCCTGGAGGTCTCCCGTGAAACGTCTGTTCGTCACCGCGATTCTGGCCATTCTGTTGCTGGGCACCACTGGCCTGCTGGCGGCCGACCAAACCCCCGGACCCGGCTGGGTCATGCGCTATGCCGACATTGGCGGCGGTCAAATTGTGTTCACCTACGAGGGCGACCTGTGGCTGGTGCCCGAGACCGGAGGCGATGCCCACCGCATCACCAGCCACGCCGGCACCGAGCTGGCGGCCAAGTTCAGCCATGACGGCAAGCAGCTGGCCTTCACTGCGGGTTACGACGGGGGCAATGACGTTTACATCATGGACGCGCGCGGCGGGGTGCCCGCGCGGCTGACCTTCCACCCCACCGGGGACCTGGTGCTGGACTGGTGCCCGGACGACCAGGGCATCATTTTCAATTCCAACCGCGAGTATCCCAACTATTCCACCGAGCTGTACCGGGTGCCGGTGGCCGGGGGCATGCCCATGCGGCTGCCCACCGACCGGGGCAGTCTGGCGGCGGTGGCCCCGGACCACAGCGGCCTGGCCTACAACCGGATCGGACGCCACACCCGGACCTGGAAACGCTACGAGGGCGGTCTGGCCCAGGACATCTGGGTGAAGGATTTCGCCAGCAACACCACCACCAAGATCACCGACTGGAACGGCACCGACCACTTCCCCATGTGGGAAGGCGACAACATCTACTTTGCCAGCGACCGCGAAGACGGCACCCTGAACATCTACGGCTATGACACCGGGACGAAGGAGACCCGCCGTCTGACCTTCTTCAAGAAATACGATGTCAAGTACCCCAGCCTGGGCGACGGGAAGATCGTGTTCCAGCACGGCGCGGGACTGAAGGTGCTGGATCTGGCCAGCGGCCAGGTGCGCGAGGTGCCCATCACCATTCCCAGCGATCGGCGCCACGTGCGCACCGAGCTGGTCACGCCCGCGCCCCGCACCGGATCGTTCACCCTGTCGCCGGGTGGCGAGCGGGCCCTGATCGAGTACCGCGGGGAGATCCTCAACTATCCCACCGACGAAGGGGATGCTGTCAACCTGACCCGCACCAGCAACAGCCGCGAACGGAACGCGGTGTGGGCGCCCGATGGATCGGCCATCGCCATGATCAGCGACCGCACTGGCGAGCAACAGATCTACCTGGTGGACCAGAGGGGACAGGACGAATGGAAACAGCTGACCGATGGGCAGTACGGATTCATGCTGCCGCTGGTCTGGTCACCCGACAGCAAGTCTATCTTGTTTTCCGACAAGTACATGCGGTTGCATATGGTGGACGTTAAATCAGGCAAGGTGACCGAAATTGCCCACAGCGACTACGACGATGCCTGGGAGCGCTGGGGCATCCTGGACTATGTGTGGAGCCCGGACAGCCGCTGGGTGGCCTACACCAGCAACGGCGCCAACATGCATGAAAACATCTTCCTGTACGACACGAAGAGCAAGGCCACGCACCAGCTGACCGATGAGATGACCACCGACTGGTCGCCCTCGTTCAGCACCGATGGCCAGTACCTGTTCTTCCTGTCAAACCGCACCTACAACCCCATCATGGGGCGGCAAGATCAGAATCACGTGTTCCTGAAGATGGCCCGTCCCTACCTGGTGTTGCTGAAGGACGGCGAGCGCTCGCCTTTCTACACCGAGGATGTCCTGGTCGAGGCCAAGGCTGAGGACAAGAAAGATGAGGACAAGGACAAGAAGGCGGCCACGGTCATGGATCTGGAGGGCATCGAGCACCGGATCCTGGCCTGTGACGGCGTGGAGGCGGGTAACTACTTCCGCCTGGAGGCCGTGGACGGCGGGTTCCTGATGCTGCGCAAGGATGAGCCCGAGTTCATCAAGTACCAGAACGTGGACGACACCACCGGCGGGGCGCTGGCCCTGGTGAAGTACAGCGTGGAAGACGCCGAGCTGAGCGACCTGACGGAAGGTCTCGCGAACTACCACCTGAGCCCGGACGGCAAGAAGATGATCTTCCGCGCTGGAGGGAACTACGGGGTGGTGGACGCCGGCAAGCCGGCCAAGACCAGCGACGGCCAGATTGACCTGGGCGCGGTCAAGGTGCGGCTGGATCGGCTGGAGGAATTCGAGCAGATCTTCCACGAGGCCTGGCGCGTGCAGCGCGACTGGTTCTACGACAAGGATATGCAAGGTGTGGACTGGCCTGCCATGTACGCCAAGTACCAGCCCTTCGTGGCCGGTTGCGGCACGCGGGGAGACCTGACCTACCTGATCGGTGAGATGATCGGCGAGCTCAACCTGGGCCACACCTACATCTATGGCGGAGACTACGGAGATGGCGGCGACTACGTGGGCACTGGGACCCTGGGTGCCGAGTTCGTCATGGAAGACGGCCATTTCAAGGTGAGCAAGATCATCCGTGGGGAGAGCTGGAACTCTGCCGCCCGTTCGCCCATGGCCGAGCCGGGCGTGGGCATCAAGGAAGGCGACTACCTGCTGGCCATCGACGGAGTGGAGTTGCAGCCGACCGACAACATCTACGCCCATCTGGTGGACAAGGCGGGCAAGATGGTGACCCTGACCACGAACACCAAACCCACCACCAAGGGCGCGGTGCAGACGCGGGTGGAAACCCTGCGCGGCGACATGGGACTGATGTACCGGACCTGGCACAACGCGAAGCTGGACTACGTGACCGAGAAGACCAACGGCCGCATCGGCTACTTCCACGTGCCCAACATGGGCGAGGGCGGTCTGCGCGAGTTCGGCCGCTATTACTATCCTCAGACCTTGAAGCAGGCCATCATCATCGACGACCGCTGGAATGGCGGCGGCTTCGTGGGCGACATGATCATCGACCGTCTGGAGCGCAAGCTGTGGTCGATGACCGCGCCGCGTGAGGGCAAACCCGGCCGCAATCCCGAGAGGGTGCACCACGGGCCGGTGGTGGTCCTGATCAACGAGGACACCTACAGCAACGGGGAGTTCTTTGCCGAGACCATCCGCCGCAAGAACCTGGCCACGCTGATTGGCGTCCGGACCTGGGGCGGGTCGACCGGGATCGAGCCCCACCAGGGGCTGGTCGATGGGGGCACCACCACACCGCCCCAGTTCGGTCTGTACGGGCTGGACGGCACCTGGCCCATCGAGGGCTGGGGGGTGGAGCCGCACATCATCGTGGTCAACGCCCCCGATGACGTGGTGGCCGGAAACGACGCACAGCTGGATGCGGCCATCGCGCACCTGCTGAAGCAGCTGGACGAGTCGGGCGGCAAGTGGGACATCCCCGGCCCGCCGGCCTATCCGGTCAAGGCCAAGCCCATCATGAGCAAGGGCGAATAGCAGATTCAGGGAGCGCATTTGAAAAAGGCCCCCCGGTCGTCAAGGCCGGGGGGCTTGGTCTTTTTCTCAATCGGTCAGGTCCCGCCGATCCATTGCCATGGCCGCCGCCACCATGAACACCATGGTCAGGCCCAGGAGCAGCATGATCGGCCCGGGATGGATCTCGCCTGACAAAGACATTCCGGCTTTCTGCAGGGCGAATACCGAAGCACTTTCCCAGCCGCGGAGGGGTGCAGACAGCAGTCGCAACGTCTCGAAAACATAGCTGGCTACCACGATGCCTCCCCCCAGAAAGGCCGCGTAGCGAGCCC
>JAZBOO010000318.1:0-2746 GCA_036351155.1 Candidatus Krumholzibacteriia bacterium | reverse complement strand
CGTGTCCGAGGGCACGATTTCGATGTAGGCCGTCACCGTCTCGGGCACCTCGTCCCCGATGGACACGCCGTGCCAGGGATGGGCCCGAAAAAGGCGGTGAAAGAGATTGAAATCGATTTCCATTTGTCCGGCCTCCAGAGGGGTCAACAGAGTTATTCACGCGCCAGAATGATAAGTCCGCTGGCCCATTTTTGCACGGTGAGTATTTGGCGAGGGAGAGGGATCCGGAACCTTGTTCAATTGAGGACGTTATGTCATAATATGTCCTGCCAACCTTCCGAACCCCCCTGAGAAGCATGAGGTGAATCATGCGATTTGCGCTTTGTGGCCTGATCTTTCTATCCCTGTTTGCGTCTCCAGCTTTCGCCCAGACCAGCATCGGATTCGAAGACCCCGGCGACCTCGGCCCCCTGCTGGACTATCGCCTACCCACCTGGAGCTACCGGACCTGGGATGCGGATTTCTCCCTAAATGGGGGAGGCTATGACGCGCGCATTGCCGGCGAAAAAAGTATTTACAACAATTTCAACACCGGGCTGGGTTCGGAATTTATGCACTACCGCCAGAGCGAGATCTGCACCCGCACCCTGCGCGCCCAGGTCGACGGAGATTACGCGCGCAGCCACTCGGGTCAATCCGATAATGAGAGTTCCAGACACACCCTGACCGGCAGGTACAACTTCGCCCTGGACGCCAAGCGATATCTGGGGACGCGTCCTTTCGGCGTCATCGTGGGACTGGATCAGGGCCTGAGTTATGATGAGCAGATTGCCTCGAGTCGCTACGAGTCCAACACCGAGGAAACCGAACGATACAGCCGAAGGAACAGCCATGGATTCAAGGTCGGCGCGGTCTGGGGCCGGGCGCGCAACGTGGTGCCCCTGATCCGGGCTCAGCGGCTGAGCGAACGGCTGGCGGCCATGGGTTATCGCCGCCTGACCGCCGCGGAAACCCAGCAGGTGGCCGAGGTTTTCGCCGCGGAGTTCGGGTACCGGCGGGTTTTTGACCGCTATTCCCGCCATTTCTGGGAAGATGTTCTGGAACCCCTGCTGGGCGAAAAACTGGACCCCTACGAGATCTTCTACCTGGCCGATGTGCTGAACGAGGATGTAGGCACCCGCGACCAGGGCACCGAGGTGACCGCCACCTGGCAGTACAGTGGGACCAACCAATTCCGAACCTCCGCCACCGAGGAAGATCACCGGCGCAACCGGGATGCCGTGCTCATCGCCCGGTGGTTTCGCAACCTCTCCTTGAACCATCAGGTCACCGCCAGTTGCGGCGCGAGATACAGCTTCTATAACGCCAATTACCAGGGGGAGGAATACGCCAGCCTGCAGGCCGCCCTATCGCACCTGTGGAACGTGGCCGATCGGCATATCTGGACCAATTCCCTGTCCTATGATGGGGACTCCCGCATCCACGGCGAGGCCAGAGAAAAAGTTGTGCGTCTCAGTTCAAGCTGGACCATGTCCATCGAGGACCAGCTGAGCCTGCGAACCGACCTGGGAACCACCTATTCCTGGTATCGCACCCAGTCCGATGATCCGGTTCCTGCCGACAATATCAGAACCGGCTGGAACTGGTATTTCGGAGTCGGCGTGGTGTATCACCTGGACCGCAGTTTTCTGTAATCTGTTGTCAGCCTTGCCTTTCCCCTGCTGGGAAGGGCAAGGTTGAAATTCCCACCATTTTGATATAGAATATCAGAATACTGTTGATTTCCCGCTTTCAAATAACCAAACCCAGGAGCCCCCCATGCCACGTCGTGTGACCATGCGTCCCCGCTTCGAAATTCCACTGAAACGGGCCGATGGCGAATGCTTCCAGCGACTGGAACAGCTGCTGGCGGCCGAGGATGCCCCCTACTCCGGCCAGGTCCTGCGCGAACACGCCTACATCCAGCTCCCCCGAGAAGAGCGCTCCCTGCTGTCGCCGTACCTGAATTTGCGGATCATCGAGGAAGAGAAAGGATCGCACTTGCAAGGACGGTTCACTCCTCACCCCCATGTGTGGACCGGGTTCATGGCCATCTACGGGATTCTCGGATTGATCGCCCTGGCGGGATTGATGTACGGGCTGGCCCAGATGACGGTGCAGGAAGCACCCTGGGGTCTGTGGGCGGTGCCCTTTTGCCTGAGCCTGATCGCGTTCGTTTACGGGGCCGCCATCATTGGCCAGGGGCTGACCAACGACGAGATGTACCGCATGCGTGCCTACATCGAATGCCTGGTGCGCCAGAAAGAATTCGACCGGGAACGCAACTACTCACCCGAACAAGAGACCTCCGAAACTCCTCAGGAAGCCGGGAGCTGAAGAACGATCAACCGAAGCGACCGGTGATGTAGTCCTCGGTTTCCTTCAGATGAGGGTTGGTGAACAGCTTGGCCGTGGGCCCGTACTCGATCACCTGTCCCAGGTACATGAACGCCGTGTAATCGCTCACCCGTGAGGCCTGCTGCATGTTGTGGGTCACGATCATCACCGTGTATTCCCCTCGCAGTTCCAGGATCAGCTCTTCCACCCGGGTCGTCGCGATGGGATCCAGCGCGCTGCAGGGTTCGTCCATGAGCAACACTTCGGGTTCGGCCGCGATGGCCCGCGCAATACACAGACGTTGCTGCTGGCCGCCGGACATGCCCAGAGCACTTTCATTCAGACGATCGCTCACTTCATCCCACAAAGCCGCTCCTCGCAGAGCCTTCTCGCACACCTCGGCCAGGACGGCCTTGTTGCGCTCGCCGTT
>JAZBOO010000317.1:0-8364 GCA_036351155.1 Candidatus Krumholzibacteriia bacterium | reverse complement strand
GGTGGTTCTGCGTGTCGATCCCGCAGCCTGGGACCTGAAGGTCCTGACCTGTCCCGAGCAGAAGGTGGAACGGGGCCTGGAGGCCTGGGACTGGTGTCGCCGGTTTGGCCTGGTGGCCGCCATCAACGCGGGGATGTATCAGGCCGACCACCGCACCCATGTGGGGTACTGCAAGATCGACGGGCAGGTGGTCAATCCGGGGACCAACGACTACCTGTCGGCCGCGGCCATGGACCCCGTGGACCCGGCCGATCCGGCTTTCCGGATATTCGATCTGGATGAGATTGCCCTGGGCGAGGTGGCGGCGCGCTATCGCACCGTGGTGCAGAACCTGCGGCTGATCAAGCGCCCCGGCGACAACCGCTGGCAGAATTCACGGGAGAACTGGCGCGAGGCGGCTCTGGGCGAAGATTACAAGGGTCGAGCGCTGCTGATCTACTGCCACAGCAAGTTACCCATGCACGAGTTCAATACCATCCTGCTTTCGCTTCCCCTGGGCCTGGTGGCCGCACAGCACCTGGAGGGCAGCGGCCCGGCCAACCTGTGGATCGACCACCCGGGTGTGGCCTCTCTGGACCTGCCCGGAGGCAAGCGCTCGGGCCTGCCGTTGCCCAATATTTTGGGGGTGGCACCGCGCCACCCCCAGGCCTCTGAATAGTCCTCTGTTCCGACGAAATTACCGCACAACCACCACCCGACCGGTGCGCACCTCGGCGCCGGCCATCATCCGCAGGAAGTACACACCGCTGGCGGTGCTGCGGCCACTGTCATCGCGACCGTCCCAGGTCAGGATCCGCACGCCGGCGTCCATCACCCCGGTGTAGAGCTGACGCACGCGCGCGCCGCGCAGGTCGTAAATGTCCAGGGCCACCCGGGTGTTCCCAGGCACGCTCAGCTGCAGGCGGGCACTGCCACCTGACACGCGGTCCAGCACCTTCAGGCTGGTCCCGGTGATCACCAGGTCGTCCACGGCGCTGGTGGTCGAAACGGTGAAGGGGATGGGCATGGTCAGAGCGCTGCGCTCCTCGCCGTCGCCGGCGTAGGCGCGCCACCAGTAGTTGCCCGCGACCAGGGGCGTGCTGGTCCAGGTGGTCTGGCCTTCACCCTGGGCAATGCCGTCACTGCCGGCGGCCAGCTGGGTGCACTGGGCATCGCTGTAAATCCGGAAGCCGTAGGTGACCGCTTCACCTTCGGGATCGGTCACGTTGCCCACGGTCAAGGTGGGGGTGGCGCTGGTGCTGTCTCCACCGATGGGACCCAGGGCCACCGGCGTGGCCGGGGCCAGGTTGTCGCTGCCGGCGCCCAGGATCTCGATGTCGTCGATGTACCAGCCGTCCTCGGTGACCGAGTAGTCGGTTTCCATGACGAAGCGGAACTGGAGGTCCTGGCCGGAGTAGTCCGAAAGGTCAATGGTGACCTGCTGCCAGCTGCTCTGGAGGCCGGTGAAGCTGTCCAGGGTGTTCCAGGCGGAGCCGTCGGTGGACACCTGGACCCTGGCGTAGTCCCAGCCAGATTCGATGTCGTACCGGTGCCAGAAGCTGAGCTGAGTGGCCTGGTACGATCCGTTGATGCGTGCGGCATGGGCCGTCTCGTTGCTGTATTCGCCCACCGGCGTGTCGGTCAGGCTGGTGCTGGGGCTGTGGGATTGGCTGGTGGTCGTGCCCCAGCTGCCTTGCAGGGTCCAGTCGCCGGCGCCGGATTCCATGTTGTCACCAAAAACGAACGAGGGGCTGCCCACCAGGAAGCTGAGAGGGTAGCTGAGGTCGCCGCTTTCCATGTGCACGGTCACGGTGAAGGTGGCGGAGTGGCCGTCGGGGCACAGCGCATCCACCGACACGGGCAGGGCGCTGGTGCCCAGGGTGGTGCTGCCCATGGAAACGATGCTGCCCAGGTCGAACTCGGCGGCGCCGAACTGGATCCAGGGGTCATCGGTGCTCACGGTCAAATTCACTGCGGTGGCACTGGCGGTGATCGAGGGGTTCTCGATGGTGAAGTCGAGGTGACCGGACTGTCCGGGCTGAATGGTGCCGCCCTGGACCACCAGCTCGGGGCTGTGGACTTCCAGGAAGGGGCCGGCCACGCGCATCAGGTAAATGTGCGGCCAGATGTTTTCCTGGAACAGGGGGCCGCGGCGCGCTTCGCTGGGCCAGAAGCCGTCGCCGGAAGAGCCGATCTCGGAGCTGAACGAATAGACCAGATCGTGTTCGGACAGATCACCGTAGAGCCAGTCAAAGGTGCCGCCGTTCACGTTGTAAAGAACATCACCGGGTTGGCCGGCTTCGTAGCCGTTGTATTTGGTCATCTCGTCACTCATGTGACTGAACACCGCGTCGTGAGCGGTAGGACTGGAGGTGTAACCCCAGGGGAAGAGCAGCAGATTGCTGTAGGTGTGAATGGTGTCGTGGGTGATGAATTGCCGGCTGTTGATGAAGTTCATCATGGCCTGGATTTCCGGTTCGCTGCCGGCGTAGGGGCCGCGGTAGGTCAGGTCGTCGGTGTAGGGGCTGCTGCCGTTGTTGTCGTAGCCCCACTGGTAGGGATAGTTCCGGTTCGGGTCCACGCCGTAGGTGCCGTCGCCGTTGTTGCGGCGGTTCTTGCGCCACATGCCGCCGCCGTTGGGGTCGGTCTGCTCGTTGTAGATCACCCCGTCGGGATTGACGATGGGCACGATGTAAAGCTCGCGGTTGTCCAGCAGCCAGGTGATCTCCGGGTCGGTGCCGTAGTTCTGGGCCAGGTACTCGGCAAACATGATGCAGAACTCGCTGGCCATGATTTCCCGGGCGTGGTGCATGCCGTCCAGCAGGATCTCGGGTTCGTCCTCATCCACGTCGGGGTTGGCCGACACCCGGAAGGCCCACAGGTCGTTCCCGTTCGCGGTCTGACCGATGGACCATTTCTCGCTGACCACGTGGGGGTACAGCAGGCGCAGGCTGTCCTGGAATGCCACGTTCTCGCTGTAGGTGTGGTAGATCCCGAAGCCGAGGCCCTTGTTGCGCGAGGCGTAGTGCTGCTCCAGGTTCTTGATGACCACCTCGAAGGGCAGGCCCGAGTTGCGCAGCAGTTCCATGGCCTTCTCGTCGGCCGCGATTTCGGCCACGTGCCCGGGCTTGACCCAGGCGATGTCCAGCTGGTTCACGTGAGTGCGCACGAAGCTGTCGGCCCCGGGGGTGTCCAGGGGCAAGCGCACCAGGTCGTGGGAAGCGGCGGCCAGCGCGGCGGTGGCGGTCAGGGTCAGGACGAGCAGAAAAGCCACGAGGGCAGCAAAGCGAGACCGTGTCATGGAAAAGCCTCCGGCAGTCGGCAGGGAAAAAAGGCGCAGGAACTTGCTATCATTCTAACAAAACGCCGGAAGCTATTCAAATCTATAAAAATAACGGTTTCGTGATACTTTGTCGCATGGGTCAAAAAAGGCCGGGCTCGGCGAGTGAGCCCGGCCAGTCTGGTTGATCCAGAAAGAAGCCTACTTGGTCTTGTCCACCTCGGCGCAGGTCTTCTTGACCGCGTCGATCGACACCTTGAGGGCCTTCTTCTCTTCGGCGGTCAGCTTGATCTTGATGATGTCCTCGATGCCGTTCTTGCCCAGGATGACGGGCACGCCGACGAACAGACCCTTGACGCCGTATTCACCCTGCAGATAGGCGGCCACCGGGGTGATCTTGCGCTTGTCGAAGGCGATGGCTTCGATCATCTCCAGGGCGCTGACGGCCGGGCTGACAAAGGCCGAGCCGCTGCCCAGCAGCTTGACCACTTCGCCGCCGGCGCCACGGGTGCGCTGCTCGATCTTGGCCAGCTTGGCCTTGCTGACGAACTGCTCGACCGGGAGGCCGTAGATGCGCGAGGCGCTGCGGATGGGCACCATGGTGTCCCCGTGTCCGCCCAGCACCACGGCTTCGATGTTCTCCACCGACACGTTGGCCTCGCGGGCCACGAAGTACTTGTAGCGCGCGCTGTCCAGGACGCCGGCCATGCCCATGATCTTGTTGGGTTTGAAGCCGCCCTTCTTGAACAGGCGGTACACGATGGCGTCCAGGGGGTTGGCGATGCTGATCACGAAGGCGTCGGGGGCATACTTCTTGATGCCCGCGGCCACGAAGTCGGTGATCTTCAGGTTGATGGCCAGCAGCTCTTCCCGGCTGGGGAAGGTGCCGTCCGGACGCATGGCACGGGGCACGCCGGCGGTGTTGATCACGAAGTCGGCACCTTCGAGCACCTCGTAGGACTTGCTGCCCTCGACGTTGACGTCGCGGCCGTAGACGGGCGTGGCTTCGGCCACGTCCAGGCATTTGCCCGCGGCAAAATCGGGTTCCTTGACATCGACCAGGGCCACGTTGCGGGCCAGGCCGCGGTTGACGATTTCGGAAACACACACGCCGCCGATGTTTCCGCCGCCGACGATACCGATCTTGTTAATCATCGTACCGATCTCCTTGCTGGATGGTAGGACTGCGACCCCGACCGGAGCCATTCGATTTGCCAGGGCACCGTAACACCAGTTTGTGCGGAATTCCAGAATATTCGCTATTGTTTGACCATTGAATTCAGGAACACAATCCCCGCTGACGGGGTTCAACAGGAGATAGGGTTTGAACGCACCGGAAAAGAACAACTGGGACCGCCGCTACGATCAAGAGGATTACTTCTACGGCCATGAACCCAACCATTTCGTGGGCCCCGAGGTGGGGAAGCTGCCGGTCGGGCGCGGCCTTTTTCTGGCCGAAGGAGAGGGCCGCAATGCCGTCCATGCCGCCCGGCTGGGCCACAGCGTGACGGCCCTGGACAACAGCTGGGTGGGACAGCAGAAGGCCCAGAAGCTGGCCCAGGAGCAGGGCACGTCCCTGGACTACCGGCTTTGTGACCTGGTGGCCGACCCCTGGGACATGCGGGATTTCGACTTCGTGGTGCTGTGTTTTGCCCACCTGCCCCCCGAGCTCATGGGACATGTTCATGCCCAGGCGGTGGAAAGCCTGCGCCCGGGAGGACGGCTGATTCACTGTTCGTTTGCGAAGTCGCAGTTCGGACGCAAATCGGGCGGACCGCCCCGGCTGGACTGGCTGCACGATCTGGGTACGGTGCAGCAACAGTACGCGGGCGTGGAATTCGACCGGGCGGTGGAACATGAGGTGGAATTGAACGAGGCCGCAGGTCACCGCGGCCTCGCCATGGTCATTGAAATTTCCGGGACCAAAAAAACCGGTTAACCGAACACACCCTCGATGGCGATGCGCGACCAGTCCTCGAAGTTGCCCCCATCGGGGGCCTGGTCCGGGCCGGTCATTCCCATGAGCTCGGTCACCGGAATCCAGCGGGCCTGATGGGGCTCGGCCTGGGCGCTGACCAGGTTCATGATCTCCTCGTCGGTGCCGGTCATCAGGTCCAGATCCACGTTGAACACGACGCCGAAATGCACCGCCGAAACATCCTCGCTGTCGGAGTTGATGTGCCCGGCCAGGGTCAAGGCATCGGCACCCGGGGTCAACCCGGTCTCCTCTTCCATTTCGCGCAGGGCCGTGGCCATGATCATGCCGTTGGTGGCCACCTGGTCGGCCGTGCGGTCCAGGGGCTCGATGTGGCCGCCGAAGCCCACGGACCACAGTCCGCCCAGCCTTGCCTCGGTGTGCTTGGTCCGGCGCTGGTAGCACAGAACGCGCTGGTTGTCGTCTTTCCCCCGCTGCAACACCAGGTAGGGAATGATCTGCTTGAAGTGGGAGTCGTGCTCCATGTAGTCGCGCTCGGCAAAAAACAGCCGGTCGCTCACCGCTTCGAGATCGACCGCGTCGGTCCCCAGGAATCCCTGGGGGCTGAGGCCGGGAAACAGATGTTTTCGTTCGATCACCAGAATGACGCGCACGTGGGCGCTCCTCTCATTCAAAAAAAATGTCAGGGCAAAAAGCGGCCCACGTTGGCCAGTTTTTGGGGCAAATACTCGTCGATCACGTAGTTCAGACCGTGCTTGGCCAGGGCCTGCTGTTCCGCACGGACCCCCATCTTGATCATCTGTTCGAGGGCCAGCTGCCAGCCCCGGTAGTGCAGGATGAAGGGGTCGTTTTTCAGGGCGTCCTTGGCCCGCTTGATATCCACATCTTTCAACGGATGGGTGGGCAGCTGGTAGTCGATGATGTCCTGGGGGGTGATCCCCAGCAGGTGGGCCTGGGGCACGCAGAAGTACTCGTTCAGGTGGGCGGCATTGCCGCTGCCGACCTTGAGCGTGCGGTAGATGTTGCTGTAGCCGTAGGGGTCGCCATCAACGAAGACGTAAACCGGCAGGCCGTGGCTGTCGGCCAGGCGCCGGACGAACCGGCGGCAGGCCCGGGTGGGCACCCCGCCCAGGCTGATCAGGATACATTTGGCGTTCCGCCAGTAGTTGTGCTTGACCAGGCGCTGAAACATACCCGCCGTTTCAATGCAAAGAATGAACTGGGCATCGGTCTCGAACTTGAGTTCTTCCACCGAGATGGGAATGCTGTAGGCGCCGCTGCCGAACCGCGTGCAGTCGATGCGGAGTTCTTCGTGGGTGTCGCGATCGTGATCGATGACCACCAGCTGGCCGGCCACATCGCCTCCCTTCTCCTCGGGCACGAAGCCCAGCTGCTCGCGGTTCACGCCAAAGAAGGCCTCGACGTCTTCCATCACCGTATCGGATTCGGGCTGCTCCTTGAAACGCGCTTCCGCCCAGTTCTTGCTGACGTAGTAGGCCTCTCGCTTGGTGGCGATGTCGTCGGTCTCGACCAGTTCCTTGGACAGGGCCATCATCTTCAGGGTCTGGGCGAAGGTCTTGACGGTGTTGACCGTCAAGGTGCGCTCCTTGGTCTTGCCCTTGAGCTTGAAGAAGCCCGTGCCCGAGTTGTAGGTCACGTTGGCCAGCGTGCGCAGGGGGAACTTCATGCTGGGTTTTTCGCCCAGCAGAATTTTCTTCTGGATGATGCTGGACTCGGTGCGAATACGCCGGGCCACGGGGCTGAAGCTGGCCGCTTTTTGGGCCCTGGCCGCAGCGGCTGAGTCGCTCGACGCCGGAGGAGGCGCGTCGAACCCCAGGGAAGTTTGCCCCGTGTCGGGCTTCAAGGATTTTCCGGTGACCTTCCTGGTCACCTTCTTGGTGCCGGCTTTTTTCTTTCCTGGAGCCAATGCGGTTCCTTTCCGGAGTGCTACAGCTTGCGGCTGCGCTCGAGGGTGTCGGTCAAGGTGGCAATGACCTCTTCGCGCTCGGTGTCATTGATGCCCAGAATCTCCTGCAGGGCGTCCCCGATGTGGGGAATGTACTTCTGGATGTAGCTTTGCTTCTTGAGGGCGTCTTTTTCGCGGGCCCGGCGATTGATATGGCGCTTGAGCTGACGGCCGGCCTCCTGCAGGGCCAGCTTCATTTCCTTGATGATCTCGGGGTAGTGCGCCACCGCCTCCTTGCTCTCGGAGGTGAAGGGAACCCACACCGAGGCCATGTGCACCAGGATGGCCATGGGCGCACTGGGCAGGGCGCCGCGGCTTTGCTGCACCCCGTAGTTGCGCCAGGCGCTGGTCAGCACGGCCTTGTGGATGGCGCAGGCCGAGGCCTGGTACAGCAAAGGCACCCGGTTGGCGAAGCGCATGACCTTGGCCAGCTCGTCGGCGGGCAGCTTCCCCCCGTAGGCAATGCCCACCTCGATCTGGAATGGATTGCCCCGATACACCGAAGGCGGGCGGGTGACCGAGGTGTAGAATTCGGCCTCGACGCCGCTCTTCAGTCCGGCCATGACCAGGTCTTCCCCGATGGGGGACAGGCAGTCGGTGGGCGGGGCCGGAATGCGGGTCATGTCGATGGCATCGAGCAGCTTCTGAATGTCCTCTTGAACCAGCCGCTTGGGATTCTTGCGCGGGGGCAAGGTGGCATTTTCGCAGATGGTCTCGGCGGTCTTGGGCCCCACCCGGCAGAACTCTTCCTTCATGAAGGAGGTCAGGTTCCGGCACTTGGTGTCCTGCAGCATGCGTGCCAGGATGCCCAGCTCGACCCCGTAAGGGTGGGGCTTGATCTCCACGGCCTCCACGGGCAGATCCTTGGTGCTGTTGGGGTACAGCAGCTTCTCGCCCTTGGGATTGCGGTAGGTCAGGTGCAGGTGGGGATTGGCGATGGCCGTCTGCTCGAGATAGTTGTCCACCGAGTGCTGGCCGCGCTTGTAGCTGCCGGTCAGGGTGATCTCGATGCGGGTGCCATGTTCCTTTTCCCAGATGGTCTCGTCACCGCTGAGGATGTTGGGCTCGTTCTTCTTCATGTCCAGCTTGATGACGTAGCGGTGGGCGGCGGCTTTGGGTCCCGTCCGGCTGTAGATGACCACCGGCTCGCCCGTGGTCAGCTGCCCGTACATGCCGGCGGCCGAGATGCCGATGCCCTGCTGT
>JAZBOO010000316.1:0-6151 GCA_036351155.1 Candidatus Krumholzibacteriia bacterium | reverse complement strand
TTACGCATGCCGCGCGCGGCCACCCTGCTTTTGCTGGCCGCCACCATCCTGACCTGTCCCGCGCTGGCCCAGGACCAGCAAGAGGGCGGCCTCGACTGGATCTACGGCCCCACCACCGCGCCCCTGGGCCAGGTGGCCGAGATCGATGTGCCCGACGGCTACCAGTTCGTGGCCGGCCAGGGCACACGTGACCTGCTCGAGTATTTCGAAAATCCCACCAACGGCCATGAGCTGGGATTGATCATGCCCATGCCCGGCGACGATGGCGTGATGCCCTGGTTCGTGGTGTTCGAGTACGATGCCAGCGGCTACGTCAAGGACGACGAGAAGGACAACCTGGATGCGGACGCCATCCTGGCGGGCATCCGGGAAGGTAACGCCCACGCCAACAAGGTGCGCCGCGAACGCGGCTGGGAAACCATCGAGGTGGTGGGCTGGCAAACCGCCCCCTACTACGACCCCGAGACGAACAACCTGAAGTGGGCCATCATCGGCAGCAGCAGTGGCGGCCAGTCGGTCAATTTCTCGACACGGTTGCTGGGCCGGGGCGGCACCATGAGCGCCGACCTGGTGGCCGGCCCCGACCAGTTCTACACCTGCCTGCCCGACTACGAAGCGGTGATGACCGGGTACCGGTTCACCGAGGGCCATCGCTACGCCGAGTTCCGCAAGGGCGACAAGGTGGCCAAGTACGGCCTGACCGCGCTGGTGGCCGGAGGTGTGGGCGCCGTGGCCATGAAGACCGGACTGCTGGCCCGTTTCTGGAAGTTCATCGTGCTGGGCGTGGTGGCGTTCTTCGGGTTTATCAGGCGGGCTATCGGCGGCCTGTTCGGGCGCGGAAAACAGGCCTCCCCGGAGGAGCCGCCCGTCATGATGGCCGAAGTGGTGGAGCCCGACGAAGACCCGGCGACAGAGGAGCCCAAACGTCTGGATCCACCTGAATGACCGACGTTCATGTCATCGTCCTGGTGTGCGTGCTGGGCGTGGTGGGTGAGGCCTTGAGGATCAGGCGGCCCGGTCAGGTTTATCTGGGGCCTGGTTTCCTTGGGCGCTATGGGTTGACCGGCGAACTGCTGGACATCACGGGGGGCGCCAGCGCCCCTCACGTTCTTCCGCTGTTTCCCCTGGGCCCCTCGTTGCGCCTGACCAGCGGCTTTGCCCATGCCCCGGTCACCGCCGCCCATCACCTGGACGTGGAGCGGGCGCGGCGGGTCATCGATGGCGTACGCAGCGCCACCGCCCGCGTGATTCCCTACAGCCGCCTCATGTTTTTCTATCTGGTGATCCTGGTGCCCCTGGCCCTGTTGACCAGCTTCCTGCACAACCGCTGGCTGGTGCTGGGGGCCGTGCTGCTGGTGATTCAGGGGGTGCTGCTGCTGGAGTTCGCCCTGGCTTCGCGCAGGTTGATGCCCGGCGAAAAAGGCCAGCTCATTCAGGACCTGGTCATGAAGCTGGTGTTTCCCCCCGACGCCGTGTTCGCGGTCGAGCGCTTTGCCGACGCCGCCGCGCGCGAGGAGCTCCACCCTCTGGCCGCCGCGGTGGTTCTGTGCCCCGAAAGCGAGGCCCGGCGCCTGGCCGGTGTGTTTTTGCGCATGTGGCAGCACCCGGTCGAGGGGATGGACGCAGAACGGGCGACGGAATATCTGGAAGCGGCCAAGGGCCTGTGCGCCGACCAGGGCTGGAGCCTGGACGAACTCACGGCCCGCCCCACCCGCGACCACGCGGACAGCCTGTCTTACTGTCCGCGGTGCCGGGCTCAGTATCTGGTCTCTGGTGGCGAGTGCTCCGATTGCCCGGGAGTGGAACGGGTGGCCTTCTAGAACCTGCGCACCGGAAACTTCACCGTGTAGATCAAGGCGCCGGCCGCCAGCACCACCACGGCCACCAGCAGCAACGGACTGCGCTCGATCACTCCCGGATACAGAAAAGTTGTGATGGCCACCCCGACCAGCGCGCCGGCCAGGTGGGCGTCGTGACCGATGTTGTCGCGCCCCAGACGCAGCGCGTAGAACGAGCCCAGGATGAACAGGATAGCAAACAGCCAGGTGGGGATGTCGATGGGAATCAGGAACATGCGCACCCCGCCGCCGGGCAGCAGAAAAATCGAGGCGAAAATGATGCCGCACACACCACCCGAGGCCCCCACGGCGCGGTACTCGAAGCGGCGGTGGATATAGAGCGAGATCAGATTGCCGCCCAGCATGGCCCCGAAGTAGATGAACAGCATGGTGGCCGGCCCGTAAATCAGCTCCAGGTACTTGGCGAACGAGTAAAAGCTGAACATGTTGAAAAACAGATGACCCCAGCTTCCGTGGACAAAGCCCGAGGTGAAAAGGCGCGGGTATTCCTGGTTTTTCAGGATCGCGGTGCTGCTGAACAGCAGGCGGCTGGCCAGCTCGGGGCTGCCAAAGGCCCGAAACGAGCTGAACACGGTGGCGCCGATGACCAGGAAGGTGAACCAGGGAGTAGGGGTGTTCATGTTGATATTGTCCCGGAAAAGTTGTGAATATCGGCCCATTTATCATGGGGTAAGATAACACGGGAGGTCTTGTGGGGCCTCCCGTTTTCCATTTCCCTGTCTATCTGACAGGAAATTGCGCGATTTTCACCCCCTTTCACCAAATTTTTCGTATGAAAGCCCCTGGTTTTGCCCCAACATTGTTCTTTTTGATCTTTTATTGTTTTTATTCTCCACTAACCACTTGTCTTGCAGAAGTATCCGTGGTACGATTTCCCAACTTGAGAAATGATCCGTGCCGTGTTGAGCTTTGCATCTCTTGATTTTGCACCTGGACAATGAGGCACGGATTTTTGTTTTCAAGTTGATTCGAACCGAGAATTTCCGGGCGTTTCGCTCCATTGTCGAAAACGCACTCACCGGAATCCAGGGCGGGACATTCTGCACTCGTTACAGTATGCCGACCCGCCACGTTCAAGGACGATTTCCCCCCGGGGAAATCAACATGTAGGGGAGAAACCTCATGCGTCAACTGCTCACGTTCGCCCTCATCATGCTTTTCGCCACCTCGGCGATGGCTATTACCCCCGATGCCGTGCAGCCCCTCAAAGGCACCACCCACGTCACCCAGAACGGCTCCAATGATCGCACCGGTGGCGACAACATGGCTGACGCCGTGGCCATCACCGCTCTGCCTTACGCCGACGGTGGGAACACCTGTGGCCTGACCGACGCCTGGGACGAAGTGTGCCCTTACACCGGCAGCCTGAGCCCGGACGCCTGGTACAGCTACACCGCTGCTGCTGACATGTCCATCTCCATCGACCTGATTGGTTCGACCTACGACACCAAGACCTACGTCCTGGACATGGATTACAACGTCATCGCCTGTAACGACGACTTCTACTCCGACTATGTCAGCTTCATCGAGAACGCTGCCCTGACCGCCGGGATGACCTACTACATCGTCGTCGACGGTTATGGTAGTGCCTGTGGTGACTACGCTCTGGCCGTCACCGAATTCACTCCTCCTCCCCCGTGCATCGTTGCTTGTGACGGCTTTGCCGAGGGCGAGCCCGACAACGGTCCTGGCTACGTGGACGGCTTCAACAGTGGCTGTAACGGCGTGGACCAGAACCGCTTCAGCGACCTGGTCGCCGACGATGCTGGCAACCTGACCGTCTGTGGCGTGGGTGGCTGGACTGACACTGGCAAGGACACCGACTGGTACAGGGCCATCGTTGGCGCCTCCGGTACCGTGAGCATCAACGTTGAGTTTGAAGTTCCCGGCTGGTTCTTCCAGATCTCTCCGACCAACTGTGTCGATGCCGCCATCGCTCAGGAAGTCGCCCCCCTGGCTTGTGAAGTTGCCTCGATGACCATCAACGGCGTTCCCGGTGAGGAAATCTGGCTGTGGGCTGGTGCGCAGGAATTCGCTCCTCCCGCTGGCTTCGCTGGCTACAACTTCAACTACCGGATGGAACTCTCTGGCTTGCAGGAAGGCCCCGTGGCCACCGAGCCCGCCAGCTGGGACGGCATCAAGTCGATGTACCGGTAAGCTGAACTTCGGATCCATCGCCTGATGGAACCTGAACGGGGCCGGAAGAAATTCCGGCCCCGTTTTTTTGTGCCCTCCCGAAATTCTGTGGTGAAATTTCACATGATTCCGGGTTCATGTTCCAGCTCGCCACACAAAACAAGACCTAATCTGCCTGCTTAGTGTATAATCCGCTGAAATTTAATGGGTTACCCAACCGGCACGCACCTTGCCATGGGGTTCTGAAAGCAACAATCACCACCCCCAAGCGAGGTTTTACCGATGAAGTTCTCCATGACCGCCACCCTTCTCCTTTTTGCCGTCCTTGCCATCGGATGCAGCGACGAGGATTCCACCAACCAGCCCCAGATCAGTTACACCACCGCCCAGGAGTATCTGGCCGATTCCGGTTTCCGGGGGGTGGCCTTGATCCAGAAAGGGGAGGAGACCCTGGTCCACGAGGGATTCGGCCTGGCCAGGTCTGCCGACCAGGCTCCCAACCATGTTCAGCTTAAATACCGCATCGGCTCCATGACCAAGGCCTTCACGGCACTGGCTGTGGTCCAGCTCAAGAGCCAGGGTCTCATCACCTCCTTCGATGACCCCGTTGCCACCTACTTCCCCGATTTTCCCCGCGGCGATGAGATCACCCTGCGCCACCTGCTGACCCATCGTTCCGGCCTGCCCGACTACCTGGGCTTCGTGGACCAGGGGGAGTTCCACACGCCCGAAGAACTGGTTGAAGCCGTCCTGGAAGAACCTCTCCATTTCACCCCCGGGACGGCCATGGAATACTCGAACACCAACTTCGCGGCCCTGGGTGTGCTGATCGAGACATTGACCGAGACCAGCTACCAGAACTACCTGCAAACTGCTGTACTGAATCCCCTGAACTTGAGCAACACGGAGTACGGCACCGGCTCCATCGTCGGCCCCGAATACGCCCAGGGTTACCGGGGGGGCAACCCGGTCGCGCCCATCGACATGTCTGTGCCCTACGCGGCCGGGGCCCTGGTCAGCAACCTGGATGATCTGGCTCTTTGGGCCCAGGCCATGCTCGACGGAGCTTTGATGTCGGCCGCGGACCGGGCTGCCGTGTTCCCCGCAGCCCCCTCCCAGCACGACCACAACAACGTGGGCATGGGCTGGTTCTCCCTGAACAACCACGGACAAACGGTTTTCCACCACGGGGGCGACATCGACGGATTCACATCGCTGATCGCCCTGTTCCCCCGGTCGAATGGAATGATCATTCTGCTGAGCAACGAGGAAACCCAGAGCCAGCTCCGCTATGATATTCTGGAGAATGTGATGGAACACGAATTTCAGTAAACTGTGGGAAGGGGCGGGATCGGTTCTCGCCCCATTAACCGAAAGTGAGCCCGCCATGATCAAGTTTCTGCTGTGGTTGATCCTCTTTGTGATCTGCTGGCCCATTGCCATCTTCGGATTGTTGCTCTACCCGCTGGTGTGGCTCTTGTTGCTGCCCTTCCGCCTGATCGGCATCGTGTTCCAGGGTGTGTTCGAGCTGTTCAAGGGCATCATCATGCTGCCGGCTCGAGTGCTGGGCCATCGGCCCAAGTAGTTTTCCAACGGGTTGGAAAAACCCGGCTCCTCAAAATAGACCCATGGCGATGGTTGTTTCGGCCAGGATCTGCCTGTCCTTGCCTTCCCGGTGCACCGCCATGACCCGCGCCACATACTCGTTGCCCTGACCGCAGCCACAGGGAGCCTTGTAGGCGCCATCCTTGTGGCCGAACAGCACGCAGCGATGCTTCCCCGCGCTGCGCACACCCCGCGGTAGCTTCATGGTTTCTTCGCGCACCGAGGGCAGGGTGATCTCCGGGCGCCCTCCGGTGAACATGGCCAGCGTGCCGTGCCCGCCGTTGGTGGCCAGTTCCCTGATGCGCAGGTCGTTGAACTCGACGATGATCTCGTTGGCCTCGGCCGGCAGGCCGGAAATGCGCAAGGCCGGGCTGCGGCCCCCGCCTCCGCAATCGCCACAGCGGCCCGAGAACGGGACTTCCAGGCCGTCCCAGGCGGAATCGACGAACTGCACGTCAAGCGTGCCCACCACGGGGACGGGACGCGGCACCCGAGGCCCGCCGCAGCTGCACAGAAGGGCCGGCAATACCAGCCACAGAAAGACACGGATA
>JAZBOO010000315.1:0-20990 GCA_036351155.1 Candidatus Krumholzibacteriia bacterium | reverse complement strand
TGCTGGCGGCGGTCGAATCGGTGATCCGGGAAACCGAGGACGCGGACATGGTGACCGAAGAGGTTTGAGCGGGAGACCTCCGGGCCGGGTGGTTTCCCACTCCGCCCCGGGATGTCGTCTCGCACGGCATAAAGGTTCATCGGGGTGGGCAAATGGGCAATTAGCCCGGAAAAACCGGGATGGCAGTCCAGGTGGAGCCCAGGTGGAGAGATCGTAAGTTTCTTTTTCAAAGTCACTTACGAGCAAGTCGAGAAAGCTCAAGCAACTGGCACAACCATTGCTTGAAAAGACTGCCGTAGGCAGGTTCGTGAGGTGCCGGATTCCCGGTGCATTAGCCAAGTGGCTGCGAAAGCGGCCGATGCAAGGAGGACGTCTAGTGTTTAATCGTAAGGGATTTACTCTGATCGAGCTGATGATCGTCGTGGTCATCATCGGTATCCTGGCGGCCATCGCCATTCCCAACTTCATCAGCATGCAGGATCGTGCCAAGGAAGCCAAGGTCAAGGGCGCTGCCCATACCGTCCAGCTGGCTGCCGAGGATTACGCCGTGCGTAACGATGGTATCTACAGTGACCTGGCCGCCGACCTGCAGCCCCTGCTGCCCGGTGGCAACCTGCTGGATAACGCCTTCACCGGCGCTGCCAGTGAGCCCCAGTTTGGTGCCGCCGCTGCCGCTTCCGGCCAGGTTGGCATCATCGAGGTCGACCCCGACGGTAACGGTGTGCCCGATGGCTACACCATCACCGGTTATGGCAAGGACGCGACCGCTGGCCCGAACAACAACGGGATTATCCTGACGCTGAGCAGCGGCCAGTAAGCCTCGAATTCGACGAAGCTTCGAAAACGACGAAGCTGGGCTTTCGATCGAGTCAAAGGGGCGGGACCGCACATGGTCCCGCCCTTTCTGTTGAAAACAGGAGATGAGCGTGAAGTTGAAGAGGCCAGATCTGCACAGTTTTGACTGGTCCACGCTGGTCCTGTCCCTCGGGACGGCGAGCCTGGTGCTGGTCTGTCTGTTCTTGCTGGCCATTCCCGGATATATCCACTTGAAAGGCAGAGCCCAGCTGGCTGCGGTGCGTGGAAACGCCGCCACGGTCCAGCTCGCTGCCGAAACCTATGCCGCAGCACACCAGGGTCGTTACCCGACGGATCACCTGGACCTTTTGCCCTACCTTCCTGAAGACCGCGCCCCGGACAATCCCTTGACCGGCGGACGGCTTCTTTTTCAAGGAGGGGAAGGCGATCTGACCTACCGCTCGCCCACCAACGGGGGCGACTATGTCATCCAGGCCTACGGACGACGCAACGAAGGCGGATTCCCGGTTTTGCTCACCCTCAAGGGTCGCAACCGGAGTCCGCGGTAACGGGGTTTCATGATGTTTAAAAATAACGGATTCACACTGATCGAGCTGATGGTCGTGGTCCTGGTGATCGGGATCCTGGCCGGCATGGCTCTTCCCAATTTACTGAACATGAAGGATCGGGCGAGGGAGTCCGAAGTCCAGAGCAACGCGCATACCGTGCAGCTGGCGGTGGAATCTTACGGGGCCATCAACGAGGGTATTTACTCGACAGCGGCGGGAGATATCCTGCCGCACCTGCCCGGTACGGCTCTGTTACGAAACTCGTTCACCGGTCTCTATACGGAGCCCCATTTCGGGCAAGCCGCTGCGGCTCCCGGGGAAATCGGGGTGGAGCCCGTCCTGGATAACGGGATCATCGTGGGTTACACCATCTCGGCTTTTGGCAAGGACGGCAACATCCTGGTCCTGGAAACCGGAAACTAGTTATCGACCCATCTTCGGTCGAGCTGCTTTGATCGGTTCGCTTCCCTTTTCCCTCCGCACTTCAGTGCCGGTGCCGATATGGCACCGGCATTGCAATTTCTCCCCCATCATACCGATAAAATGGTCAATCCGGGCTGCTGGGCTCTCTTGAGGGCCGGAGGTGCACGTTGAGTTTGCAAAAAGTGGTAAGAAACACACCAGTCGCTTTGCCCGACACTCCCGAGCCGGTCATGGCCAAGCGGCGAATCCGGGAGAAGCTGGGAGCAAAAACGGCCCCCTGGCCAGTGGCGGCTCCCCGGCCAGTGATTTCGGGCACCACGGTGCTGGAGGTGCGAGACCTGGGTAAGACCTTCCGTTCCGGATTCCTGCGCCGCAAGCAAAGGGGAATCTCCGGGGTGTCGTTCCAGGTGCCTCAGGGCAGCGTCTTCGCCATACTCGGTCACAACGGAGCCGGAAAAACCACCACCCTCAATTGCATCCTGGATCTGATTCACCCGGACCAGGGTGAGGTGCGCATCTTTGAGCGAGACCACCAGGACAGCAAGGCGCGCTCTGGCCTGGGGTATCTTCCCGAGCGGCCGTATTTTTTCGAGCATCTGACCGGCAGAGAACTGCTGGCATTCTACGCCGACCTCCTGGGTATTCCCGCGAAGGCTCAAGAAGAAGAGATCGATCGGGCCCTGCAACGGACCGGCATGGAGGCCAGTGCCGGACGTCGATTGAAAAAGTACTCAAAGGGCATGCTCCAGCGTATCGGGCTGGCCCAGGCCCTGCTGGGTGATCCTCAGCTCCTCATTCTCGACGAACCGATGTCCGGACTGGACCCCGTGGGGCGTCGCGAGGTCCGCGATCTCCTGCGTGAACTCAAGGCCCAGGGCAAGACCATCATCCTCTCCTCGCACATCGTTCCCGACGTGGAAATGCTGGCCGACAGTGTGGGGATCCTGAATGAAGGGCAGATGGTCCTGGTCCGCGATCTGGCGGCGGGGGGAGAGGAGACCGGTTACGCCGTGAAGATCCGGTCCTCACACCCCGAAGGTTCATTGACGGAGGTCACGGCGGACAGTGCGTCTTCCCTCAGGGAAACCCTGAATCGCTGTCATGAGGACGGGCTGGAAGTTCTATCTGTTCAGCCATGCACCTCGGGCCTGGAGGAAATGTTTCTCTCGGCGGTGGGACACCGGGGAGGAAGCGCGTGAGCAACCGGATCGCAGCCCTGGCCTGGAGCACTTTTCGTGAAACGGTCCGTGACCGGATCTTCTACCTGGTGGGCGTTTTCGGGTTCGTGATGCTGGCCAGCACCGCGGTGCTGTCCCCTCTGACGGTCGGAGCCCAGGGGAAAATCATGTCCGATGTTGGGCTGGCCGGCATGAGCCTGTTCGGCCTGCTGGTGGTGGTCTTCGTCGGCAGCGGCATGGTGCGCAAGGAGATGGACAAGGGCACCATCCTGACCATCCTGTCCAAGCCGGTGGGGCGCCGTGAATACCTGGTGGGCAAGTTCATGGGGTTGAACCTGACCCTGTTGACCATGTTGACCATCATGGGGATTCTGTTCTTGCTGATGACCTTCCTGGCCCCGGGCACCTTCTCGCTGCGCTTCGTTCCGGTTTTCTATCTGACCTTCCTGGAACTGACCGTGATCAATGCGGTGGCCGTGCTTTTTTCCACCTGCGTATCGCCCATCCTGGCGGCGGTCTTCACCCTGGGTGCATTTGCGGTGGGTCACCTCAGTCAGTCCATCCGGGATTTCGGCCAGCTGCAGGGGACCGAGTTCCAGAAGATCACCTCGGAAATGGTTTACTATCTGCTGCCCAACCTCGAGGTGTTCAACGTGCGGGCCCAGGTGGTCCACGGGGCAGGAGTCTCCGGTGATCTGCTGTTGATGGCCACGATTTACGGGGTGGCCTGGTCTGGTCTGATCCTGATCGTGGCCGGGGGCGTATTTGCCCGGCGGGAGCTTCGCTGATGTCGGGGAATTTCAGCGGCACCCTTCTGCGTGTGGTCCTGGTGGCCGTCCTGATGACCGTCACCATCGGTTCATTGCAAGTTCTCGACGCCCATCCGGACGTCCAGGAACGCAACGAACATCTGTATTTCCCCTCGGGCAAATTTCTCAAGGAAACCACTCTGGGTTACCGTGCGGTCACCGCAGATTATCTGTGGTTCCGGTTCATCCAGTACTACGGTGCCTTTGCCAAGGATCAGAATGATCTGCGCTACATGGATGTTCTGATCGAAAGCATCATCACTCTCGATCCCATGTTCATCGAGGCTTATCACTTCGCCGCTCTGGTCAAGTGGTCCGACTTCGGAGACTTTCCCGCCGCCATAGATATGCTCAAGCGTGGGGTCCTGGCCAACCCGAGTTCGGCCAAGCTGCATTTTCAGGTGGGCTTCATCTACTATGTTTTCGATCGTGATTTCCCGCGGGCGGCCCTCTGGTTCGAAATGGCCGGGCAGTGTCCCGACGCCACCGATGTGGAACGCCGCTTCGCCGCTTTCGCCCGTTACCGTTCTGGTGACGATCGGGTCAGCCTGGAACTCTGGAAGACCATGTACCTGTCCACCGACAGCCCCCAGATGAAGGATCTGGCCCTGAAGATGATCCAGAAACTGGAGCGCAAGCTGGAACTCATTGAACTCTACGGGCCGGGTTTCATCGGCCCCATCCCGGAGATCTGATCATGCAGGCCATGGTGTCCAATCTGATGTCAATTCCCGTCTGGGCTCAGCCCCTGCCGGTGGCCATCCTGGCGGCGGCAGCCTGCTGGCTGGGCGCCTGCTTCGGCAGTTTTTCCAACGTGTTGATCTACCGTCTACCCCGGAACCTGAGCGTGGTGGGACCGCGTTCATTTTGCCCGGGGTGCAAGAACCAGGTGGCCTGGTACGACAACATTCCGCTGGTCAGCTGGCTGCTCCTGAGGGCCCGCTGCCGACGTTGCCAGACCACCATTCCGCTGCGCTATTTCCTGCTGGAAGTGGCCGGTGCCGTGATCGCTCTGCTCGGGGTGCTGGCCTCTGGCTGGACCATTCAGGGTCTGGCTGCAGCGGCCTTTCTGCTGCTGTTGCTGGACATCGCCGTCATCGACTGGCAGCACATGATCATTCCCCACACCCTGTCGGTCACCGGCATGGTGCTGGGTTTGCTTTTTGCACTGGCGGGGAACCGGGATTTCCCGGAAGCGGTGATGGGATTGTTGCTGGGCGGCGGAATCATTCTCGCGGTTTCCTACGGTTACAAGATGCTCCGCGGAGTCGTGGGCATGGGTGGGGGCGACATCATGCTCATGGGTATGGTGGGTGCCTTCCTGGGTCCCTGGGGTGCGCTGGGTACGCTGTTCGGGGGAGCATTTTTGGGCACGGTTTTCGCCCTGATTTTTGGGCGAGGAAAGGTCCAGGGTTCCGCAAAGCTTCCCTTCGGTACCTTCCTTGCCGCGGCGGCGGCTCTGGTTCTGTTTTTTGGCGAGGGTGTATTCCGCTGGTACATCGGACGTTTCTGACCACACCGGGCAAATCCTGCCCACCGGCCTGGCGGGCAGCCGAGGAGCCCTGAATGGCCAATCCGGAGGAAGGGCCGATTCCGGATGTTTTTTGCAGGATTTAGCTCAAGAGGGTCCAGGAGATGCCGATCTCCACAGTGGCACGCATGTTGCGGTCCCGTTGACGAGGCAGTTCGATCCGACGGTTGTCTCAGAGTAGAAAGCTCAAAGCAGCAAGGCAGGCTGACATGTTTGGATTCCTTAAAAGGAAACAAAAATCGCTGATAGGGATGGATATCGGATCCAATGTCGTCAAGTGTTTGCGACTGGATCTGTCGGGGGAAAAGCCGGTCATTACGCACTTTGCCATGACCGATCTGCCGCCTGAAGCCATCGTGGACGGGGAAATCATGGATCGTGAACTGGTCATCCAGACCATTCGCGAGTGTGGTGAAGCCGCGGAAATTCCAGACGAGCCCGTGGCCAGCGCCGTGGCCGGCCGTGCGGTGATCGTCAAGAAAATCGTGATGGACAAGATGAGCGAGGAGGATGCCCGCGAGGCCATCTTCTGGGAAGCGGAACAGCACGTTCCCTTCGACATCGACGACATCACCCTGGACTTCCAGATTCTCCAGGAGGACATCGGTGCCAACCAGATGGAACTCCTGCTGGTGGCGGCCAAGAAGGACATGATTCTTTCCCACGCCGAGCTCATCAGGGATGCGGGCTTCCGCCCCTTCGTGATCGACGTGGCCTCGTTCGCCAATCAGAACGCCTGGGAGTACAGTCAAGAACATGCGGCCAGAAGCATCGTGGCGGCCGTGGAGAACGTGGCGACCGAGAGCGTTGATGAGATCGATGGCGACATCGACGACTTCAATGCCGCCGAGCCCGATGGTGCCCTGTCGGACGACAAGCCCAGCGAGTTCGTGGCACTGCTGGATGTCGGTGGGGGAGTGACCAACGTCCACATCATCAAGGACGGGGTCCCCTACTTCACACGTGACCTGCCCCTGGGCGTGGCCCAGTTCACCGAGGAGTTCCAGAAGCAACTGGGGCTGACCTACGAAACGGCCCAGGCGGTGGCCCGCGGGCACATCGAGGATGTCGATGCGCAGCTGGTGCAGGACATCGTGCGGTCGGTGGGCTCGGAAATCTATCAGGGCCTCGAGCCCAGCCTCAGTTATTTGAAGACTGCCGGCGAAGCCGACGGCATCGACCGCATCGTCCTAAGCGGCGGTGGGGCACACCTGCCGGGGCTGCAGGAATATCTCTCCGAAAGCTACGAAGTCCCCAGCGAGGTGGCCGACCCCCTGGCCTGGCTGGACTTCGATCCCTCGCTGTTCCCGGAAGGAAACGCCGAGGAGCTCAGCCCACTGTTGACTGTCAGCGTAGGACTCGCCCTGCGTGAGGAGGTGCGGTCATGATCAGGATCAACCTGCTGCCCAGGGAAGAGCTCCCCAAGCGCAAAACGATACAGCTGCCGGCGGTGGGCAACTTCGCGCCCCTGGCCCTGGTGGCCATCGCGGTGGCCATCGTCGCTTCGGCCCATTTTGTCCAGTCGCAGAAGATTGCCGACCTCAAGGACACCATCGCGGAAGAGGAAGCCGAGACCCGGCGCCTGGCTCCCGAGATCGCCAAGATCAAGCGCCTGAACAAGCAGCGCAAGGATCTGAACGATCGTCTGGATGTCATCACCGACCTGGATCGCGACCGGTACTTCCGGGTGCACCTGCTGGATGAACTGAACCGCAGCATGCCCCAGCATATGTGGCTGACCCGGTTCGAGGATACCGGCGGCAACCGTTACACCGTCGAGGGTGTGACCTTCTCAAATTTCCTGGTCAGCGACTTTCTCCAGAACGTCACCAGCAGCCCCTACTTTGCCGGGGTCAATCTGCTGGTGGCCGAGAAGGGCGAGATCGGGGACGTCAAGGTGATCAAGTTCAAGGCCACTGCGTCGGCTGTACTCAAGCCGGCCTCCGCGCCGTTTGAAGGATAGGAAGGACTGCCATGGACATCGATATCAAGGATCCCAAACTCCTGAGATGGGCGGGCGCTATTCTCCTGGTCGTCGTGGCTTTGCCCATGTACTTCATGTCGACCATGTACCCCTTCACCTTCGCCAGCGGCAAGGTCGAGGTGGGCAAGCTGGAGGCGAAGCACCAGGCCCTGGCCAAGGATCTGGAAAAAGCGCGACTGCTGGTCCGCAATCTGGAGCGGGTGGAGAAAGAGTACGCCATTCTGCATCAGCAGTGGGACGTGGCTCAAACTCTCCTGCCCGAGAAGAACGAAATGCCCAACCTGCTGCGCAAGGTCACGGCGGCCGGTCAGCAGTCGGGTGTCGAGTTCACCCTGTTCCGCCCGCAGAATCCCATTCCCAAGGGGTTCTATGCCGACAATCCGGTGGAAGTGCGCATCGAAGGCAGCTACCACCAGACGGGTGTGTTCCTGAGTCGTCTGGCCAATCTCAACCGGATCGTGAACGTGTCCGACCTGAGGCTGACCGGAATGGGCGACAAGGAAGATTCGCCCTATACCATGAAAACCGATTTCACCCTCACCGCTTACACCCTGGACTCCACCGGTAATCCGGTGGTCACCGACCAGGGCACGGCGTCCGGTGAAATTCAGGCCAAGGCCAAGGTGGCCAAGGCCCAGAGCGGCCATTAGGAGGTCCCCATGTTGTCGCGAATCAAGACACGTTTCTGTGCCGCGCTGGTCCTGGGGTTGATCCTCATCCCCATGCAGGCCGTGCTGGCTGCGGACAAGAACGATGACGAGTCGCTCTCGCCTTCTCAGGAGTCCATGCAGCGAATCAACGCGCTGCGGGCCAACGAGTTCTTCTACCAGAGTTACGGCAAGGACGATCCTTTCCGCATCCTGGTGGATGGTGAATACGAGCAAATTTCGGCCGCGGACCTGGTGGACATGAACAGTGCCCAGCTGGTCGGGGTCATGTGGGGTACGGACGATCGTTTTGCCCTGGTGGAAGATGGAGAAGGTTTCGGTTACATCCTGCGTGTAGGCGATCGGGTCCGTAATGGCCGCGTCGTCAGCATCCGGAAAAACTCACTCACCGCGCGGGTCACTCTTTACGGGATCACCACCCAGGTGGTTCTCAAATTAGAGAACACGGAGGATTAGAAATGTTCGGTAGGATCCGTTTCATTACCTGTGCGGCCATGCTGCTGATGCTGATTGCGGGCGGGGCGTTGGCCCAGGGAGAGATCGAAGTCAAGGCGGCGGACAACCCCGTCCCGGTTCCGGTCACCCCTCCGACCCGACCCATTTCTCTCGATGTCCAGGAAGCGGACATCAACACGGTGTTGCGCTCGCTGGCCAGTTTCAGCGGCGCCAACATGGTGGCCAGTCCTCGGGTCGAGGGCAAGGTCACCGTCAAGCTGGAAGAGGTGCCCTGGGAAGAGGCGCTGAAGGTGATTCTGCGCGCCCACAGTTTCGACTTCGTGGTCGAGAACGGGGTGTACCGGATCGACAGTGCGGAGGAACTGCGCCAGGAAAAACTGGCCGTCGAGCGTTCCCGCAAGCAGGTGGAAGAACTGGAGGCCCTGCACCTGGGCCTGGTTCCTCTGAGCTTCGCCAACGCCAAGGAAGTCAAGGATGCTCTCGAGCAGATGCTGACCGACCGCGGCAACCTCGATGTGGATGAGCGGACCAACAGCCTGATCATCAATGACGTTCAGGCACGTGTGGATCTGATCACCAACATGGCTTTTGATCTGGATTCGCAGACACCGCAGGTGGAGATCAACGCCCGCCTGGTGGACATGGATGTCAAGGTGACACGCGAACTGGGAATCAACTGGTCCCTGAACAACTTCAAGAGCCCGGGCAACAACCTGGCCGGAAGCATGACCATCGACAACCCAGTACAGAGTCCGGCCGGCGACCTGCGGGTGGCCACCATCCAGGACTGGGGCGACATGATGATGCGCATCCAGGCCCTGGAGGACGACAACAAGGCGCACCTGATCAGCAACCCGATCATCACCACCACGGACAACCGTGAGGCGAAGATCCTGGTGGGGCAGAAGATCCCCTTGATCGTCAGCGATGAGGCCGGCAACGCGGTCACCCAGCTGACCACCATCGGTATCATGCTCCAGGTCACCCCTCACATCAACAGTGAGGACCGGATCACCCTGGACATCCACAACGAGGTCAGCGATCTCTCCAGCCAGGCCACGGTTCAAGGTGGTGTCATCATCAACACCAGTGAATCCGACACCCGGGTGCTGGTGGAAAATGGCGAGACCGCCATCATCGGCGGGCTGATCCGCAAGGTGGAAAGCAATCTGGTCAACGGCATTCCGGTGCTGAAGGATATTCCCCTGCTGGGATCGCTGTTCCGGCACACGAGCAAGACCAAGGACAGCCGTGAGCTGGTGGTCTTCGTGACGCCCCGGATCGTGACCGATGAATACATCACGCGTGAGATGATGGTCCCCGAATCCGAGGTCGTCATTACTCCGGATAAGCTGGTGGAATTCTAGACCGCCGCAATTTTCCTGGAAGAAAGAACCCCCCGGGATTGTTCCCGGGGGGTTCGTGTATTAGGATGCTCCCATGTGGACATCATTCATCGGCTTCATGGCCAGCGGAAAATCCGCCGTGACCAGTCATTTGCAGGGGGCAACCAGCCGCCCTGCCGTTTCCGTCGATGTTCTGGTCACGGAGAAGGCCGGCCGGTCCATTCCGGATATTTTTGCCCAGGATGGGGAACCCGCTTTTCGTCGCCGGGAAGTGCTGGCCCTGGAATCCCTGGATGGCCAGCGTCCCCTGCTGGTCGATACCGGTGGGGGAATCGTGGAATCGCCGGAGGCGGTGGAACTGTTGCGGGACCGTGGAGTGGTCATCTGGCTGGATGCCCCCTGGGAAACAATCCGGGCCCGATTGAAGCAGAGCGATCTGGATGCGCGCCCTCTGGTCGGCCGGCTGGGCTGGGATGGCCTGGAAGATCTCTACCACCGCAGGCGCCGACTCTACGCCGGGGCCGCCGACTTCCGCCTCTGGGCCTCCGGGGGTACGGTGGCCGAGGTGGCGCGGACCTCCATGTTGCGCAGCCTGATCTGGGAACGTCGGCAAACCGGGAGATTGTGATGCGGGTGATTTCCGGAACCTGGCGAGGCCGCGTGCTGAAGTCCCCGAAGGGCCAGGCGGTGCGCCCCACCACCGACCGGGTCAAGGAGGCCTTGTTCTCCATGCTGGCAGGCGACCTTCCCGGTGCCCTTTTCCTCGACCTGTGCTGCGGGGCGGGGGGACTGGGCATCGAGGCTCTCAGTCGAGGGGCCCAGAGGGCGGTTTTCGTGGACATTGCGGGAGCTTCCCTGAAGCTGGTTCAGGAAAACCTGGCCCTGTGTGGGGCTGCTCCTGGTTCCTTCGAGGTGATTCAGTCCGATGCCCTGCGCTGGCTGGAAAAATGGGGCCCACCCGAGGGGCCCTGGGTGGCGGTGGCAGATCCGCCCTACCGCTCCGGGTTGCCCTGGTCTATGTTGCAGGAACTGGAACGGCTGCGGACGGGCCCGGGTTTTCGCCGCGCCGTGGTCGAGCATGGTTCGGGTTTCGATCCCACCTGGGATCCCGAAAAGACCTGGCCTACCCTCGACCAGGCGCAGGAACGCAAATACGGGCGCAGTGTGCTGGCCATCCTGGGGCCCGTGTCTTGACTGGAGGAGCCATGAACAACGCGCCGGTTCTCTACCCGGGGTCTTTCGACCCCGTCACGCTGGGGCATGTCGATATTCTGGAGCGCGCCTGCCGATTGTTCCCGCGGATCACGGTGCTGGTGGCCGAATCCGGCAAGGCGGGTTTGCTGCCCACCGAGCAGCGCGTCGCCCTTTTTCGCGCCGCGGTGGAGCACTTGCCACAGGTCGAGGTGGAATCCTTTGGCGGGCTTCTGGTCGATGAGATCCGGAAGCGCAAGGCCCCGGCGGTCATCCGTGGAATCCGGACGGCCGGCGACTACGAGCACGAATGGTCCCTGGCGGGGGTCAACGCCCTTCTTGCCCCGGAAATCGAGACCGTGTACTTTCTGGCGCGACCCGAAACCGCGGCCATCAGCAGCACGCTGGTGCGCGATGTGATCAAGCACGGTGGCGACCTGGGGAAACTTGTTCCCCCTGCCGTGGCCCGTGCCCTGACCAAGTAACCCCTTTGACCGGAGTGACCCGTGTTTCTCGATATCGCCCGCATTCATCTGAGCAGCGGCAAGGGCGGCGACGGCTGTGTCTCGACCCGCAAGGAGAAATTCGTGGCCCGAGGGGGCCCCGATGGGGGCAATGGCGGACGAGGGGGATCGGTCTGGTTCGAGGCCAGCAGCGAACTCTCCACCCTCCTGGATTTCCGATACAAGCGCCACTACAAGGCCAAACCGGGACAGCCCGGCGGTGGTCAGAAGCGGTCCGGGGCCGATGGAGAGGATGTCATCCTGCGGGTTCCCTGTGGCACCAGCCTGTATCGGGCCGATGACGACAGCCCCCTGGGCGACCTGCTGGAAGAGGGCCAGAGAATCAAGGTCCTGACCGGCGGCAAGGGCGGCAAGGGCAACTGGGAGTTTCGCAACGCCCGCAACCAGACCCCCATGTATTCCCAGCCGGGACAAGAGGGCAAGGAACTCGAGGTGCGTCTGGAGCTCAAGCTCATCGCCGACATCGGCCTGGTGGGTGAGCCCAATGCCGGCAAAAGTACCCTCCTTTCGGTCATCACCTCGGCCCGGCCCAAGGTGGCCGACTATCCCTTCACCACCCTGGTGCCCAACCTGGGCATCGTGGATCTGGGCGACTTCACCAGCTGCACCCTGGCCGATATTCCCGGTTTGATCCAGGGGGCCAGCCAGGGCAAGGGCCTGGGACACGAATTTCTCCGGCATGTGGAACGCACGCGGGCCCTGCTCTTGCTTGTGGATCCCAGTTTCGAGTCGCCCTGTCGGGCCCTGGACGTGCTGCGCGAAGAGCTCCGCGAGCATGGGAATCGCCTGGCCGAGCTTCCGTTCGGAGTGGCCGTCACCAAGCTGGACATCCTCGACGAGGAGGCCTCCGCGCTTGCCCTGGAGGAGGCTCGGCAATGGGGCGAGAATAATGGTGCCCTGGAGGTCATCGCCATCTCCTCGGTGGCCAGGCAGGGTCTCGATCAGCTGCGGCATCTGCTCAGGCGGCTGTACAGGACCTGATCCATTCATCTCCTCCCGGATCGTGAAGCCCGACCATGGCCCATGTGCATGGCCAGCCCTCCCGTGCTCCCTCCGTGTGCTCCCCTGTTTCTTTGTTTCGAGGTCACCCCCACTGGCCTGCCCTGTGGGATCAGATGACCGACCCTCCGGGGCAGGTGCAAGTCACCGGGCAGCCAGAGGCGCTGCAAGGTGCGCTGCTGGCGATGGTCGGGACCCGGCGGGCCACTCCAAGGGGGCTGGCCTTCGCCCGAGCACTGGCGAGTGCGCTGGCTGTCCGGGGCTGGACCATCGTCAGCGGTTTGGCCCTGGGCATTGACGCGGCGGCGCACCAGGGGGCCCTCGATGTTGGCGGCTCCACGGTGGCGGTCATGGCCACGGGGCCGGACCGCACCTATCCCCATGAGCATCAGCAGTTACGCAGGGAAATTGAAGCTGCGGGGTGCTGTCTGACGGAATTTGCGGAGGGAGCCGCACCTCGCCGCTTCCACTTTCCCCGTCGGAATCGCCTGATCGCTTCGCTGTGTCAGGGGGTGGTGGTGGTGGAAGCGCCTTCCCGCAGTGGCGCCCTGTCCACGGCCTATCTGGCCCTGGATTACAACCGCGAGGTGTTCGCCGTGCCTGGACCCGTGGATCTGGAGTCGAGCCGGGGTTGTCACCGGCTCCTGAAGGAGGGGGCTCACCTGGTCACCTCGGCGGAGGATATCCATGCCGTGCTGAAACCTCCGGCTCCACGGTCGTCTCCTCGTGCGGAAGGTTCAGGAGTGGCCAGCGCTGTCCCCGACCGCGGCACAGCCGCCCGCTGGATCTTTGACCGCCTGGATTTCGAGGGAGTGTCCCGGGAACAGCTGCGTGGACGCTGGGCCGGGAGCGAACAGGCCTGGATGGAAGCCCTGCTGGCCCTGGAGCTGGCCGGCCTGATCCAGAGGTTGCCGGGAGGCGGTCTGGCGCGTAAGATCTGGTGATTCCCCCATCAGGGTTCACCCTCTTGATCCGCACCTCGCTGAGGTGTGCCCGGAGACCCCATGACCTCTCGTCCTCGGCAGTGGCTCGACTATGGACTGCTCTACGGACTTTTTCTGCTGGCGCGCCCCTTGCCGCGTCCCTGGCTACTGGCCGTGGGCAGAGGAGTGGGGGCCTTCGTGTGGCATGTGGTGCGCTTCCGGCGGGGCGTGGTGCTGGACAACATCCGGCAGGCATTCGGCCACGAAATGAATGAGGAACAGATCCGCGTCACCGCCCGTCGGTTCTACCGCCAGCTGGGCATGACCCTCATGGAGTTCCTGGCTTTTCCCCGGCTCGATTCCACAGATATCCTTGATCTCGCCGAGATTCAGGGGCAGGAGTATTTCGATCAGGTGGTCAGTGCCGGTCAGGGCGGCTTGCTGGTCTCGGGCCATTTCGGCAACTGGGAACTGCTGGGGGCTCGGGTGGTGGCGGCCGGCCACAAGGTCAACTTCATCGTCAAGAGCCAGGCCAACGCCCGGGTGGACCGGGTCCAGAACGACATCCGGGCCCGGGCGGGCATCGGCATCATCCGCTCGGGGAAAAACATCAAGGACATGATCCTGGCCCTGCGCCGTCGCGAGTTCATCGGCCTGCTGGCCGATCAGGATGCGGGCAAGGACGGGGTGTTCTGCTCCTTCCTGGGCCGTCCGGCCTCGGTTTTTCGGGGGACGGCTTATCTGGCCTGGAAGCTCAAGTGTCCCATCGTCACCGGGCATATCCTGAGGCTGGACGATGGCCGCCACCGGGTGATCATCGACCCTCCGGTCTTTCCGGACCCCGAATGGGATGAGGAAACGGCCGTCACTCGCCTGACCGAAATTCATGTGCAACGTCTGGAGGCCGCTGTACGTATGGCCCCGGAACATTATTTCTGGCTGCATCGCCGCTGGAAGACTCGACCTCCCGAGGAGAAATCGTGATCACGGTCAACAATCTGGTCAAGAAGTATGGATCGCACCGGGCGGTCGATGGCGTCAGCTTCGCGGTGAGCCGGGGCGAACTCTTCGGCCTGCTGGGCCCCAATGGCGCCGGCAAAACCACCACCATCAGCGTGCTGGCCACCCTGCTCAAAAGTGATGGCGGAGCAGCCGTCATCGGCGGCCACGACCTGGCCACGGCACCGGACCAGGTGCGGCGGTTGATCGGCATTGTGCCCCAGGAAATCGCCCTCTATACCGATCTGACCGCCCGGGACAACCTGGAATTCTGGGGCCGCTTGCATGGTCTGGGGGGGAAGGTCCTGAAAAACCGGGTGGCCGAACTGCTGGAAATGGCCGATCTGACCGAGCAGGCCAACCAGAAGGTCGAACAGTATTCGGGGGGCATGAAACGACGTCTGAACCTGGTGGTGGGGCTGGTGCATTCCCCGGAAGTCCTTTACCTGGACGAACCCACCGTGGGCATTGATGCTCAGGCGCGCAGCCGCATCCTGGAAATGATCAAGCAGCTGAGTGGCGGCGGTCTGACGGTGATCTACACCACTCACTACCTGGAGGAAGCTGAGCAGCTTTGCGACCGGATCGGGGTGATCGACAAGGGAAAAATGGTGGCAGTGGGGGACAAGGAAGAATTGATCCACCAGATCGGCAACGAGGACCTGATCCGGTTCATCCTGCCCGAAGATAAGATGGCGGCCCTTGAGGAAGCCTGTGCACAGTGGCCCAGTTGCCGTGGTGTGGGCCGGCGCCGGGGCAAGGTTGAGGTGCGGGTCGGCGATGGTGCCGAATCCCTCCCTCTGATCCAGGCCTGGCTTCAGGAGCAGGGTTTGCCTTTATCCCAGCTTGAAGTTGACCGTCCCAACCTGGAAACCTTGTACCTGAGCCTCACCGGCCGCAGCTTGAGGGAGTAGGTCAAGGGATGCAGGTTATCGTACTGGCTTTCAAAGACTTGAAGCGCATGGTGAGTGACAGGAAGTCCTTCGTCATCAGCCTGGTGGTTCCCTTTCTGCTCACCTTCATCATGGGGCTGTCCTTTGGGGGGGGATTATTCGGAAAAACCGGGGGTATCAGCGCCATCCCGGTGGCCCTGGTAGCGGGCGATTTGCCGGACATGCTGAAGCAACCTCTCGCCGATGGACTGGCAGAAACCGGCTTCTTCCAGGCCACCTGGACCGATACTGCCCAGGCTGCCGCCTGGGTCAAGGAGGGGGCGGTGGCGGCTGCCGTGGTGCTGCCGGCTGACTTCACGGAACGATTCTTTTCCTACGAAGAGGTCGCCATCGAGGTCTGGAAAGACCCGGCCAGCCAGTTGAAGGCCGGCATCGTCGAGGAAGTCATCCGGCGCCTGGTGGTGCTGGTCCAGGCCAACGAGGCCGCCTACGTGACCCTCTGGCCTGAAACCGCCGATCCGGTGGAGAATCAGAAGCTGGAAGATTGGGCGGAGAAGTTTTTCGCCGGAGATTTCGCCGACATCTGGCAACGTGTGCGCCGGAGTGACCAGAACAGCGAACTGGAGACCGTGGGACAGGTTTTCCTCACCGGAATGGACCGTCAAATGGCCCTGGTCCAGGCCCTGCAAGAGGGAGGCATCACGCTTTCGGTGGACGACAAGGCACCCACCGGCGAGGGCGCCAACGACGGTCAGGTCAACCTTTTCAATTACTTCCTGCCCACTTTTGCCGTGTTTTTCCTGATGTTCAGCGTGGCGGCCAACTGTCGGGACCTGCACCGGGAAAGGGCTTCGGGAACCCTGCAGCGTCAGCTGCTCGCCCCGTTGCGGCCCGGTTCCCTCTTGCTGGGCAAATGGCTGGCGGCCTCCGGACAGGGTGTCTTCATGCTTTCGGTCCTGTTTCTGGCAGGTGGCATCCTGTACCGGGTGGACCTGACAGCCGCTCCGCTTTCCTTGCTGACCATCGTGATCCTGTGCAGCACCGCCGCCTCCAGCGTGTTCATGTTGCTGGCCCTGCTCAGTCCCAACGAGAAATACATGGACAACCTGACCACCGTCGTCATCCTGGTTTCGGCCATGCTGGGGGGCAACATGGTCCCGCTGGACAACCTGCCGGGCTGGATGACCAATATCAGCCAGTTCATGTTCAACTACTGGGCCAACCAGTCTTTCCAGAACATTCTCATGGAAAGCCAGGGCATCGGCAGCGATCCCCGACCGGCCCTGGTGCTCTTCGGTGTGTCGTTCGGTCTGCTGGCTGTCAATCTGGTGCTGTTCCGCTGGCGTGTGCGCCGGGGAGGTTTGATATGAACCCCGTCCTCATTGCCACTCTGGTGCGGCTGCGACTTACCCGCGTGTTCCGGGAACGATCCAACCTGATCTGGCTGTTCCTCATGCCCATGCTTTTTTCCTTCCTCATGGGACAGATGATGGGGGATTGGAGTGGTAGCTCAGGGGCCGATGACCGCCCACGCTTCATGGTCTACGATCTGGATGGGGGAAGAGCCGCCGACGCCTTGCTGGCCCCCTTGCTGGACAATGCGCGCTTCCTTCTGGTTCGCGCCGATTCCACCATTGCCGAGGAGCCCGTCCGCCGCGCCATCGACAAGCAGCGGATCACCGGCGCCCTTTACATTCCCGAAGATTTTACTCAGCGGGTGGCCCGGGCCGATTCGGTCAGTCTGCGCTTGCTTTACGATTCCAATCGGCTCAGCAGCCAGACGGCGCGGACTCTGATCGACCAGACCATCGTCAAGCTCAACACGCAGCGGGCCACCTTGCATCTTTCTCAAACCGCCTCGGACCTGGCTCCCCAGCCCTTCGAGGCCGACCGGTTCGAGGAAGCCTGGCAGGAGCCCAGAATCACCCTGGCGGCGCGCACGCTGGGTCGCATTCCCGACACGGGCCTCAAGCTCGACCGCAGCGCCCTGCACCTCGGGCCGGCCTACACCATCTTCTTCGTCATGATGTTCCTGATGCTGTCGGCCAAGGATCTGGTCACCGAAAGGCAGGACCGGACGCTGGCTCGCCTCATGGTCAGCAAGGCGAGCAGCCTGGACCTGGTGCTCGGTTTCTTCATCGGAGGCATGGTGCTGGGGCTCCTGCAGGCGGGTGTCCTGCTGGCTCTCAACATGTTGCCGCCGTTCCGGGTGGATTACGGCGATTCCCTGGCTGGTCTGGTGCTGGTGGTTTTGCTGTTTGCCGGTGTCAGTTCCGCCGGGTCGGTCCTGCTGGGCACCGTGGCCCGCACCGGAGCTCAGGCCGACGGTCTGGGGCTGGCTGTGACCTTGATCATGGCGGCCATGGGCGGCCTGTGGTGGCCGCTGGAAATCGTGCCCGACTTCATGCAAACGGTGGGCAAGATTCTGCCCACCGGTCAGGCGATCACCGTGTTCCATGACATGATCGGCCGAGGGTATGGCGTGCCGGAACTGTCCGGTCTGTTGACCGGTCTGGCCATCTGGTTTGTCACCCTGCTGGCCCTGGCCACCTGGCGGTTGCGGAGCCTGGTCAACACGGGATGACCAGGGCCGGGTCAGTTGGTCTGAAACCCGATCCCCGGGCCTTGCTCGGGCTGCCCGGCCAGCTTGATCTCGCCGTTTTTCTCCTCGAAATGCTCGATATTCCGGGCCAGATTCAACTGGAAGGCCTTGGCTGCCTGGGGCGTCATGACGATCCGGGCATGCACCTTGGTCTTGGGATTGCCGGGCAAAAGCCGGGCAAAATCCAGGATGAACTCCGCCGGGCTGCTGCTGATCAGGGTCAGATTGCTGTAGATTCCCTCGGACTCTTTCTCGCCGAGGTCCAGGGTGATCCTCTGCTGGGGGGCCTTGTTCATGAATAATCCTCTCGCAATCAGGGGAATCCAGGGATCCGGGCCACGGGGCCCGCGTTGACACTCTTGAGTGTGGATGATAGCTTCCGGTCGGCGGCCGACGCCAGTCCAACCGACAACAAACTGAAAGAATGCCCACATGACACGTAAATACAAGGATATCCTGGAAGGTTTTGCGGGGCGCCGTCTGGCCGTCATCGGCGACAGCATGGTGGACCGGTTCCTCTGGGGAAGCGTGGATCGGATCAGTCCCGAGGCGCCCGTGCCGGTGGTCAGGCTGGAGCGGGAAACCGTCAAGCTGGGTGGGGCGGCCAACGTGGCGGCCAACATCCGTGCCCTGGGAGCCGAGGCGGTCCTGTGCGGCATCTGGGGGAAGGACGAGGCCGGCGCGCAGATGCGCGGCCTGCTGGCGCACCGGGAAATCGACGCCGCCGGCATGATGGAAATCCCCGAACGTCCGACCACCGTCAAGACACGCATCATCGCTCACAGTCAGCAGGTGGTGCGTGCCGACCGCGAGGATGACCAGCCATTGACCGAGGACCAGGTGGCCCAGCTGGTGAAGCAGGTTCAGGCCCTGGGTCCTTTGGACGGCTTCATCCTGAGCGATTACGGCAAGGGGGTTCTGACCGATGGGGCGCTGGCCGCGCTCATCGGTTACGCACGGAGCCAGGGCAAGCCGGTGGTGGTCGACCCCAAAAAAGGTGACTACAGCCAGTATCGCGGAGTCACCTCCCTGACCCCGAACCAGAAGGAGGCCGAGCAGGCCTGTGCCCTGGGGATCGTGGACGAGGCCACCCTGGCCGAAGCCGGGGCGCGCCTCCTGGAGCGGACGGAGGCTGAAGCGGTGCTGATCACCCGGGGCGAGCACGGCATGGCTCTCTTTCAGACGGGGCAGCCGGCCTGTCACCTGCCGACCGAGGCCACCATGGTCTACGATGTCACGGGGGCCGGGGACACGGTGATCGCTGCCTATACCACCGCCCTGGCCGGGGGTGCGGACTATGCCACGGCCGCCGCCCTGGCCAACCATGCGGCCGGCCTGGCCGTCCGGGAACTGGGGACCGCAGCGGTGACGGCCCGTCAATTGATGACTCATCTGACGGAAAGGGAGGCCGAATGACCGCCGGAATCGAAGTCGGGATTGTCCTGGCACGCGGGGATCTGGCTGCCTGGTCCGCAGAAGTGCATGCCGCCGGACAGACCATCGGATTCACCAATGGGTGCTTCGATCTGGTCCATAGCGGGCATTTGGCCAGTCTGACCCAGGCTGCCGCAGCGGCCGACCACCTGGTGGTGGCCCTGAACAGCGATGCCTCGGTGCGGGACCTCAAGGGCCTGGGCCGTCCCATTCTGCCCGAGCAGGATCGGGCCCGCCTCATTGCCGCCTTGCGGCCGGTTTCCGCGGTCACTATTTTTGACGAGCCGACACCGCTGGAGTGTATTCTCCTGATCAGGCCCGACGTGCTCGTCAAGGGGTCCGAGTATCAAGAAGATGACATCGTGGGTGCCGCCGAGGTGAAATCCTGGGGCGGCCGCGTTGTGCGTGTGCCTATGGTGCCCGGCTGGTCGACCTCCCGAATCATCGCTTCCATCCGGAAAATTCCCGATGGCGGCGGCCCATCCTGATCCGCAACGGATCTCAAGGAGCAATCATGAGCAGGACCAAGGTGATCATTCTCGGCGCGGCCGGACGTGACTTCCACAACTTCAACTGCGTCTACCGCGGCAATGAAAAATTCGAGGTCGTGGCCTTCACCGCCACCCAGATCCCCGATATCGACGGCCGCAAGTACCCTGCCGAGCTGGCCGGCGACCTGTACCCCAATGGCATTCCCATCGAAGACGAGGGCAACATCGTCGACCTGATCAACAAGCATGAGGCCGATGTCTGCGTCATGTCCTACAGCGACCGTAGCTACGAGCAGGTCATGAGCCTGGCCTCGGTTTGCAACGCAGCCGGTGCCGACTTCTCCATGCTGGGCGAGCGTCACACCCAGATCAAGAGCACCAAGCCCGTGATCAGCGTGGGCGCCGTGCGCACCGGTTGCGGCAAGAGCCAGACCAGCCGCCGCATCTGCGAGATCCTGCGCAAGGCCGGCAAGAAGGTCGTGGCCGTTCGTCACCCCATGCCCTACGGCGACCTGGTGGCCCAGAAGGTGCAGCGCTTTGCCGAGATCGGCGACCTGGCCAAGCACAAGTGCACCATCGAGGAAATGGAAGAGTACGAGCCGCACATCGTGGCCGGCGGCGTGATCTACGCCGGCGTCGACTACGAGGCCATCCTGCGCGAGGCCGAGAAGGAAGCCGACATCATCCTGTGGGACGGCGGCAACAACGACACCAACTTCTACAAGAGCGACTGCCACATCGTGGTGGCCGACCCTCATCGTCCCGGCCACGAGAACACCTACTTCCCCAGCGAGACCAACGTGCGCATGGCTGATGCCGTGGTCATCAACAAGGAAGTGGAAGCGGAATTCGAGAATATCGAACTGGTGCGCGACAACATCCGCGCCATCAACCCCAACGCCATGATCATCGACGCCGCCAGCCCCCTGACCATGGAGGGTGACGTTGATCTGAACGGCAAGAGGGTTCTCGTGGTGGAAGACGGCCCGACCCTTACCCATGGCAACATGGCCTATGGCGCCGGCGTGGTTGCCGCCATGCGCATGGGTGCCGAGGAATTGGTTGACCCGCGCCCCTGGGCTACGGGTAAACTTGCCGAAACTTTCGAGATCTACCCCGAGATCGGCACCCTTTTGCCGGCCATGGGATACGGTGACGAGCAGGTCGCGGACCTC